>JAWQFQ010000411.1:0-4440 GCA_035967975.1 Scytonema sp. PMC 1070.18
GGTGTAGGGGTGTGGGGTGTGGGGGAAGAGAGTGTAATGAATCCTGTTCTGGCTGAGATGCGTTAGACTAAGGGTATTGGGGCAATATCTCTGGTAGTAAATCCGATAGGCACAAACCTTTCACCTTTCCAGTGACAATGTCTCAAGAAAATCGCGAAATACTTCAGATTCAGGAAATATATAAACTCAAACCAGTACACTTCGCTGACCTTATTCGAGCAGTACAGTTGATTTTCGACCCTGCTAGGGGGGTTTCCGGGATATACCGAGAAGTAGACTGGAGTGAATTTGGTATTCCTGATAATGTTCTAGAAAATCTCAAAGCATTAGGTCAAGAATATCGGTATGCGTCTCCTCATGTCCCCATAGAAGAAGTTTGGAGTCAGTTAACTCCCGAAGCACGTATCTGGTTCATTGATAATAAAGATGCGCTATGGAAGTTTGAAGAGGCGTTTCCCGCTCTTGACGAAGATTAGATGCACATCTATTTGACAGTTTTTGTAACAATGGCTGCATATTTTCAAATTGATAAGTCAAAATAAAAGTATGCAGCTATTGGAGCACTATTATGTCTCGTTTAACACAAGTTCTTCAGAATACTTTAATTAGAGTTGTAGCGATTTTCTCGGTTTTTTTCAAATATATCGCTAATTTCTTTGGCAATCTCTTTCGTTTCTTTGGTAGTTTCTTTGGCGTTTCAGATTCGCAATATTTCTTAGAATCGGATGCAGCACAGGGGATAAAGCGAAACACAATAAAAGAAGATGTTGAGCCTGAACCTGCAAAAGCACCTGAAGCTCGATCTGCTAATCGCCGTCGTCCCAATCCACAAATGGATTATTACCGGAAGATGGCTCAAGAAGTGAGAAAAGAATAGTTCAAAACTACAAGTGTAGAAGTTTAGGAAAAGAAATTTTCATATGTTGTTAATGTCAGCAGTTCATGAGAAGTAGGGACGCAGCCGTCTTGCTGATTGATAGTATGAAAATCTCACGCAAAGACGCAAAGACGCTAAGAGGTTAACCTGCTCTTCGCGCCTTTGCGTGAAGCTAAAAAACAATTTATGAATTTCCTGCAATACTGCTCGCAAGCGTGATACTTGAAGTCCCAGAAACCCAGTTTCTCCTGCATCGCTTATCCGAGTAGTATTGGAATTTCCTGTGTATTCTGTTTTAATATCAAGTATAAAATTTTCTTTGTATACTGACAGTGAAGTAGCAATATTTAAATATTTAACATTTACTTTATAAAAAAATTAGTTTAAAAAATATAAGAAATTGAAGCGATCGCTCCCACTTAAAGCTTGTACAATAGCCCTATATCTAACAGTGATTGTCTACCTCAAGAAAGAGGTTAGATAATTTAAAGTCCATGAAGATTTAGAAGTGATTGGCATGACATAGTGTAAAAACAATTATTATAGGAGTAAAACAACATGACCCCCGCTAAAACCATGAATATTCTTTCATTAATCGAATCAGAACATCGACAAATAGAGCAGCTTTTTGCCAAACTAGAAACTGCTCAAAATAAAGAATTGTACACTTGTTTCAATCAACTTTATCAGGCTTTGAACTTACATAGTAGAGCCGAAGAAATTGTCTTCTATAAAGCAATGCAGGAATATGAAGAAACTAAAAAATATGTTCGAGAGTCAGAAGAAGAACATAGGAAAGCTAACACCCTCTTAGAGGAGATTCAGGAATTTAAACCAACTGACCCGGAATTTAAATTAAAGATGAATCAATTGAAAAAAGCAATTCAGCAACATATACAAAAGGAAGAAAACCAAATCTTCAGTGCTGTGCGTAAATATATGAATCAACAGCAACTAGCCAAGTTAGCTCAGGATTTCCAGCGCACTAAAACTAAACTAGAAAAAGAGTTTGACGGAGCGATGACAGCTTAGTTGGGTGTGGGGTGAACAAGCATTCGTAATTTGTAATTATATCAAAACTTTTCAATTATGGATTACGAATTATTCATTATCCTAGAAGTTGGTACTTTATGGATTATAAGCTAGCTTGACCGACTTAACATGGAACAAACCCCCATTATTAACCAAATTTGGCAATTACCCCCAGAGCAAATTAACCAAATTCTCAATGCTCCCCCACCACCAGCAATCAGCTTGTCTCCCGATCGCAAATGGATGGTGGAGTTGGAGAAACCCTTGTTGCGCCCACTTGCTCACCTTGCGGAGCCAGAAGTTCCACTAGCAGGGTTGCTCTTAAATCCTAAAACGAATGTTCCTGCTCGCTATCATCCTTTTCACAGCATGAAGATTCGGGCGGTAGCTTCCCCCGAAGAGAGTAAAACAGTGGCTTTAAGCGATCGCCCTCGGATTGGTTTCCTTCATTGGTCGCCAAATAGCTCATATCTCGCTTTTACTCTTCTTCAAGAAACACGCGGACTAGAGCTGTGGGTTTTGGATATTAATAGTTTAACCCCTCAACGCTTAACGGAACCGATACTGAATGCAGCTTATGGAGAACCTTACCGTTGGCTATCAAATGAAGCTCTCATCTGTAAGTTGATTCCATCGAATCGCCCAGAACCTCCTACTAAACCAATTGTTCCTTCCGGACCTTTGATTGAGGAGCACTTAGGTGGAAAAAGTCCAAGTCGCACTTTTACAAATCTTCTTAAAAATCCTCATGATGAAGCATTATTTGAATATTATTTAACCTCAACTCTAGAAAAAGTCACCTTAGACGGTCAGCGTACAGTCTTAGTGTCTGCAAGTTTGATTCATCAGGTCATACCTTCTCCTGATAGCAATTACATTTTACTCAAGAAACTGCATCGACCATTTTCCTACCAACTTCCCGTTTCCTTCTTTCCTAAAACTATTCAGGTAATAGATAATACAGGTAAATTGATTTATGACGTAGTTGATACGCCTCTATTTATACGTAAAACTACGAAATTTGACGAAGTACGGACCGGAAGAAGAGCGGTGTCTTGGCGTCACGACACAGGCGCTACATTGTGTTGGTTAGAAGCGTTGGATAGCGGTAACCCCACAATTGATGTCCCCCACAGGGACGCTTTATTTGAATTAGATGCTCCTTTTACTGGTACTCCTAAACAATTATGGCGATCGCAGTATCGCTTTCATGACATTGCGTGGGGAAAGGAAGATGTAGCCCTAGTGTCGGAAAGATGGCATGATACCCGTAAAGAGAGAGTTTGGCGAATTTATCCACAAGCGCCAGAAACCCCACCCCAACTGCTCTTTGACCGCAGTTATGAAGATAAATATACCAGTCCCGGTGCGCCGATGATGACGGTTGGACCCTACAGATACAGAGTCCTCCGCTTTGCTCCAGGAAGTCACACCATTTACCTCAACGGTCGCGGTGCTTCTCCAGAGGGAGTTTATCCGTTTTTGGATTCCTTTGATTTAGATACGCTTGACACAAAACGCTTGTGGCGATGTCAAGACCCCTATTACGAGGAAATCCACTACTTACTGGATGATGAAGCACAAACCGTCATTTCTTGTCGCCAATCTCAAACTGAACCACCTAATTATTTTCTCTTCACCCGCAACAGCAACCAAATTCCCACCGCACTCACCCATTACCAAGACCCAGCACCCCAGTTAGCGGGTTCTCACATTGAGGTAGTGAAATACCAACGAGCAGATGGCGTCCAACTTTCTGCCAAACTGTATTTACCTCCCGGCTATGATGTTACCCGTGATGGTCCGTTACCCATGTTGTTTTGGGTTTATCCAGAGGAGTTTAAAGACAAGCAATTTGCAGGACAAATTAATAAACCGGAAAACACATTTAACCGTCCCAACCGTGCTTCTGTTCTGTTTATGTTAACTCAGGGTTATGCAATTCTTTCAGGTCCGACAATGCCTATAATCGGTGAAGGTGATGCTGAACCCAATGACACATACGTAGAACAATTGATTGCTAGCGCACAAGCAGCTGTAGATTACGTTGTCGGACGTGGGATTGCTGACCCCAAACGTATTGGTATCGGCGGTCACTCCTATGGAGCATTCACAACCGTAAATCTACTAGCACATACCGATTTGTTCCGTGTGGGAATTGCAAGAAGTGGAGCTTATAACCGCACTCTCACTCCCTTTGGCTTTCAAGAGGAGCAGCGTCATTTCTGGGAAGCACTAGAGACTTACATTCATATGTCTCCTTTTACTCATGCTGCTAAAGTCAAAGCTCCACTTTTATTAATTCATGGGGAAAAAGATAGGAATTCCGGGACATATCCACTCCAATCAGAACGATTATATGAAGCCCTCAAAGGACTAGGAGCAACTGTTCGTCTGGTAATGTTACCTTTAGAAGACCACGGTTATAACTCTCGTGAAGGGGTAGGACACGTGCTCTGGGAAATGGTGAATTGGTGTGGGAAGTATTTGGTGTAGGGTGTAGGGTGTGGGGTGTGGGGTGTGGGGTGTGG
>JAWQFQ010000412.1:0-4408 GCA_035967975.1 Scytonema sp. PMC 1070.18
CATCAATGCGATCTATATAGTCAATCCATCGACAATGATGAGGTGAGCGCATCTCGTTGATGAGATGTAGCTTGAAACAGATAATGGCAGTAACTGCCACGATGTCCTTCCATAAAGGAGGCAAAGTCTAAAAGCCGGAAAGATAGTAAATATTATACAAGGTGTTTCAACAAGAGTTTATTGTGTAATTTAAAACTTGTATAAATTTTAGAGCACAAATCACGAAAGTACCTGCATAAATCTGCTGAGTCATACCCCTCCGCCTCTTCAGTGACTTTGGTATGGTCCGACAACATTTCCAACCTTTCCCCTCACCCATCGGGAAGGTAAAGAACCAATACTACTCGCAATACTTGAAGGTTTTGACTCGATCCCCCCAACCCCCTTATGAAGCAGGGCTTTAAACCCCCCTTTTCAAGCAGGGCTGATTCATTCCCTAAAAGGCGTACAAATGCAAGGGTTCAGGAGATAAAAAACGAGCTTGGCATTCAATGTTAGGCATCAGGATGGTCAACAATTTATGACTTTTGCCCTGATATTTATCGCCAATCATATTGACAAAATACATATCATTACGAATGAATCAGCCCTGCCTTTTCAAGGGGGGCTGGGGGGATCAAAACGGGATGAGCACTATAACCCTTGCAGTATTGATACTACTTGGATAAGCAAAAATTAGAAACCAGGTTTCTTGAAGAAACCTGGTTTCTGGAGCCTCAAGTAGTATTAGGTAGAGAACTATGTATTTCCTGAATCCTTGTATACTGTTATGGTGATAACTCCAGTGATGTATACCACTGATGCAACTCTGATTATGTTAGTATTGCTACAGCGATACGCAATTTTTACCCTGGTAATAATCGTGGGTGTGATAGCGATGATTGCTAGCCGATTGAAAAATAGGCGGAAAGTAAAAGCGCTTCTTACTCCTCTCTCACCCAGAACCTCTGCTATTGTGCCCTACACCCTATTCCCATAACAATAAATTGGGTTGTGGGTTAGTTAGTCCGATCTCAATTAGTCGGACCTGGAATAGGAGTCGCACCGCCTGGTAACAAGTCTTGTGGGTTGTCTCCAATCACACCGCTGCCATCAGCATCAAGTCCTGGAAAACCGGGCATTAGTGTACCACAATTGGGATCTAAATCTTTACGAGAAGGTGGTGCAAGTAATTCAGTGACATCAGTTGCAAACAAACGTCCAGATTCAGAGTTTGGATCGATAACTCCATCTTGATTAAAATCGACACCCCTTGTGAGGTACAGACACAGCTTTGCAGCAGCTTCCCGCTCTTGAGCAGTGCCTCGAGACAGATAAAAACCAACGTAGTTTGAAACCGTTCCAAATGTGAATCCAAGCTTGGTTTCTCCACCTCCGGAAACAACCCCATCACCATTTATATCACTGAAGGTGGGGCGTAAGGCGACTAAGTCTCTTTTTACTTTCAACCCCACGTTAAGAGCAGAGCCAATCTCAACATAACCGATTGTTCCTGCAGTACTGGTAACTCTATCAATGACGCCTTCGGGTCGTAATTCGGCGAAATCTCTACCGCTGTCAAATTGGATAGCATCGCGATTCACACTTCCATCAGAATTTGCTAATTCGATACCACACTTTTCAACCGCTCTGCTCAAAGCAGTGGTAATAACACTCGCGTCAGAACGAATAACGCGTCTGATAGGTGCATTGGGACCACCTATCTGTTGCCAGTTGGTAATATCACCTGTAGCAATGCGACAAGCTTGCCTTAGATTGAGCCGAACCCGAAAATCGTTGACACCATCACCGTTAAAATCAACGTTAACAGGCAATACAACAGGAATATCAACAGGATTGATATTGACAATGAGGCTTCCTGGTGCATCATTAACTACTGTTGCGGTGCTGGAATAGAAATCGAATAAAAAACCACCAGTTCCTTGAATCGCACTCCGACCAATAGGACTCTGAGCTACGACATAGCTAGCGAAAGGATTTTGTTCCTTTAAACCGTCCCAAAACAGAAATTCTTCATTTGGCTCAATCACACCGTCACCGTCAGCATCAAAAAATACTGTCGGTTGTGTTGAATTATTAGTATCACGACCAAACCAGTTCTCAAGAATACTTGGAATCGCAATAGAAATTGAACCGATGCCATCAAGGATTGTCTGACTATAAGCTTTCTGAGTTGGCATCGCAGCCATTGCTACACCAAACCAGAGCGCTGTTATTGAAACTGTTCTAGCCAAGCGAGTTAACATTGTTACAAGTCTCCTCGAAGTAAATACTTTAATGCACCGCAAATAAGTTCTCTTACTGCATTCTTTAATCACCTCTTAAGTTACATCAAAGAGGTTAAATCTGCATAACTCAATATTTTGTAGTTTAAATGTAGTATTTCAAGATTCAAGAAGAATTTCTAATAGCGTTGAATAATTAAGTATTAATACTGGGTTATATTGAGAATTCATAATTGTTATCTAACCACTATTAGCCAGATAATGGAAATCTACGTGTATTACACGATGAGGTGCGGAATGTGAGATGTAATCCCAAGGTTAACATTTCCCTTTTTGACCCCTTTTTGGTTCTGGAGCGTTGCTGAATTTAGGAACGAATTATGGTGGCAATACTTGGAGGTTTTGCCCTAAATTAAAATTTGGGCTAAAAGCTAAAACCCGTTAAAACGCGTTAAAAGCCGTATTCAGTCAGATTTATCTGACTTTAGCTCTAGATGGGTGAAATTTATTTCTTGGCGCTATCCCTTGCAGTATTGATTATGGTGGTAGATGTAACTTGAACGAGCTGATGGCAGTTACTGCCACGATGTGCTTCCACTCAGGAACGAAAGTAGAAAATTCCGGAAGATGACAACTATTATACACCAGATTTTTGCTCGGACTTGTTGTCTAGTTTATCACTCTTCCAACTGGCGATCGCAATAGCTTCGCTTGAATTGAATATTATATAACAACAAAAGCTCACCCAAATTCATGCTTTCACACTCAGGGAGAAAACACCGGATTGATTAATTTTTTTTATACCGTTATAATGACCAACCTAGCTGGAAAATCCATTTACTTAAATTACAATCTGTCTACATTATCACTTTTTTATGAGGTTTTTACTTAGATTACATCCAGACATTTGAGCAACTGTTTTTCCCGAAAAACCTCATCCGCGTTCATTTTCTTCTACTGACTGCCACCAACTGCTTCCATACAATTTGGCTTAGAATCGCTCAAACCCTTACCTGGACTTATATTCAACGACTTGATTTCCTGTATCAATTCCGACATTGTTCTGAGCCACTTTTAGAGGATGTTTTCAAAGTCCTTTCATCAGTAGCAATCATATTCAATATCCCCCTAAATCCCCCTTTTTAAGGGGGACCGTTAGAGTCTTTTCCCCCCTTTTTAAGGGGGGCTAGGGGGGATCAATAAGTGCTTAAAATCACAGCCAACCACTTTTCAAACAACCTCTTAGATTTTTTTCATCTCTTGTACTATATATTTTTAGTACATTGGTAATTTTGTACTCATTTAACTGCCATTGTTGCTTCCTTTTTCCGTATGCAAGCAACGCCAAATCGCTTCAATGCTCAATGATATCAAGCTCACAAACCATTGCTATCTCAGGGTTTCCCCTGTTTGTCTATCTCTTACATACTTACTGCCATCTACTGCTTCCGTGATTGTTAGAATCGCTTCTTTGGCTCAACGTCATTATCAGCATTTCAAGCTTTTTTACTGCCATCGCCTGGGTAAAGTGACAAAGACAAGACCGATAAGGACGTGTTTGAGTTTCCATTAATTCCACTTCTCCGAAGAGAAGCGACAGGCTTTTACCCTAAGACTAATAAAACTGAAAATTCCATTGTTTCCATTAATTCCACTTCTCCGAAGAGAAGCGACCCCTACCACTTTAAACCCTTACTGGGACTGATGTCCAGACGCCATTTGCGAGGGGGTCTGTGAGAAGGGTCATTTTCGGGGTTGAAGAGGAGGGTAAAAATGGCTGAAACCCAGTCAGGGAGCCAGAGCGAGCGGGTCAACGAGAAAATAGGCATTTCGGGGTTTTTCTGACCCCCTCGCCGAAGAAAAAAAACGTCCGAATTGAATATGGTATTTTCTCGTGTCATCATTTATTCCTTGGCTGGTGTGATATCATTATATATAGATATATAGCTTGCCATAGGTACTTGTTGCTTCAACAACTGGATTGTGTTGGCGGCTTATTCTTCTGGCGATCGCATTCTAGCTTCTAGTGAGCTATCTGGGTTTTTGAAATAGGTAATCTTAGGTGTGGACAGGGGGTCATTGCGTGTGTTGTTCGCGCTGCGTGGCGTCAACCAAGTGCAAATACGAACTTTTTAGCTCAACCCATAAAGAAGCCCCACGTCCTACACGAAGTGAGGCGTGGG
>JAWQFQ010000413.1:0-4277 GCA_035967975.1 Scytonema sp. PMC 1070.18
GTGCTTGTCTAAATACCTAGCAATGCCTAGATTTGCTTAGATTTTAATTAACGGTTAATGCTTGAAGGGAAAAGGGGAAAACTATGAATACCCTGTTTACCCTGAAGAGAAATGCTAGGAAAAACTCTACTTTTTATTTTACCTTTTTCCTTAATTCCCTACTTTTATGTGGGGACACTTTTTACTTTAAAAGCCAGTGCTTTACCAGGACAAGCAACAGAGGAAGTTGGAACTTGGATTAAAGCACACCCGACACTTCGCCCTGCTCCGGGAGAGCGATTTTTGGTGAAAAAGAGTGACACAGCTGCTCAAAGATTTACTTTTCAAGCATCAGTGTTACCACCTGGTAAAGTCGGCTTCACTAAAGACCGTAGCAAAATTCGCTCTGAGCGCATTGCTATGTATGATGCTATTAACGGTATGACCATTGAGCGACTCCAGGAATCTTTACGAGTCATTTATGGCTTAGATGTTTATCAAGACTTTAAGAACGCTCAAGTTATCTATGACTATCCTAACCAGAGTGCGATTAATGCAGCCCGTTTCGCCAAAACTCCCATACGCGAAGCATTGACTGGAGAGTTACGTTTGGGCGATCGCTATGCTTACTGGGTAGAAGTCGCACAGCCCAAAGAAGGAAAAGCATTTACCGGTCAAATGACTGTTTTGCTAAAATCTGACTTAGATAAGTTGGAATCAGAATTACGAAATCGTTAGTGGTTAGTGGTTAGTGGTTAGTGGTTAGTTGTTAGTTGTTAGTTGTTAAGAAATACTCCACTATCAACTATCAACTATCAACTATCAACTATCCACTATCCATCAATGTAAATTTTGCCACTCGCCAGAAAAAATACTTTCTGTGGCGATCGCGATTCTGAGTAAATCTTCCTTGAGCAGTGGAGGCCATTCTACCCCAACTTTGCGCCCCAATCCATATAGCTGTTGAGCCTTAACAGTTAACTGATACAAAGCATAAACCAGCGATCGATCTATTGTGGTATAATCTTTTAGACCTTCAAATACAACCTTCAGTGCCAATAAAATTGAAGTTATCTGACCAGGTACTGGTGGCTTCCCCTGTTGCAAACGCATCAACAGAGCATCCGGGTTGTCCTCGCTTATAACCGTTTGGTCAATCAGGAATTTGCGAGCAGTTTCGTAGTTCATTGCTACCCTATAGGTATATGTAGCTTAGGTTTATAGCATACAGGAAATCTTGGAAATACAATTGCATCAAAGACATTTAACTCAGGTAGTTGCTCTTACTTTATATACGATTTTGCCCATGCATAGCGCTTTACATCTTTGCTAATCAGATATTTTGCCACTTCTGTACGCTTAGCCTTGTCCTTTGTCATTCTCACAATTCTCTCAATTTCGTCGTCAGTATCATTAGCCCCCCGTTCTGACGCCATTGCAAAGTAGGTATCACCATCAGGATATATACCTCGGTCATAACAAATTGCTCCCATCAAAGTGTAAGGCTGGTGACTATCAGGTTGGGATTCCATAGCTTGTACAGCACAATTTTCTGCTTCATCCAATCGATCTAAATCACGAAAGGCGGCTCCTCTTGTTACTAATAAGGCAGATTTAAGGTCTAGTTCTTGCACCTTACTCCAATTTACATTGTCTGTAACTTTCAAGGCTTTTTCCGGTTCAGTTGCTTTACGCCAGTTACTACTTGCACTAGGTAGGTTCCATTTATTTCCAGTTCGCTGATATTCTTTTTCATAAAATATTGCTTCTAATCTGTAGTAGGCGATCGCTATCTTTCCACCGGAAGCAAGACGACCTTCTTCAATTAATTGAATGACTTGTTTTGGGTCTAGCCGCTCCTTACGCTCAAGTTTGAGCATAATCTCATAAAATGGCTCTATTGATAAATGTGGGTCTATAATTTGGTATTTATTCTTTAACAATTCAAAATGAATTTGACGTGCCTTATTTACTGTCTCTGAAAGTCCTTCTTCTATTAACCATTTAATATCTTTTTCATTTAAGTCTGATTTTAAATTTTCAGGTAATATATGTATCATTTCAAATGACTTTGTAAACCTTTTGTCACAATAAGCTATTTTTACAAGAACTTTAAATAGCTGACTTAAAGGCTCTGTCTCCAGATGTTGCTCAGCTTTATAATATTTTTTAAGATGAATAAATATTCTGTTTAATTTTTGCTCTTCATCTAGTTTGATTAGAATTTCCAGTTTTGTCTTTTTCAGCCAATCAATATCTCTTATATCTAAATTATCACCATATTCAAGTTTCTTTAAAATTGAAAAAAGTTTACTACTAATAGAATTGTCTGAATAAAAATCAACTTGATATTTAGATTTTAATTGTAAGAGTTCTAGTTCAGATTTTTTTATTTTTTCCTGTTTTTCATAGATTTCTAATGTTTCTTCAAAACCTGATTCTAAAAGCCATTCAAATTCAGAATCAGATAGTTCCTCTTTCGCATCAATCTTCTTCAAAATCAGATAAAGAAATTCTTTAAAAACTAAATCCTGATGCTGCGTGGCTTTATACTTAACTTTTAGCTTGAAGAAATTTAAGATGTCCTGAATCAAAGCAACTGTTTCTTTAAGACCATGAGTATTCAGTAGTTCAAAGTCTGAATCAGCAAGTGTATGTACAGTTTCTAGTTTCCAAAGAACTGAATATATGGCACTATCGATAGGGAGTTTTAGGGTCTGTGGAATGCGGTACTTAGTTCGTAGTTGCATTAACTCGGCTTCTAGTCTCTTCTTTTCCTCTGTCTTGAAGTGCTGTAAACAAATGAAATCAATACACTTAAATAAGCGATTCTCTGCTAACCATTGAAGTTCTATATCTGTGACCTGCATGCCTAAATCAGCTTTTCGCAATATCCAATATAAAAAAGTATCAGACGTTGGCTTTCGGTCCTGACCTATTTTGTACTTTACTTTCAAACTATCAAAGTGTATTTGCTGTAGTTGATGATTATTCATATTTGATACAAGCACTTATGCAAATTCTTGTAGGACAATTTTACTCATTATGAAACTAAATGGCTACTCTTTTCCATATCTACTGGTCAAGCTAGAGTTTCATCTCTTATCAATATCTATATAAATAAACCGTAAAAATACTAAACAATATGAACTGACGATTAGTCATAATCTAAACAGGTATTACTTATGTAGACTTTAAATAGGTTTTGCCCTGAATTAAAATTCAGGCGATCATGCGATCAACCCGTTAAAACGGGTTAGTATATCTGACTTTAGGTCAGGAGAAGGGGCTGACTCCCTTCCCACGCCTAAGATTACCTATTTAAATTTAAAAACCGCTCCTGGTGTTCCAGGACACAGATGTCTTTACATAAAGTTTACCGTAAAAGCTGGGAAATCATCTGGTTGGCTTGGGATAAGTAACCACCACCGAATAAATTAAAATGATTGAGTATGTGATATAAGTTATACAGAGTTTTTCTCCGTTCGTACCCCGGCTCTAAGGGCCAAACTTCGCTATATCCTTGATAAAAAGCTCCAGAAAAACCACCAAAAAGTCCGGTCATAGCAATATCAACTTCGCGATCGCCATAATAAGTTGCTGGATCGAAAATCACGGGTTCTCCTGAAGCGGTACACCCTGCATTTCCTCCCCACAAATCCCCATGTACTAAGGAGGGCTGTGGGTTATGATTTGCCAAGAGTTCGGGAATCGCTTCTAGTAACTTTTTCTCTTGAGGAAAATCACCACCCCGTCGTCTTGCTAACTTGAACTGATAACCCAAGCGATGATTTGTATAAAATTCTGTCCAATCTGCTGTCCAAGTATTTATTTGGGGTGTGGAACCGATAGTGTTGTTTATGTCCCAACCAAACCCCTGGTTACTGGTAGCTTTGTGCATCGCCGCTAGCTTTCTCCCCATCTCCTTCCAAGAATTGGTACTACCAGAACCCATTTCTAACCATTCTAAAACTATGTATCCTGAATTACCAGCGATCCCCCAACATATTGGTTTGGGAACTCGGATGGTAGCTGTCTGGAACATTTGCTGCAAACCCAGTGACTCTGCTTCAAACATGGCGACTTGCGATGCTTGATTTAGCTTGACAAAGTACGTGCGTTGAGAGTTATCAACAGAATAACCTTGATTGATACATCCGCCACCAACAGACCGACGCTGGGACGATTGAAATTCTTCGCCAGTGACTTGACTAATATGATTGTCAATTTCAGTCCACATCATGAGATTGGGGTGTAAGGGTGTAAGGGTGTAGGGGTGTAGGGGTGTAGGGGTGTAG
>JAWQFQ010000414.1:0-4256 GCA_035967975.1 Scytonema sp. PMC 1070.18
CCTACACCCCTACACCCCTACACCCCTATGTTTCATAAAAATTATTTATAATATCTATAATATAAATAAAACCTCACTCTTTACCTCGGTCTTCCGCTTGATGTGGACGATACACAAAGGTCGAGTGAGATTTAACTGACAAGTCTTGCTAAAGAGATATCCGCATAGAAAAAGCTTCCCACGGATTTGCTCAATAGCTATAAAAAGTGGTTAAGTTAACTGTTATTCGTCGTAGAGTCTGCACTCATCAGCATCTGGGTTCTCGTCACAGTACTTTTCCAAGGAGTTTTTGGGCTTGGAAGTGCGTTGGTGAGAAGCTTCCGCTTGCAGTTCTTCCACAGCATCCCAAGCAGCTGCACATTCAGCGGAGTTGCTACCTGAGACGTCACAAACAGCACGTGCTTGTTCAAGTTCTTGGTCGATTTGGTCTTGGATGTTGCTCATAGTCATAGTCTTGTTACGTGTTTTCAATACAAGTATAGAAAAATTTCAAAAAAGACAGTTTTTGCACTATCACTCTCTATTCTACTGCTCCGGTCCGTTATTCTAGACAGGCAATAGTGGTATGCTTAATAACTAATACAGCTTACTATGATGAGTATGGTTAATTCATCTATTTATTTTAATATTTTACTGACTATACCAAATTAACGGAGGAAATTGTACAATAACCATAGTGACTTTATGCAAAAATTAAGGGATAATACCAGGAAGTTTCTACAGTCGATTCCATCCATCATCCTTGATCAGTTATACTTTCTTTGGTCATTCTCTTCGATAGACGCAAAAAAAACGACTATCCTAAGAAGAGAAAGAATATAAAACTCATGGCAGACCAAATGCAGTGGGCAAATGCCCTATCAACCCGTCCTTCTTTGGAAGCAGCTGTTGCAGATGTGGTACAACGAGCTGTCTCATCATTAACAGCACCTGCGGATTTAGGGCTGGTGTTTATTTCGTCTGCTTTTACTAGTGAGTATTCGCGAGTCTTACCTTTACTGGCTGAGAAACTTTCAGTACCCGTGCTCATCGGCTGTAGTGGGGGTGGTGTCATCGGTACAAGCCAGTGGGGACAAACCCAAGAGTTGGAAGCAGAACCCGCTTTAAGTTTGACTTTAGCGCATCTTCCAGGAGTCAGCATTCAACCGTTTCACATTCTCAATGAAGAAATCCCCGACTTAGACGGTCCACCCGATGCTTGGGTTGATTTGATAGGGGTTTTACCTTCCTCTGCACCTCAGTTTATTTTACTGTCTGGGTCTTTCTCATCAGCAATTAACGATTTGCTACAAGGTCTAGACTTCGCCTATCCTGGCTCTGTAACAGTGGGAGGACAAGCAAGTAGTGGTGGTTTGGGTGGTCAGATAGCTTTGTTCCTGAATGACCGTTTGTATCGGGAAGGAACGATTGGAGTCGCTTTAAGTGGCAATATTGTTGTGGAAACGATTGTGGCACAAGGATGTCGTCCAATTGGAAAGACTCACCAAGTGACAAAGGGCGATCGCAATATTATTCTAGAGTTAGACGAACAGAGACCACTCGTGGTACTGCGAGATTTGATAGCTAGTCTTAGTGACGAAGACCGAATGCTAGCACAAAACTCCCTGTTTATTGGGTTAGCAATGGATGAGTTCAAGCAAGATTTGCGCCAGGGAGACTTTCTCATTCGCAGCATACTAGGAGTGGAGCCATCAGCAGGTGCTATTGCGATCGCTGATTATGTCCGTCCGGGACAGCGTTTGCAATTTCACTTACGTGACGCTCAAGCTTCAGCAGAAGATTTAGAATTTTTACTACAACGCTACCATAATCAACAATCCGATACATCAGCCCCCATAGGTGCTTTGATGTTTTCCTGTGTGGGAAGGGGTGAAGGACTTTATGGAAAACCTAACTTTGATTCCCAACTCTTTCGCCGCTACCTTGATAATACACCTCTAGCAGGCTTTTTCTGCGCTGGCGAAATTGGTCCTGTCGGCGGTAGCACTATGGTACACAATTACACTTCGGTATTTGGAATTTGTCGTTCAATGGGGATTGATAGTTGATAGTGGATAGTTGATAGTGGATAGTTGTTTTTCCATTAACCACTAACCACTAACCACTAACTACTAACTACTAACCACTAACCACTAACCACTATCATCTAAAGTAACAGCGTTGTATTGTTATCAATCAGCGCAGGAGTTCCGCACGGGGCGATCGCACCATACTTCTCAAAGTAGTGACGGACTTTTGATGGGAAGTGAGGATAGTCAAAGATAGCATCGCCATCAGCCATGTTCGCCCAAAAATCCCGCAGACAAGGAGCTAGTTCTTTTGCTTCCGCCGTAGGTAAATTTAAAGGAGGTAGAGTGAGTAGCTTCATCAGGAAGGGGAAACTGCGATCGCCCATCCATTTCCGTGAGGATTGTTGTAAGTTGGGAAAATCTGGGACTGAATCCACGCGGTAGGATAAAATTTGTAACCATTCCTGACCGTGATTATCCTGATGAAATTCTAAAATTCTGTAGGGATGGGGGTAGCTAACCAAAGAACCTGTGGTGATATCATATACCCCATTAGAGTAAGCAACATCTTGGACGTGTAAATGTCCGGTGAACACCAGCCTAACACCGTAGCGGCGCAGCAGTTGCAAAAGTTCTGGAGCATTTTCCAACATATAGCGATTTGCCATTGGATGGCGCAACTGATTGGGTAGATGCTCGACGACATTGTGATGTATCATCACTAACACCACATCATTTCCAGAAGCCGCCAGCACCTCTTCTAACCACCGAAGCTGTTTTGCATCCAAACGCCCTATTTGTTCTCCTTTGTCGTTAAAAGAGTTAGAATTTAGACCAATCAGCTTGACTCCAGGTAAGAGTTGACAGGTATAGTAAAGTTGACTAGCATCTTGGTAACCATATTTACGGTAGTAGTAAGGAAAATCACGGAAAGCAATTGATTGTTCATTTGCCATCAAGACTGGAACATCATGATTTCCAGGAACGACATAAGCAGGAAAAGGTAACTTTGCCAAACGTTCCTGCAACCAAGTATGATTTTCAGGTTCCCCGTGCTGAGTCAAATCTCCAGGTAGCAAAAGAAAATCCAAATTCAGCTGCGTTAAATGCTCTAATACACTCTCAAATGCGGGTATACTAACTTCTACCAAATGAAACCGACTAGGATGATCCCAAATAGTATGAGGAAGTGCAAGGTGCAAGTCGCTGACTATAGCAAAGCGAAAATTTGAAGTCATTGACGTAATAATAATTTAAAAACAGGGTGTAAAAAAGTCTTTTACAAAAAAGTATAACTGCTTGTCTCGTGCTACTGCCTACCCGCGATCCCAATTAACATTTATATACATATAGAGATAGTTGATAGTAGATAGTGGTTAGTGGGAATAAACAGAATAAATAACAATGTAGAAAAGCACCAAGATGTGTATTCACAATTATCTACTATCTACTATCCACTAACAACTATCAAAAGGAGAATTCATTTTGGCTGCTGTCAGAGTCCGTCAACACGTAAACCCACTTGCTCATAAGTACTTAACACCCCTGAGTCCTCTAGAGTGGGAAAAGGTTTATACCAATCCGAACCAACCCCTACACTTAGACATTGGTTGCGCCAAGGGACGGTTTGTGTTGAATATGGCTCAAATACAACCAGAGTGGAATTTCTTGGGTTTAGAAATCCGAGAACCATTAGTGGTGGACGCTAGTCAGTTGCGCGATGAGTTGGGATTGACGAATCTTTACTATTTGTTTTGTAATGTGAACAACTCCTTGCGTCCGCTGCTATCAGAATTACCCCAAGGATGTTTACAGCGGGTGACGATTCAATTTCCCGATCCTTGGTTTAAAAACCGCCACGCCAAGAGGCGTGTGGTACAACCAGAATTAGTAGCAGAATTGGCGGAATTTTTATCTCCTGGGGGAGTTGTTTTTTTGCAATCAGATATCAAGTTTTTAGCAGAAGAGATGTGCGATCGCTTTTCTGCAAATCCTGCTTTCCAAAGACAAGGTAACGGAGAATGGCTCGCAGAAAACCCCCTACCCGTTCCGACTGAACGAGAAGTCGTCACGACAAACAAAGGAGAACCCGTCTATCGAGCAGTGTTTGAAAAGGTTGAGACTGTGTTTTTTCGTAAACAAGAGGGTCGATAACTAGTTAGGACTTTACTAATATTTGTTCACTTTTATTAAAGTATGCTAACATGAGTGTATGGCTTATATACCACTCAGAAAAGCGGTCGAATT
>JAWQFQ010000415.1:0-4236 GCA_035967975.1 Scytonema sp. PMC 1070.18
CACGTGGGCAGAGGTATGAGAGAAACAAGTGAACCGTAAGGGGTGCGATCGCGAACTGGGGAAGTATTGGGAGCACGTGGGCAGAGGTATGAGGGTATGTTGTGAGTGGGAGCGGACTACTGTTCAGGGAAAGGGGTCTATTCTAGTGTAGATTCGGAAAACAGTGTGACCAGAATCTGGTAATGTAAGATTTATGGAAGAAAAACGTCCCAAGAGCACCGACGAGATTCCCGCGAATGATTGGGAAAAAACTCCAGCCAGTGTCAAAAAACTGGTAGAGGATATGGGGCAGCAAATTAATCAACTGACGGAACAACTCACACAATTACAAACGGTTCATCAGCAGATAGTCGAAAAAGTGAACCGCACATCTTTGAACTCATCATCACCACCCTCAAGTGACCCACCAGGATTTGGCAAGAAATCAACTCAGAAAAAAAGCGGGAAAAAACGGGGAGGTCAACCGGGTCATGTGCGATGTAGTAAGTCGCGTGTTTGAGGCTTAGTGTAAGCCTCACAAAGTGAGTGGAGAGCCTTCTCTCCCGGTGGATTCTGTCCCACTGTCCCCACGTAAAAGACTCTCCGGGAGTCCGGTCACGTCAGGAGTAAGTAATAAAACTGACGGAATGCAGACCACGAAAGAATCCAAACCTGGAAGCCTAATCCGGGCAAGGGCAAGGGGAAGTTAGGAACGGGTTAACGTGAGTGAACCATCATTGAGGCTTCGTCAGTTGTAAAGAGTGAAATCAGGCTGATACACTCTGACCAAAAGGTAAGTAGGAGGTTTTGACGGTCGTGACCTCCGCAAGACGACAGAACATATCCCTACCGGAGCATAGATGGAACCCTACCCCCAAACGCATCTCACACACACGGAACTACAGTAAGCCCTATAAGTTCTCAAGCGACAGGTCGATAGCTTGAGTAGGTCAACCGCAAGGAAGACGGAATCATTTAGAGGGTAAGGGATGCTGGAAAAAGCGAATGTCCCTGGTAATGCGGGGAATAGAGGTTCAAAATTTGCCTTACATTGAAAGATGGCAGACTTCCAGTTGGTTCTCAACGATAAATTTGAGTAAATGGAACTGAACCGAACGTGAAAGATAGAGTCAGTAATGACATCGGAGCCAAGGAAACCTTGTTGTCATGGTCAGATATTGACTGGAAGACCGTAAACAAGAGGGTTAAGAACCTGAGACAAAGAATTTATCGTGCGACACAGTTGGGGCGATGGAATCAGGTGAGAAGCCTGATGAAGTTGCTAATGCGTAGCTACTCCAATCTCCTATTGTCAGTGCGAAGAGTAACCCAAGACAACCAAGGCAGGCGTACAGCAGGCGTGGATGGTCAAAAGGTGAAAACACCTCTTGAACGGGTGAAACTGGTGAAAGAATGGAAGGAATATCAACCTTGGAGAGTTCAGCCAACGAAGAGGGTATACGTACCCAAATCAAATGGCAAACTTCGACCGCTAGGCATTCCTACTATCAAAAATCGGGTCGCACAGGCAATAATCAAAAACGCACTAGAACCTAGTTGGGAAGCCAGATTCGAGGCAAACAGCTACGGTTTTAGACCCGGCAGAGGATGTCATGATGCCATAGAGCAATGTTTTGCCAGATTACAAAAAGGCAAAGACACTTGGGTATTAGACGCTGACATCAAGGGAGCGTTTGATAATATCAGTCATGATTACATACTCAAAACCATTGGTCAAGTACCGGGCAGAGAGTTAATTAAACAATGGCTGAAGGCAGGATACGTTGAATCTGAAGTATTCCACGAAACGGAAGAAGGCACACCCCAAGGGGGAATTGCGTCCCCCTTATTAGCCAACATTGCGCTGGATGGAATGGACGACTGGCTTAAGAGCTTCACAAAAACTAGGTGGGGCAAGACATACCAATATGGTAACCAGAAAGTCCACAGCCAGCACAAATACAGAAAATACGGATTCATTCGTTATGCGGATGACTTTGTAATTACTGCCGAAACAAAGGAAGAAATAGAGGAAATACTGCCAAAGATAAAAACCTGGCTAGCTCAAAGGGGTCTACAACTCAACGAGGAAAAGACCCAAATAAAACACATTTCAGAAGGCTTTAACTTTCTGGGATTTAACATTAGGCAATACCAGGGGAAATGTCTCATTAAACCCCAAAAGGAAAAGGTGAAGAATAAATTAAGTCAGATTAAAACCTGGCTTAACTCACATCCGAATGTAAAACCGGAAGTCGTCATAGAAGTTCTTAACCCAATACTTAGGGGATGGGCAAACTATTACAAACATGGGGTCAGCAGCCGCACATTCCATTACTTTGACCACAGGATGGTAAAAATGCTCATCAAATGGGCTTTGAAAAAACATCCAAACAAAAGTGTGGGATGGATTATTCCCAAATATTTCGGAAGAATTGGGAACGACCATTGGGTATTTAAAGCCAATTCCAGCGACAGAAGGGGACAGCCCAAAGAAAGTTACATCTACAAGATGGCTACCACGGGAATTACCCGACACGTTAAGGTTAAAGATAAGGCGTCACCAGATGACCCTACTCTCAAAACCTATTGGAATGAGCGACTTACAAAGTATGGTAAAACATATTTTGCCAAGGGGTCTAAGCTTTACCAAATAGCGCAGAACCAAAAATGGCACTGCCCAATTTGCGGCGAACATCTCTTTAATGGAGAACGCATTGAAACCCACCACGTTCTAGAAGTGACTAAAGGGGGCAACGACGAAGTGAATAACCTAGTCCATGTCCATCTTGAATGTCACAAACAGATACATGGTGACAAGAAACCTGTGTCCACGGGAGCTTGAGCCGGATGATGGGATAACTGTCAAGTCCGGTTCTTAGGGGACTGCGGGGTGGTGACACCCCAATGTTACCCGACGAGGGGAAAAGCCGAGATTTATACCCAATAGAGAAATGTAGCTCCTCATACGACCACCATCCCAAAATATGTGCCTGTTGTGGCGAGAGTTTAAGTGGAGAAGATTCCAACCCCTATCGCCACCAAATCGTTGAGATTCCACCGATTGAACCAATTGTTGTAGAACATCGCTTGCATCAATTGACTTGCGCCAAATGTGGAACACAGACTCGTGCAACATTACCCGACGACGTTAACCCCAGCGGGTACGGAGTCAGAGTTGTTGCTGTTGTAGCACTACTGAGTGGACTGTACCGCAATAGTCAACGCATGGTACAAAGTGCCCTAGCAGAGTTATTTGAGATCCCAATGTCGTTGGGAACGGTCAACAAACTGAGACTGGAAGCAAGCAATGCAGTGGCAAATTGTGTAGATGAAGCAAAGCTTTATGTCCAGCACTCTTTAGTAGTGGGAGCAGACGAAACCAGTTTCAATCAGGGAAATATTGATGGTTGTAACCCCAAACACAGTCAAGCTTGGCTATGGGTTGCGGTCACGCCATTAGTCACATATTTTGAGATTGCTCTGACTCGTTGCACCTCTGCTGCAAAAAACCTACTAGGTGAGAACTTTGCTGGTATTTTAAATTCAGATAGATATGCATCTTACAACTGGGTTAACTTGGAACGTAGGCAGTTATGTTGGGCGCATTTGAAACGTGAATTTACCAAAATATCGGAACGCACTGGGGTATCTCAAGAATTAGGGACGGCTCTGCTCAAACAACAGGAAAAGTTGTTTGAATTATGGCATCGGGTTCGAGATGGGACTTTGGCTCGAAGTGATTTTATTGAATTAGCTTCATGTATTCGTAGCAAAATCAAAGCACTATTACTTGAAGCGGCAGATTACCAAATTACATCCCAGGAAAAAACCCCTCTCGCAAAAACAGTTCGCACTTGTCGTCAACTACTGAAGATTGAATCTGCGATGTGGCTTTTTCTAACGACCGAGGGCGTGGAACCGACTAATAATGCGGCTGAGAGAGCAATTCGTCCGGCGGTCATATGGCGACGTACCAGTTTTGGTTCCCAAACACAGGCGGGTAGTACTTTTTTTGCGCGAATGATGACTGTGGTTACTACCCTCAAGTCTCAGCATCGTAATGTTTTGGCGTTTATGACACAAGCTGTTGTCTCTGCACGCATTGGCAAAGATGCTCCTTCTTTACTTCCATAAGTCATCTCTCATTCACAACATACCCTCATACCTCTGTCCACGTGCTCCCAATACTTCCCAAGTTGGCGATCGCACCCCTTACGGTTCACTTGTTTCTCTCATACCTCTGCCCACGTGCTC
>JAWQFQ010000416.1:0-4211 GCA_035967975.1 Scytonema sp. PMC 1070.18
CCCCTACACCCCTACCCCCTTCTTCCATAGGCGCTCATTGGTTCTTTAATAAATCTGATGTAAAGGTGTTTGAATGTAGACTTGATGACGCGGGGCATACCAAAATCGATGGGAATGTATTTGTCTGGTAACCGCCAATCATCTATTTTGAGTATGTCGGGCTGTAAGAGAGGAAAGTGGATGGCGTTGAGTTCGCCAACTAGCCCCAAACGCATAGATGCAGCAAGGGTGGGTACTTGTTCGGGTTGCACATTCAAAATTTCTACGACTGCTCTATCCAAAGCAAAAACATCTGATGATGCACCCAAAATTCCTAGAGGACGGGGTTCGCCACCACTCGGACCATTACCTTCATGACCGATAATGCCATCTAAGATGGTTAAATTGGGACTAATTGCCTTGGCGGTTTCAACTAACATATCACCAAATCGATTTGAGTCTTTGCCTGCTTCCATGTGCCACCAAGCTTTCATTTTGCCAGGAACGCAACCAAACAGGTTTTTTACTCCTAAGGTGAGTACCAACTGAGAATGAGATTTTACTTTAGGGAGGTTGATGACCACATCTGCTTCCATCGCTTCTTTAGACAGGAGCAGGTGGTTGAATTCTTCGCTCACTGTTTGGTAACGCGAACCATGAAAATCGATAATAGGGAGATTCAGTTCTTCTAAAACAGGCTGATATCCATTGGCTACCGCCACTCCCTTAGCACTCCCAAAAGCAGGGCTATCTCCTAAAAAGGGTTGACCGCCTGCTTCTATCACCATTTGGGCAACAGCATAAACAATTTCTGGGCGCGTTGTACATTCTTTCCCCGGACGTGCGCCTGTTAGCAAATTGGGTTTGAGTAAGACTCGGTTCCCTGGTTTCACAAATGCTGCTATTCCTCCTAAAGGTTCTAGGAGTGTTTTTAATGATTCCCGGAGTGTGTCCTGTGTGTAAGAAGTAGCGCGAATTAGGCTGACGGATGGTTTTTGAGTTTGCATAGTCAAATAAAGAACGAAAAGGAAAGAATGGAGAAGGAAGAAATTCTGTTTCTATCTTCCTTCTTTCTTCTCTATTCCGACTTGCCGTCTTGTATATTTAGAGGTACAATTTCGCTCATTTGTTCCAGGTTTAACACTTTGGCTAATTCTTCTTCACTCATTAGTTCCTTTTCTAAAACGATTTGTCGTAAAGATTTGCCTGTTTCTAAGGACTCTTTTGCGACACTCGCAGCATTTAAGTAACCAATGTGGGTATTTAATGCTGTGACTAAGGCTAAACTACCTTCAGCGTATGCTTTACAACGTTCTTGGTTGGCGGTAATTCCTTTAATGCAGCGTTCGGTTAAGGCTGCAATGGTATTGCCTAGAATCTCAATGCTATGAATAAGGTTATAGGCAATCAGAGGCATCATGACGTTTAGCTCTAATTGTCCCGCTTGTGCTGCTAGGGCGATCGCACTATCGTAACCCATGACCTGGAAGCATACCATTGATGTCATTTCTGCCATGACTGGGTTGTATTTTCCTGGCATAATTGAGGAACCGGGTTGAACGGGTGGGAGTTGAATTTCTTTTAGACCTGTTTTTGGACCAGAATCCATTAGACGCAAGTCATGGGATATCTTAACCAGGTCTTGAGCTAAATTGCGTAAAGCACCGGACACATTCACAAATGGTGCCATACTTTGCATTGCTGCCATAAGATGGGGTGCATTTTGGAGGGGAAAGCCTAAGATTTCTGATAGAGTTGCAACCACACTCGCCCGATATTGGGGATGGGTGTTTAATCCCGTACCCGCTGCACTACCACCCAAACCTAGTACCATTAAATCAGAAGAAGCAGTGTATATACGGTTCTGATGGTCTGAAAGAATACAAGCCCAAGCCCGAAAATTCTCTCCCAAGCGTACGGGTACAGCATCTTGCATATGAGTTCTGCCGGACCTTACAATATCTTGAAACTCTGCGGCTTTTTCTTCCAGGGCTGAAATTGCTTTTTCTAAAGCTGGGTGGAGAGTTATTGAGAGTGCGAGTAAGCTACCAATGCGAATTGCAGTGGGGATGACATCATTGGTAGACTGTCCGTAGTTGACGTGGTCGTTCGGGCTAATCCGTTTGTAATTCCCTTTTTCGTCTCCGAGAATTTCTAAAGCACGGTTTGCCAAAACTTCGTTAACATTCATGTGGTGGGACGTTCCTGCACCTGCTTGGTAGACATCTACCACAAATTGGTCGCGCAGTTTCCCTGCTAGCACTTCATCAGCTGCTTGCACAATTGCTTGGCTGATATCTTGGGGAATGCAGCCAAGTTCACCATTGACTATTGCGGTAGCTTTTTTGATGATAACACAAGCGTCTACGTAAGTGGGTAAAGGCTTGATACCGCTAATGGGGAAATTCTCTGTTGCTCTGAGGGTTTGGATGCCGTAGTAAACGTGACTAAGTATAGAGCGATCGCCCATGGAATCGCGTTCTACTCTAAACTCGGAGTTGATTGGTTGAGTCATGATGAATTTTGGATTTTGGATTAGCAAAGCAACGATTAGGCTCACATCTTACACCTTCCCCATAGTTCGCAAAGGAAATATAAGTGTGTTAATTAAGTGAAAACTTCTGTAGGTTGTGCAATGTCTGTGGCAAGATAGCAGTAGTTAAGTTAAAAATTCGTCTAAATTTGCCCAAGAAACTTCGAGAACTGAAAGCAAAGCTTCGGAAAGCCGGATTCACTGATAGATCTGGTAAAGGAAGTCATACAGTGTGGAGCCATCCAAATCTACCTTATAGTATTACTCTTTCCGGTAAAGATGGGGAAGATGCAGATCGCTATCAAGAGAAAGATGTCAGGAATGCGTTGAAAGATTTACAAGGCTTGGAGGAAGAAGATAACAAGGAGTAGATTGATGAAACTTCAATATAGCATTATCATTCAATGGTCAACAGAAGATAAAAAGTACGTTGTTAGCTTACCAGAGTTCGGTCCTTACGCGCATACACACGGAGATACCTACGCAGAGGCTATCAAAAATGGTGAAGAAGTGCTAGAACTCTTGATAGAAGAATACCAGGCACAAGGAAAACCGTTGCCAAAACCCCTAACTGCAAATATTTCTTTTCAATGCGTTTGACAAATTAAAATCTACGCCTTTCATGACTCTACCTAACTGGATTACCTTCTCTCGCCTTTTGGGGATACCATTTCTGCTGTATGGTCTGTATAATCAGACACCTAAAGCGAGATGGATTTGTTTGGGAATTTTTCTCGTGGCTTCGCTGACGGACTGGTTGGATGGTTATTTAGCCCGAAAACTTAATCAAATTACTGACTTAGGTAAGTTTCTCGATCCGTTGGTAGATAAGTTGCTGGTACTTGCGCCGTTATTAGCTTTGATAGAACTGGGACAGGTTCCAGCTTGGGGAGTGTTTCTTGTCTTGGCGCGAGAGTTGGCGATCGCAGGTTGGCGTGTGAATCAACCGAAAATTACAGGCGCAAATATTTGGGGGAAACTGAAAACTGTCAGTCAAATTATTGCGATCGCACTTTTAATCGCTCCTTTACCTCAAGTGTGGAAACTTCCCTCAATAGTTGCTTTCTGGATTTCTGTAGCTTTGACATTGATTTCTGGGGCGATTTATCTGATCCCGTCAACAGACAGCACAAACAGTCCTGATAATGAGTTGAAAGTTGAAGGGGAGAAAAATTAAATTAATGAAGTGATGCATGAGGTTCTGTAGCGCATGGCGCGTCTTTATGCTGATGAACAATACCCATGGGGTGATATACATGCGGGAATGGAGCTAATGTCTAATTCACACCATTATATCCTGAATAATCCCAGTATTTTATTATTTAGTCAAATGGCAAACTGATTCGCATCGTGCGTCCTACCTAGTTTTGAACTCTCTACTTTTTAAAAAACGTGGATTGGTGAACGTTGTTACTACGCGGAACAAGTTGAACGTAGTAACAACGTTCTGCCCAAAAGGGCTTTATCTGGTTCATGCGGATCTACCCGCTTTAGCCCGAAGGCTGTGACGGCTACTTTGGTATCTTCCAACCTTGTTCGCGGAACGTCTCCGTCAGAACGTCACAAGACTTGCCTCTTGCAATCCCTGTCGCATAACTCGTAGGGTAGTTGAATAGTGCTTCTGTTAGCAGTAAGTTTTGTTGACTGATTGTCGAACAGAGATAACTGAGTCAAGATCGTATCGACGTTGACCGTTCGG
>JAWQFQ010000417.1:0-4210 GCA_035967975.1 Scytonema sp. PMC 1070.18
GCGGCAATTTGCTTTGACTTGAGCACTTGTTCTCCCAACATAACTCCCTTGTGCGTTGCAAAGAACACAAGGGTGTATCTTGGAAGCGGCTCTTATCGACCAATACCCAATTCAAGGAGTTTGCGTTTGACATCGTCTCGCTCAATGCCACAGTAGTAATACTTCTTGTCTCTAAGATTAGCTAAATAGTAACCCGTTTTCCCGCCGTTGATGCGGAATAATTCAATAACGACTTGTTGCTCGGTGATACCGTACAATCCAACAAAATCATCATAATTAACACCAGAGTTATTGGATCTATAGAAGATGTCAGCGTTTTTGACAAACCAACGACCTGCACGACATTCGAGTATGCGGTAATTGTCAGGATAAACAATAGTTTCCATAAGCTAAACTTGAAGTAGAGAATCAAGAAAAGCCCCCTATTGGGGTAGAGGGCTTTAATTAAAATTTAGCCTGAAAGTTAATTCTTCTTAGGTTCATCACCAAGGTCCTTTAACTGTTCAGGAGTCTCGAAAACGATTTCCCGTTCGCCCGTTCCAAGGTTTTCCTTGAGCCAAGTTTGTTCTTCGGTGAGCGGGTTTTCGTTTGGGATTTTTTCGTAAGTGTCGATGTCATTGGGGTTGACATCGCGTTTTTGTCCGTTTCCGTCATTTGCTTGCGTCACTTAATCACCTCCTGATGAGAACTAGAAGTTTTGCTGTTCCCATAATTCTATTAAAATTCTTTTATAAACTTGCCAAATCTTCTAATAAAGCTTGCCAATCCTCATCATGTCGTAGAGTTAAGACACGGTATTTAGTGTTATACTTAAGATTGTTTCGCTCAATACGGTCTCTCTTTTTCTGGTCGGGATGGTCATGGGCTGAACCATCACAGAAAATAGCAAGTGCATCTAGTTTGTACAAAAAATCCGGTTTACAGTTGGCTTCTGGAATCAATTCCTGTGCTGCATCTGGAAGTTTATATCCTCGTTGATAAATCTCTTGTAACACCACGCGTTCAAAATCAGAATTTGGGTCTGTCTGTTGCAGCAGTTGTTGATACTGGTCGTCACGGGATGTTAAGAGCACTTCGCAAATGACGGTACTTTGTTGCAGTTGTTTGAGCAATGGTTGAATCAAGTGGCGATTTATCAGTGCGTGGTCAAACTGATTGCGGTAAGAAAGCAAGCATTCATAGCAAGCTTGGATGCAACTGTCTTTTGCTTCCTCAAAATGGCAGATATCTAAAGCCGCATGAGCAATTGTCCCAAAAGCGTTCGGTTGTTCTAGCAGTTGGGAAAGAACACCTGCACCACCTTCACCGGCTTCCCAGAAAAGTAAGTACTGTCCATCCCCCAGCCTTTCGGAATCAAGTTCATCGGATTCTAATTTGTAGACAGCTTGGATTGCTGTTTCTAAGGCGTATTGGAGTGTAGCAATAAATGCTTCTTTATTCTCAGTAGGAACATATAATGGTTCGACTACTAGAATGTTACAGGTATTGCTGACCATTAAGTTAACTTCAGTGTGCAAGCTGTCGATAGGTTGGTCATTTTTGGGGTCTCCCCAAAGACCTGTGGCGATATCGAGTTTAAATCCTCGTTCTTCGCTTTTTTTCTTATTTAATCCGCGATTGATGTGCCATACATTCGCTGTCGCACCATAGGTTATACGTAATAATGCTGTCCCATCTGCGGTTTGTACGGTGGCTGATATTCGTTTTTGACGGTCGTAGCGGAAGTGGGTGGTGATATTATAACCATACTTGAGCCGTTCTTCTTCATCGCAGGTGATGCGATCGCCTCCGGCGGGCGCTCCCGCGCCATCGCGACGACGTGTAAAGGCTGTTTCCATAGACAGTACGCGGGTGAGTAATGCTTTATTATTGTTACTGTCTGTGAGACGGGTATTGCAGTTAGAACAGGTATCGCGATCGCTCTCATCTCCTGCATGAAAATAACCGCATTTAAAGCAGACATGAACCCGTTGATAATTAATTCCACTCACAGAAATTTTGGTTTTATGAACCATGAATTTACTACCTTCATAGTAAACAATATTACCAGGAGCAAATTCCCTGAGAGCGACTGTACGCAGACGAGAGATAAATTCACCACCTTCTTCTGTGGGTATAAACGCCCGGACTGGTAAACGGGGGAAGTTAAACCCAGGTAAGAAGCCCTCAGCAGCAAAGTAACGGTAAGGATAGAATTCAAACTCGCTATTGCTCTTCCCTTGAACTTGTCCTACCAGTAGGTTTCTTTGTCGCAGCGCTTCTTTTTCTTGAGCCTGAGCAATATCTCGTTCTTCGTGAGTAGCGTATCCTTTAGCACAACGGTCAATGATGTCACGGGCATTTTGTAACTGTTCAACCGCATCTTTGTAGAGCCGACGCCAGCGATAGCGAAGCGCTGCGGCGAAGCGCCGATCGCACCCTTGATCAAAAGCATGAAATGCATTTTCGAGAGTAAAATGTAACCAATTCTCAGAATACCAAGAAGCCTTTTTTAGGTCATCTTGACAGAATATATCAGAGAAAATCAATTTTGTGGCTTCCAGACATTTTGCCAGTTTGTCTGGACTCATACTCAATTTCTGGGACACATCTTCTTTTAAGGGATAGTCAGGAGAATCCAGTTCTAGAATTTGATTCATCGACTCACCCAAGTATAAACCCGTATGAGCAAGCCATATTGAATACACATGAGACTTGATTAAATCCTGATTTGCCAATTCTAGTTTCGGTGGGGCGACCACTCCAGCAACCATTTGATTTTGGCGTTTGAAAAAGTACTGGTCGTGACCGCTACCAATAGAAGCATAAGTAATCACAAGGGCTTCTTGTCCGCTTCTTCCCGCACGACCACTGCGTTGGGCGTAATTTGCGGGACTGGGGGGAACGTTCCGCAAATGAACAACGCTGAGGTCAGAAATATCAATCCCCAATTCCATTGTCGGCGAACAGAACAAAGCTGCTAATTCTCCCTTGCGGAATTTGTCTTCCCGTTCCTGGCGGTTCTCGTTTTTTACCTGTCCGGTATGTTCTCGCCCTTCCATTGCTTTGATTTGATGGGCGTTAGTTTGGTAAAAGTCTTGAAAAAATTGGTTGACAGAAATATTTCGTTCATTACCCTGTAAGCGACGGGATGTCAATGGGTCAGGAGGAATTTCACTGAACTTAGTTGCTTTCCAAACCATTGAGTTAATTTTGAGTTGAACTTCTTCCCCTTTTTTGTATAAGTAACCTGCATCTGCTAAAGCATTGATGAGGGCGTTAATAAGTTCGTTATATTCTGGTTCAGATAAAGGTTTTTGTAGCCAATCCCACGCCCGGTTAGAACGAAGAAAGCGCCCAATTTCACTGCGGAATGTGAGTTTAACCGTACTTCTGGACTTACTTTTCTTCTCAGTACTGAGTAAAATTGCCCAAGTTGCTTGATGCAGATATTCAAAATTATCAATTTTCCAAGGTTCTTTTAGGGCTTGAGCCACTTCCTTTTTTAGCTGTTCTATACCATCTGGTTGTAAAATGGCAGCATCAATCACCAGTTGTTTCCGCAAGTGGTCAAGTAAGGTTTTAGTGATCAAATATCTTTGATTGGGTGAGGCTTGGAGTAAAATAGGATGGCGATACTTTTGCCAAAGCTTAGTATTGGCGCAGCTTTCTTCCAAATCGCTGTATTCTATAGTTAACAAACCACATTGTTCTAAATTTGGTTGGACAATTCGCCATCCACGGCGCAAGTCTTCATACAGGCGATATTCGATTAAATTGCTAAAAGCTTCCTCATTTTTACGTTTACCAATGCCAAATTCGGCGCTTTGAGTTGCATAATCTATTTGGGATAAACCCATTTGTTTGACAACTTCCGCAGCAAGTCCTTTGTGAGTCAATTCCTGATTTTCTTGAATAGCACTATTTAACGCCGCCCGTAAGAAACTGGTTTGGACAAAATCATTGAAATGTCCCGCTTGTAATGAAGCATCCTGACGATTATCGGTAAAGCTGAGAATTTTAGCAGCCTTGGCTTGATTATTTGTAAAAACTTGCTTGAGGCGACTGACGGTAGAAAGACAAAGCAAGGTTGTAGCAGTACTGCGTCCTTCACTGCTGAGACGAGAGAGTTTAGCAAATTCGTTGCGTTTTTTGTCATACACGACACCACACTGGAGACAGAAAAGAAAGGGTTTGGGGATAAACCAGCAAATAGTGGGGTGTGGGGTGT
>JAWQFQ010000418.1:0-4078 GCA_035967975.1 Scytonema sp. PMC 1070.18
GCCAAACAACAAGCAGAACAGTTGCACCAGTTTCACAAACAATTGGAGCAACACAACCAGGAATTTTTAACAGCTACTGCTGAACAACGTATGGCGCAAGCCAAACAACAAGCAGAACAGTTGCACCAGTTTCACAAACAATTGGAGCAACACACCCAGGAATTTTTAACAGCTACTGTTGAACAACGTATGGCGCAAGCCAAACAACAAGCAGAGCAGTTGCACCAGTTTCACAAACAATTGGAGCAACACAACCAGGAATTTTTAACAGCTACTGCTGAACAACGTATGGCGCAAGCCAAACAACAAGCAGAGCAGCTACAACAATTCCGTCGGGATTTGTTTGTCAGTATTTTTGGCGCAGTTAAGCATTAATTCCAGCTTCCGCAGATAGTACAACACCCCCATTTTTAAGCTGAATAGCTAGCAAGACCAGGGGGTGAACAAAAAATACAACAACTCATATCTTGCACTTAGACCAAAAACCGGGTTTCTTGAAAATAACGACGCTAGAAAATCTTAATTTTCCGTTGAGAAACCTGGTTTTTTTAGTCTTGTTTAGAATGGTGCAAGATGCCAGAAGACCGTTTTTTTGTTGAGTCAACCCTAAAAAAGTGATTTTTTAGGGTTGACTATATCGGCTCGCTAATAACAATTCACGAAAAGCATGACACATATACATTGGTCGTAAGGGCACGACTGTAGATATTACCAGGGTATATATATCACAAAAACAGTAAGTGGATATAACATTAAGAGAGCTATGTTCAAATAGCTCTCTTAATGTTATTTGCTAACAGCGATATCAAAGTTAAAGTTCCACTATAGCATCATTATAGTGGAAATAGTGGAAGTTTCCACTCATTAATGCCTTTGCTCTAACAGTTTGTTGAACTTGGAGTTAAATTGCATAATTGGGTGGCAAGGATGTCCTCCTCTTAAGAGTTTTAAAAAACTGTTTATGCAATTTAAATATGTTTGAGCGCACTTTAACTCCTATCTTGCACCAAGATTAAAAACTGGGTTTCTTGAGAATGAGGACCTAGAAAAGCTTAATTTTTCGTTTAGAAACTCGGTTTTTTAGGTCTTGTTGAGAATAGTGCGAGATGTCAGTTAACCTTGTTGAACACGGTTTTCAAAATCAATACGGGTTTTTTCCACAATGGTCAGGGCAGACGAATAAATATCTTCATGCTCCTGCTTGAGCCAAGCTAAAAGGCCCGAAATTTGGGCATTACGTAAATCTAGGTCGGTCTGAAAAATAATCGACGCGGCGACTGCAGGAGCATACTCGGGAGGATGGCCTTGCTTGATAAAGTTAGCCGTGAGAGCAGTCAGAGCTTCCTGACGAATAGGATCGGGTTGAATTGGTGTAGACATAACTTGCAATCAGAACAATCGTTGAAGCTATCTTAGTTCAGATATTGAAGTAGGAAGTATTCGTACTTATACTGAATTTACTTCAGACAAAATTGATCTATAAATTCCGTAATAACCGAAAAGCAATCTCAGATCCTCAGTATTTCTTTGTAAGTAGTCATAAAAGAGAATGAGCGTCCGCTCTCAATACTGCTCGGATAAGCAAAAATTAGACACCCGGTAACTCTTAAGAAACCAGGGTTAGTGGTGGGTTTCTCAAATCTTAACTTTCCAAAACCTACACAGTATTGCGTCCGCTCTCTTCAACAATGAAGAACTCGTGATTGAGCCATTGTGTGTTTGAAGTTAGAAAAGAAGTTTCAGAATGAGAATACTTTGCCAGGTTAATTCCTCACGTTGGAGTTGACAGCAAGTAGAAGAATACCCTTGTACAATTACTGTGTAACAAAGATTCATCTTTCTCTGCCTTTCTTCATATCAAGGAGAATCAACAAAAATTCCCATATAACAGACTAAAGTGTAACTGATTAAAGGAACCGTTACTTTACGTAAGTATGTAAAAGCAGAGTACAGTAAATACCGTATTGAAATCAAAATAATCGCATAAGAAAAAACTAGTAACTTAGATAGAATTCTTGAGAAGGCTATTTTTACATATTTCTTTATCATCAAATTTTTTATAAAAAATCTTGACGCCTTTCCGGATGATTGTTAGTATTTATTCAGGTGGCAAAAGCAGAAGCTAAGTCACTATTCAAGAACAACAATGAGTATTAAGGACAAAAATCATGGCAGTTGAAAAGACTAATTCCTCTTCTAGCTTGGCTGAAGTTATTGACCGGATTCTAGACAAAGGTATCGTTATAGACGCTTGGGCACGTGTTTCTTTAGTTGGAATTGAACTACTAGCTATCGAAGCTCGTGTTGTGATTGCTTCTGTGGAAACCTACTTAAAGTATGCAGAAGCAGTAGGTTTGACCCAATCAGCAGCAATGCCCGCTTAACCCTGTTTTGTCACTCTCAGAAAACAATAATCGAAGCAAAATATGGCAGTTGTGATGCAAGCAAGGTTTAAAGATTTATTTTATAACAGAAATTAAATCTTGTAGCCAAAACCACAAAGTTAGGCTCTATAAGCCTTGTAGTGATTGCTATTTCTGCGAGTGATCAAAGAGATCATTGAATTAACATCTTCTGTAAAGACAATTCCTGCTACTTTCCTTAAACTTGGCAAAAGGCTTAAAAATAGTTTCTTAACGAACATAAGCTCAGTAAAGTAGCAGTTTTATTCAACCATACTCTCTCAGTCAGGAGTTACTCAGCGAGTATGGTTGATTTATTCCTCGTTGGTCACTCTCGCAGGAGTATCAATGAAGGGCGATTGTCTCCAGCAAGCTTCGCAAATGCGAAAACTGAAGCAGATAGAATGGTTGAATCTCGCTGACCTACGCTCACAGTAAAATTTGTGGATGAGTACTATATTTTAAATTTATAGTTGCAATTTGTTCAAACCACTAAGACTGGGCATTTTAAGTAATTGAGTTCAATATTTAAAGTAGCATAAACTCAAACGCGTATTTTCTGGTTTAAACTTCAAAATATTATCAGTAACCTCACTATTTCAATTTTTTTCAACTAACAAACCCTGATTTCTATTTTTCCTCTGCTTAGAGCGAAAAGGGTTATCTTCAATAAACGCGCAACCTCCACTACAGCATTACTATAGTGGAGGTTTTTAGCGATCATTGCGTTTGCTCTCACATATTGAACTTGATGTTAAAACAAAGGGCTGATGACATTTCATTTTCATAATAATTTCAATAGAGATAAATAACGGAGAGAAACTTTACACATACCAGTATAAGGGTTACACTTTATATAAGTAATAAAAGCAAAATGCTAAGCAACCATTCTAAAGGAAATACTGCTTCACAACGTACGCAACAAGCTAAACAGCAAATCACAGATCCTAGACATAGAAAAACCGCCCCATCTTGAAATGAATAGCTAACAAGACCGGGGCAGACAAAAAATACAACAATGAGATTTAGGTTAAAAACTATGATATGTACTGCTGTGACTTTGTTCCTGCTAGAATTTTGTCCAGCTTTACAACTTCCTGGTAATTGTAACTAGATTTGTTACTTCTCACATGATCAGGGGTTTATTAACTTAAGTCTTTTTTATGAGATCAAACATTTTTACTAGCTCTAATTATAACACAGAATTTACATTTTGTATTTTTGTGGGGATCAATATCAACAAATATGTTATGAAGCTTTGAACTAAGACGGTGAGGTCGTGTCTTTACAGACCGTATTGGTGTGTCTCATATCTTACCCTGCAGGTAAGAAACCGGGTTTCTTGAGAATGACGATGCTAAAAAAGCTTAATTCTTCGTTTAGAAACCTAGTTTTTCAGGTTTTGTTGAGAATGGGGCAATATCTCAGGTGTTGCTCTGCGGTTTTAAGGAGCTAGTTACGTGGAGGAGTTAGGGGTTTACCCTGTTAAGGAGCGAGTGTGTTATGGGAGTTTCTTCCCCTTGGAACAGGCTGAACACGCGAAAAGTCAAAAAGTTAAAATTTAAAAGTTTTTTGAGATTTTAACTTTTGGTTTTTGGATTTCTCTAGCTTACTACATAAAAACTGTATTCACGTTAATTGCAAAGACTCATAAGTTTGGAGATTTCGAGATTATG
>JAWQFQ010000419.1:0-4030 GCA_035967975.1 Scytonema sp. PMC 1070.18
CGCTACTCTAGCTTGTCAGCTGGTCAGTTATTTTTGCCAGCCTGCACTAGTAATACCCTTAAAAGTAAAGTTTTCTTTAGAACTGTTCCCTCAGATGAGGCATCGGGGAAAAAACTAGCTGACTATGCCAAAAACAAGTTGCGTGTAAATAAGGTAGCTATTTTTTATAACCCTGATGATACTACCTACAGCACCAGCTTACAAAAAGCTTTTGAAAGTCACTTCCAACAGCTAGGGGGACAAGTTGTACGCAAAATTTCTCTTAACAAGTCAAATTTAAATGCACAGGATAAAATTAAGTCACTGTCGGATCAAGTTAGTGCTATCCTGCTATTTCCCGATGTTAATTCAACTGATAAAGCCGTTCAAGTTGCCAAAGCTAACTTCACCTTACAGGGACAAAAACTACAGTTGTTAGGTGGAGATGCACTTTACCAGTTAAATACTTTAAATGAAGGCGGTAAAGCATTGGATGGCCTGGTTCTAGCCATTCCTTGGTTTTCTAACTCACAAAATTACGCTCGAGAAGCAGAAACGCGATGGCGAGGAGGTATTAGCTGGCGCACAGCTACGAGTTTTGATGCGAGCATTGCTTTGATTAAAGCCTTATCTGGCACAAATCCAACTCGCGTTACTGTCTTACAGAATTTGCAGTCTACCAATCTTCTTTCAGAAGAAACGTCTGGAGCGGCAGTCCAGTTTTCTTCAGCTGGTAACCTGAACAGAGAGCCTGTTCTTGTCGAAGTTGTCAACGGGAATTTTCAACTGGCTCAACCATAGGATTATAATAGGGCTATTTATGGGTTAGTTTTAAGTGAACCCTGAATTGCTTATCGAGTTTTAGAACATAACTTTGCATTTACAGCATATTTAAGATAAATGAATTATATCGTAAGGGCCCAATACCTTGCGCCCTTACAACAACCTGTACCTCCTCGAGGAAATTGTACAATGGCAGACCTAGAAAAATATCGAGAATGTATTCGTCAACTAATAACAGAGTATGCCAACCGTGCCTCATCTAATAATGAAATTGAAGTTCAAACAATTTATGATGTGGAAAGAGACCATTATCAACTCCTATATATTGGTTGGCAAAATAAACGCAGGGTATTTGGCCCTGTAATGCATTTTGATATCAAAGATGGTAAGATTTGGATTCAGTGGAATGGTACAGAAGAGGAAGTGGGCGAGCAACTGGCGGCGATGGGAGTGCCAAAGCATGATATCGTAGTTGGCTTTCACCCACCTTATGTGCGACCATTTACAGATTTTGCTGTGGGCTAAACCATAGATAGCACACAATCGCTGAGCTAAGATATAGGGTTTGTAGTTGCGCTTTAGCGCATGCATCGCAACTCATTCATGACAGGTTAAGACTAAATTACTTTTGTCAATTCGTAATTATCTTGAGAATTAAACCAAATACGAGGTAATTAATTCAGGTTTGTACTGATTTTCCAGCGCTTGAATAAATGATCAGTCTAAATCTTAAGCGATCGCCGGAGCGAAAATAGTGTTTTCAAACCGTATTTGTGGCTGAATTTTAAGCACTATTGCTTATTGACAAATTGTTCATAACCTTAACATATCACAAATGATCGCAACTACAAACCTTAGCCTACAATGATTTGACCTATTAGCCGGAATTTCTTGACCAAAATTTTTAAGATTTTGACAATTGGTGCTTGACATAGTATCACTATTAGTACTAATATCTACTTAAAGCTAATATCAAGTCTTAACCGTTTTGTAGAAAACTTCTACTGAATGAGGAAAACTCGGTATAAAAACGTATGGCACAAATTGAAAAACTCCTTGTTCAGATAAAGAACAATCCTAAGGATGTTAGCTTTGCTGATTTAAAAAAGGTCTGCAATCATTACTTTGGAGAACCTAGACAGCAAGGGACAAGTCATTGTGTTTATAAAACACCTTGGGTAGGAGATCCACGCGTCAACATTCAAGAAAAGAATGGAAAAGCAAAGATTTATCAAGTCAGGCAGGTTTTAGACGCTATTGAAAAATTGGAGGAAATACAAGATGGTTAACTATCAACACTACACTTATAGAGTTACTTGGTCAGAAGAGGATCAAGAATTTATAGGACTTTGTGCTGAATTCCCTAGCCTGTCTTTTCTTCATGAAAATCGTTCTGCTGCACTTGAAGGTATTACAAATCTAGTGCAAGACGTTGTAACCGATATGGAAGCGTCGAACGAGAAAATTCCACAACCTTTAGCAGAAAAATTTTACAGTGGTAAACTTCAAATTCGTATTCCTCCAGAGCAACACCGTAGGCTTGCTATAGAAGCAGCAGAGCAGAACATAAGCTTAAATCGTTATATAAGCCTTAAACTCGCTTGTTAAGCACAATTTCTAACTGTAATTTTTCAAGTTCTTGTCTGATGTGAGAACAACATCATATACTCTATCAATCCTTGCAATTAAAGCGTTCAAGTAGTAGGTAAGATGATGTTAAGTGTAATATTGGATACTGAATCTGAACAATACCTTGTTGAAATCCTGGCTCAGGAAAAGACAACGAGTAGCGAATTGATTAAGCTGCTGCTTCGAGATCGATGGCGATCCCTGCAAACTCAGCAAACGGTACTGGAACGGATGGGTGGGTATCCTGAACAACTGCTAAATAGTCCTGAAAATTTGTCTCTTCCGAGATGTTCGACGAGCAATGATTGACCATCATTTACAGCAATGTCAGGAAAACTAATAGTCTTAAAACGTATCGCTTGTGGTTATTTCTGAACGATTAAATATTTCTGCGATCGCCACCCTGGATAAAGATTTCAATATTTACCGCCGTTATCAAACCCGACCCTTTTAGCGAGTGTTTTTACCTCAGTAAAATATTGAATAGCTCAGGACAGTTACAACTGCCACTCATTATGTTTTACTCAAGAGTGAGTTTACTGTGAGCGGGCGTTGGAGGTGCGATCGCCATCACGGCCAAAGACATTCGCCTTTATGGTGACAGTGATCTGAGCACAGATGTTGCAAATGGCACAGGAAGTGGTGGGAATATTACCCTTAGTGCTAACTACATCTCGATTCTAAAGACTCTCAGACTTACTACAGCTTAGGGACGGTCAAGTATTCTCGCGGAGACAAAAAAGGGGCATTAGAAGATTATAACCAAGCCCTGCGCCTAGATCCTAACTATGCTCTTGCCTACTACCACCGGGGGTTTGTCCGTAGTGATTTGGGAGATAACACAGGGGCATTAGCAGACTTCCAGCAAGCTGAAACCTTAGCAAAGCAACAAGAGAATGAGGGATTATATCAATCAGCACGAGAAGAGAGTAAAAAGCTATAGCTGCTAAAATCTAAGGTTTTTAGTTACGCTTTAGCCCATCCATCGCAACTACAAACCTTGAGATATGTACTTCATGTATTCGTCAACTAATCACTCAATCTAGAAATAAAATTTTTTGTCAGTCTAAAACTCTTGTTTAGACGCGATATTGCACGTTTGCTGCTAAAATATAAGGTTTGTAGTTGCGCTTTAGCGCATGCATCGAAAAAGACTAAATTCAGTAAACCAAAAAGTTTTTTAGAAGCCTTGCCATACGGACATTTCACATAAAGGTCGGGATTGCACACAACAACCATTTGCATAAATTTCCCTTTTGTCTTTTTGAATGAGTATTCGTTCACCTTAGCCTATAAACACCCATTTTGTACCCCAACTGTCAGAGGATGTTTTAAAAGTCTTCTCGTCAGTAGTATGCACATTTTACATCCACCATTATCCCCCTTTTTAAGGGGGATCGTTAGAGATTTTCCCCCCTTGGAAAGCTATGCATTAGTCACATCTTTCTTTACAATCTTAAAACCCTTACCTACAATCCATTCTGGACACTGGGATTATCAACAGACTTGACAAAATGGCACTTATTCTTCTCGCAAAAATTCCATTTTTATTGAGAATGAACAACGAACGAATCAGGGTTAGAAAAAACGTGAGTGATTACTCTCGTAAATGTTGAGAAAGATCCGGGTAATGGATAGC
>JAWQFQ010000420.1:0-3999 GCA_035967975.1 Scytonema sp. PMC 1070.18
CTTCACCACCACTGACGATGGTGTTGCCGTCTGTGCTGATTGCTACAGACCTGACCCTACCGTCATGACCTTTGATGGGCTGACCAATCGGCGTTCCTTGCTGATTCCACAACCGGACGGTGCCATCTTCACCACCACTGACGATGGTGTCGCCGTCTGTGCTGATTGCTACAGACTCGACCCAACCTGAATGACCTTGAAGAAGATTTTTTTCATGACTACTCTGAACTGCACTAAACAAACTATCTTGTACTGAGAACCATGATTTATTAGGGAAACTGACAAAGGGCGATCTACTTAGCCTCACTGCCCTAATTGCAGTCACCATCCCTCTTACGGGCTCCGTTGATAGCAAACCTTTTACTGTTGCAGCAGTTAAGTCCACCTTCTGTTGCTCTGCGCTGAGCCACTGCAAGAGAGCAAACCCAGTTAATGAGAGCGCACCAACCAAAACGCCAATTACCGTGTTTGTGCTACGTCGGCGTCTGCGTTTTTGTTGTTGGGTGCTGGCACGAATAAATTCAATCTCAAAAGATGTCATTTCATCCGAGCGCTTGTGCAACCATTCTTGGGCTACACTCAATGGTCCACCTCGCAACAATGCCCCAGAGTCATGGTTATTACTTTTCCACTCACTCAATGCCACCTTTAACCGCTCCTGCCAAACGCGAAACTCACGGTTAGCATTCATCCACTCTCGTAGGGTTATCCATTCTCGAATGAGCGCTTCATGAACAACTTCTACAGTATCTTCAAGTGACTTTTCATCGCGTCCAGTGACAACTAACCGTGCAGTATATCCTGCTAGGTAACTCACTAATCCCCAGTTTCCGTCGCCAACTTCTGCACGTGTGGCTATGCGTCGAGTGTCCTCTGTACCTTCTCCTGGGCGCACTAATTGTACAAAAATTCGCTGTGCCGCTTTTTGTTGTGTTTCACTCAAGGATTGGTAAACTTGCTCGGCATGATTAGCTAGCGCTTTTTTCACACCCCCTATCTCTTCGTATGCAGTATGAGTGAGCACGCGGTTTTGCTGCTTTGACCATAATCGTGTCAGCGCAAATTCCAATAACGGTAAGTTACCAGGTTCACTGCCAACATCATCTAAAATCCGTTGCGTGAGTTGTGGTTCTAATTGCACCAAGAGCTTTTGTGCTGGTAGCTCAATCGCCATTTGTAGTTCTTCTCGACTCATAGAACTCAGCAGTTGGGGTGTAAACTGCTGCAATGCATCTCGTAAAGGACGATAGGAGAGGACATAGCCGTAAAAGTCTGCCCGTAAGGTGAAAACCAGTGTGAAACTTTTGGTTGCAATTGCAGCCAGTAACGTATCAGCAAAGCGCTCCTGCTCCTCCTTTTGACAGAGGGTGTAAAGTTCCTCAAACTGGTCTGCAACTAGCAACAGACGTTTACTGGGATTGCGTTCAAAGATACGAGATACCACCTGCTGAATGGTGATTTTACCCTGCTGTATATCGAGAGCTAGTCCCGCCGCTTCCCGCAAAAGTCCTGTTTCACCCAGTTCCGGTTCCAATTGACGTACTAGGGCAGTTGCAATCTGATAAAAGGGCTGAGAACCTGGACGAAATGAACAAGGCAGCCAATTTCCTTCAGTACGTAGCTGGGGAATGAGTCCGGCATAGACAACAGATGATTTTCCACTGCCAGAAGGACCAATCACACCAACTAAAGGCTGCTTTTGCACGGCTTCAACCAAGCCATTGACAAACGTTTCTCGTCCAAAGAAAAATTCAGCATCTTCTTCCCCAAAAGCTGCCAATCCTTGGTAGGGATTAGGAGGAATGATGTCTTTGTTGATTACGGGAGTGGCAATATTCTCTCTTTTCAATAAAACTGGAGTTTGCTGTTCCACAAAACTTATCAATTGAGAACGCCCTAGTTTATAGGCAAACTCCACCTCTTCCCCGGCAGCAATGGCATCATAAAACGCCACAGCAAATGAGATCGCTGCCTTATCGCCGACTGCGGAACTCATGCCAATCACATAGTCTACATATTGGCTAATCGCTTGTGCTTGCTCTACGCTATAGCAAGCATTGAGCACCACACACTCCACTCCCTTTGTGGCAAACAGCGCAAATTGACTGGCGAGGACATCTGCTGTCACTAGCGCGGGTTGTCCTGTTTCATCGTTTAAGACAATTCCTGACTCTCCTACACCGTGTCCGCAGAAGTGAATAATCATCGGTTTGTGGTCTAAAATTGCTCGGTAAAAGTCACGAGTACGTACTGCCCACTTCTGCTCCAGCTTAAACTGCTGCCTGTTGTTAGCTCGACGCAATCCTTCATCAATTTCCCGTACCTCCTCATCCAACCGCAATCTTGAGGTAGTTGCAGGGTTTGCTGTTAGAATCAAAATAGTTTTGACAGAAGTTAAATCATTCATAGAAAAGCAATTGAGATGGTGGCACGGGCTGACGCTGTTACAAAATTAATAACAAAGATACTAGCGTAAAAAACTTGAGAACTTTTCAAGCGTTTACTTCTTTTTATAGATAAAATCTGCATCAACTTATGCAGCAGTTTCAGGTATTGATAGGAATGGGGTAAGTTCCTATCCTAAGAGTTCAAGTCTGCTAAGTTCCACTCAACTTAGTATCAAATAATATAAGTAGTGCTCCCAGATACATTTATTTGGCACATAAGAATATCCTATAGCCTCTCCGTTGGCGGAATATTTCCCTAACGGGGGGATAAGTATTAACACTCAATAAGATGAACTGATAATCAAAGGAGAAACCTTAGAAAAATGTGATGAAACAGAGAGAGGAAATGTGCATTACCGTCGGAAGAGATAGTGGGACAATGGCTGTTTCCCAATTACCTATAACCATGCAACCAGCCAATACTTCCTCTATCACGGCCCGGATCTAGCGAAGCTGTCACCAGGGGCAAACTAAACCGTTTAGTTTAGTGTCGGTGGAAGGATAAGATTGCCGCGACTGGAACCATAAGATTGCCGCAATGGAGGCTGTAATACTCATTATTTCGTGAAGCGATCGCATCCTTTTTTGATGCATTGGAACCATAATATTGCCGGAAATCAAAAATGGAATTATAAGCTTGCCAAAGAAAGGTAATCTTAAGATTTGATTTTTTGGTTGGTGTATGATTGCCAAATGCTTATGCCAGAAGAGCTTCAGGTTTTTAGGAGATTTCAATCCTACATTTTTAGTCCAGGTTCGTTATCAACCATTTTATTGCCAAATCTATAGCCTGTAAGAATTAGAGACATTGTCAGGATAATATTGCCAATTTGAATTAGAAGCATAAGCACGTAAAAACGGCAATATTATGGTTCCACCGACAGCAAGGTTTTTAGATGCTACATGGCGGCTCGTGTCACGCTCGCTACTTTCCCCCCTATTAATGCGATTGTCGGCGAATCTCAACCCCAACCACCAGCGGATTTATACCCAGCTAACAACAATATTGTCAAACAAGTCAGAGCTATTACTGGTCACGATGCCAAATGGATTTATGCCCAGTGCCAACACTACGGCTATGACCGTCCAGCTATGATGCCATCTGACGAACTCATGAAATTGCTACGCGATATGTGTGCGGACTTTGCAGTTTCGGTTGGGACAGGTATAATCATCTTTGGTTAATTCTAGACCAAAGGCTCTGAAGAAGTACTCAAGGGATTGCTTGTCAACCCCTTCTTCCCTAGCTAAGACTTTAGAAACTGTAAAGGGAGCTAGCTGCGTGCGATCGCTCAATTCTTCCAGGGTAAATCTCGATCCATCGTTTTCCCGGATTTCCGCTTGATATTTTGCTTCCTGGAGCTTTTGTAATCCCTGGAAGCTAAGGATAACACCACGCTTGCGTCTTTGCTTGTAATTTTCCATTCAAGAAACATGGGGTGTAGGGTGACCGAATAATTCGTAATTCGTAATTCGTAATTCGTAATTAAAAATTACGGCTCTTCCGTACTTGTTATGCTAAAATAACAAGTACGGAATCGGGAACAGGGAA
>JAWQFQ010000421.1:0-3982 GCA_035967975.1 Scytonema sp. PMC 1070.18
AGTGGTTAGTGGTTAGTGGTTAGTGGTTAGTGGTTAGTGGTTAGTGGTTAGTGGTAAATTTTGTGTTTTGTCAACTATCCACTATCTACTATCTACTATCTACTATCCACTATCCACTATCCACTATCCTTTAACAACAATACCTATTCCAACCCATAGGAAGGATGTGTTCCGACATAGAAGACAAATGATTATCGCTGTTTTGAGGGGTCTCGCTATCTAAGACATGGACAACTCTGTTATAAATTTCTTCTGCTTGTTGGGGAGAATCACCTATACTGGTAAGTCCTAACTTGCCATACTGGGAAAGACAACCCATGAGATGAAAAACTGTCCCTGTCTCAGTTCCACTATCAAAGTGCAATCTGTGATAAGCAATAATATCCATAAGATCGTTGGGTAACAGTCCTCGATAACGGTCTTTTTGCAGGTTATCTGTAGCAATGTAGTATTTGGGGCGTCCTTGTAAACTGTAAAACAAACCAGTGGAAAGGTCGTAGCGACCGTTAGTCAGTAACTTTAAGCTCATAAAGGGATGAGTTGTACCACCTTTACGCAGGTTAATCTCAATCGCTTGCATATCCCACTGTCCATTTCCCTGATCAACAGCGATAAAATCAACACCAAATCTCTCTAATGCTCCTTTTTCTGCCAAATTTCTACCAATTTTTAACCCCATCTGCTGTAATTGTAACCGATAGACCTCATCAGCGGGAAATCGACAACCAAGGTAAATTTGACCGTCGGGTCCTCCTAAGATTTGGTCGTGGGTAGAGAGGATTTCCACTTCACCACTTGGTGTGATGCGTCCCTGAACACTGGGCGATCGCTTAACTTCTCCCTCTACAAACGCCTCAACAATTGCGCCTAATTCAGGAATACGTCCAGAAAAATTCTGCCAATTTTCATTTTTTGCTTGAAAGCTCATCGTCACGAAGCTGTCTTGAAAAGCTTCTACCCTTTCGGTATGGGAAGCTTCCGAAGGCGCGAACTGCTTCATCGGTCTCAAATCTAAAAGCGCATTCCCTTCGCCTGAAACTCCTTCATTCAGTTTAACCACCATCCGTTTCAAACTTGGTTGGCGTTCCCACAAACTAGCAGCTGCTTGAGCTAAATCTAGTGAATTCCAAATTCTCTCACTACCATCAGGATGGGCGATTCCGCTTTCTGCGAAGACTTGACGGCTACCACTTTTCGTTCCCCAAATTTGCAAATCTGGCGCGGCTGCGTACAAAGGGATTCCAAGTTTTACAGACAATTCTGCTTCTAAATCTGTTGCATTATAGCACGCCATGAACGATTTGTCTATCCTTAAAGCCTGACGAATCCGTTCTATCAAGCGAGGGCGTTCTAGAATCTTTTGAGTTAAAGGTTTAATGGAAGCATCATAAGTAGAAAGTAGCAGCAAGCGATTACGAGCGTGAGAAAAAGGAATTCCAGGTAAAAGTTGTAGATAATAATCAATGATACTGGGATGTAATGGTAATGAAGTGACGTAAATTAACCGAGTCCGAGGATTCCATAAGCGAATTAAGGAAAATAATAATCGTTCTTCATAATGGTCACAACCTTCTACCTTTCTCAGTTCGCGCTGGTCAATGCTTAGGGAGGGAATAATTAAAATATCCGCGTCACTGCTATCAAATAACTCAACTGTTTTCCAGCGCTCCCGCAAGCTGGACTGAAGGTCGCGAAACGTATCAGTATTTTCTACATCGGAAATAGGATTGAGTATTTGCATAATAATAAACCTGCCTTCCTCCCGCAAGCCTTTTCTAATTCTTGTATATCTCAAAGATTATTCGTGTGCCGATATTGTACACACTTCTTTTTCTTAAAGCATTTATATTCTTTTCTCTCTCATCATTTCTACTATCTAAAGAAGCAATAAATAACACTACTTTGTAATTCGGAGAGAAGAGTATAAAGAGTAGAAGTGATTGGGTATACAAACAGAAAATATCTCAGGATATATGACCAATAATATATGTATAAATTGAATTACACCTTAAGATTGAGAAACTTTGAGTTTGTTTACATCTCAAGGGCGATTTATGACAGAAATACAATTGTTACCTTAAGACACATGAAAGGCACACATCTTTCATAGCGGTAGAGTTGTGTAGTTGTGTTCCATTGTCAATTGAGGAATAAACGTTAAACTTTAGGTGCGAGGAGAAAGAAAGTCAGTTAAAACGTACAGTTGCTTTGGCGATTAATACGACAGGTAAAAATATGGGGGAAAGCCTGTACTGACAAATGACAATGAGGAACAAACACGAAAATTGAGCCTTGGATTGAATTTTCGATCCAAGGTTTAGTTTTGATATTTGTTAATAATTTTTGTAAAAAACATAGAATATGCCAAAAGAACAGTTACAACCACCACAACAGCAGCAACCACCAGGGACTGAATCAGAAATGACGCCAAAACCCAAGTCAGATGATGCTCAGTATCAAGGAAGTGGGAAGTTACAAGATAAAGTTGCATTAATCACAGGTGCGGATAGTGGTATTGGTCGTGCGGTGGCGATCGCATACGCAAAAGAAGGAGCAGATGTGGCGATCGTCTATCTCAAAGAACACGACGATGCAAAAGAAACGAAACATTTAGTAGAACAACTTGGGCGTCGGGCGCTAACCATCGCTGGCGATATAGGCGATGAAAATTTTTGTCAACAAGCCGTACAACAAACTGTAGATGCTTTTGGCAAATTGGATATTTTAATTAATAACGCCGCTGAACAGCATCCAAAAGAAAACATTGAGGATATTAGTAAGGAACAACTAGAGAGAACTTTCCGCACAAATATTTTCTCCATGTTCTTCATGACAAAAGCAGCAATAAAGCACCTTCAAGAAGGTAGCGCCATTATCAACACCACATCAGTTACAGCATACAAGGGAAGTTCCCACTTACTCGATTACTCCTCAACAAAAGGTGCGATCGTCGCCTTCACCCGTTCATTATCCGAAAACCTTATCAAAAAGGGAATCCGTGTGAATGCGGTAGCACCAGGACCCATTTGGACGCCTTTGATACCTTCAACCTTTCCAGAAGAGAGAGTCGAAACATTCGGAAAACAAGTCCCAATGCAAAGAGCCGGACAACCTGAAGAAGTCGCACCCAGCTACGTCTTCCTAGCATCCGACGACGCTTCATATATGTCCGGACAAGTTCTGCATCCCAACGGTGGTACAATCGTCAATGGGTAAGAACCAATACACATGGTGTGAAAGAATTATTTAGAAACCCGGTATCTTTGAGATACCGGGTTTCTGTTTTATCTGCGTTTATCTGCGTACATCTGCGGTTTTTAACATACTGCATCCCTCGGTTAATCCCTAAATTAAAAAAATTAGGAAAATATTCTAAAAAACACAAAATCCCCAGAAAATGAGAACAACACCACATACAACGGGGAAGGGTGCTATGTTTGGGGACTATTGCAATAGACACTGGTTCAATGGATTAGGGATTGCTGTATGTAGCGCAATGGTTTTGGAAATGAATTGCGCGATCGCTGGACATTACACCACAACAGCAGCGCTCAGAAAAACCTGCTCCTTTACCATCATCTAAAAATGATATTGTAGAGATTATACCAGCCACGGGATGGGTGTTCGACGGCAAAGGGCAAGTGACTCTTATCTCCCATACATCTAATGCTCAAACGGTTGGTTCTACTCCTACCAAGAGTTGTGCTAAATAAATAGATAAGCCCGCAAAAGCCCGGATAAGCCCGGAATTAAAATTCGGGCTAAAAGCTTAAACCCGTTAAAACGGGTTAAAAACCAAGAATTGTGAGCTAAATGCAAACTCTTTCTTGGCGCTCTTTGCGTCTTGGCTGTTCATTGAACAAAGTGCATGCGCTGAAGCGCAACTACGAACCATAACTCTTTACGAGAATTTTATATTTTATTTAGGAGTAAATTCCTCATCCCCCATTTAATCGACATTGTTTGACATTATTGCACATTC
>JAWQFQ010000422.1:0-3979 GCA_035967975.1 Scytonema sp. PMC 1070.18
GGCTTATGTCTTATTAAATTTTAAATAACAACAACAACAACAGCGTAGCTGATATTAAGTTTTATCACTACGCTGTTTTTGCGTTTCTCACTTTGTAGTATAAGGTTACAATGTAAACAAAGAGGGGTAGTGAGGATGAAAGTCCAAAAAGGTATCCTCCCAGAGACCAACCGTCAGGTTTGGATGGTACTGGATGATGACTATTTGCCTATTGAACCAATCCAAAAGTACTTACATTACCTTGACAGCGTGGGGCGGAGTCCAAATACGATTGGAACCTATGCATATAACCTCAAACTATTCTGGGAGTTTCTGAGGGATTTAAAGTTAGATTGGCTGGAAATAAACCTAGAGCAGTTATCAAACTTTATTCATTGGTTGAGAAACCCAGGTCAGAGCGTTTTATTTATTCAGCCACAAGTTTCAAAGCGGTGTGAGAAAACTATCAATCACTGCCTAACAACTGTTTGTGGATTTTACGAGTTTCAAGAGCGGATAGGGGCAACTGTTGGGGTTGATACTTATCGCTATCAATTACAACCAGGTCGGAAATATAAGCATTTTTTACACCATATCAGTAAGGGGAAAGAGGTAAAGACAAGACTCTTAAAAATCAAAGAACCCTCGAGATTCCCTGGTTGTTTAACAGCGGAAGAAATTCATACCTTGGTTGAAGCTTGTAACACATTACGTGACAAGTTTTTAATTAGGTTGTTATCGGAAACAGGATTAAGAATAGGTGAAGCACTAGGGCTAAGACATGAAGATATGGTGACTGGTAAAACGAATGAAATTCATGTGATACCAAGAGTTGATAACGTCAACCATGTTAGAGCTAAGTCAGGCACGGAGCGAATAGTTCATGTTAGCAAAGAATTAATGCAATGGTATTCAGCTTATTTGATTGAGGAGTATCTAGAAGACATTGATTGTGACTTTGTTTTTGTAGTTATAAAAGCTCCAGTCCAGGGAGAAGTTGGTACACCTTTGACTTACAAAACTATTGATAGTTTATTCAGGAGAATGTCAAAGAAAACAGGTATCAAAGTAAATCCGCATTTGCTTCGTCACACGCATGCAAATGAATTGATCAAGGCTGGATGGGATATGGCGCATATTCAAAGGCGGTTAGGTCATGCAGATATTCAGACGACAATCAACACTTATATTCATTTAACAGATGAAGATTTAATCGAAGAGTATCAAAGGTATTTAGAACATGAAAAAACCCGACATTAAAGGTGAGCAGTTACCAGAAATACCACAGTTAAAATTAATTGATACACAAGTCAAACCACAAGAGAATGAAATAGTTTGTTACTACTGTGATAGTCATCAGTATGTGAAACGAGGAAAACAACAGCTTAGCCAAAAAAGGCGTTACAAGTGTAAAAACTGTGGTCGTTATTTTACGGAAGGAAATATAGACAAGAAGCTGGTTCCTTACCAGGATTTGAGTGAAGATGTTTGGGACGCAACTACATTAGGTTTTCCACCATTACCTCATAGCCAATATAAGAAATTGATATTTCACAACATCAAACAAGATTGGCTTAAAGAGTTCGTAAAACAATTTATCCTTTATCAAGGAACCTCGAAAGAATTTGGAACTTTAAGAGCTTATATTAGCTCCTTCAATGTGTTTTCAAAATTTTTAGATTTGCAGTATCCGTCGGTCACAATAGAAGATGTAAATAGACCGCTAATTTTAGATTATTTAAAGTATTTAAATAACCGAAAAAGTCAGACGGTAAAAATACATCGCCTTTCGACTTTAAATCTGTTCTTCAAAACTGGTGTAATCAATGAATGGTTTAGAGTTACAGAACACATAATTCGGAAAGAAGACTTCCCTAAAGAAACACGCCGACTGCCGAGATACATTCCAGACGAAGTGATTAAGCAACTCAATAAACATTTAGATGCCTTACCTGAATCAGTTATGCGAATGCTCTTAGTAATTCAAGAAACTGGAATGCGAATTAGTGAGTTGTGTCTGCTCAATTTTGATTGTTTAAAACAAGATGGTAAAGGAGGATGGCTCATCCAATTTTTTCGGTGGAAGATGAAAAAAGAAGATATTATCCCAGTGTCTGATGAGTTAGCAGTTGTGATTAAAGAACAACAAAATTACATTAGAGAAAATTTAGGTAACAATTTTAATTATTTATTTTCTGGACGAAAACAACAGTGTAAGGGGTATGATTTTATTCCCAAACCTACAGTTATGGGTTATGATTCTTTTAGGAATTTTTTAAAAAGATTAGTTTCGGATTTTGAGATTTGCGAGCGTTCAGGTAAACCTTGGAAGTTTCAAACACATCAATTTCGTCACACAGTAGGAACTCGCATGATTAATAGTGGTGTTCCTCTACACATTATTCAACGTTATCTTGGTCATGAAACGCCAGAAATGACCATGCGTTATGCATATATCCATGATGAAACACTCAGAAAGGAAGTTGAAAAATATCATGAATCAAGAGTGGTAAATTTCCAAGCAGAAACTGTAGAACTAGAGAAAACTATACTATCCAGTGATGAGGATTTAGAATGGTTTAAAAACAACGTACAAGCCAGGGCATTAGAGCATGGATATTGTGCCAGACCAAAAGTATTAGGTGATTGTAATCTCACCGGCTTTGACGGCTGTTACAACTGTCCACACTGGAGGACTAATCAGAACTTCCTACCTGTCCTAAAAGATACTTTAGAGCGAACTAATAAGGTTTTAAAGAAAGCTCAAGATTGTGGTTGGACATTGCAAATTAATAAAAATAAACCGATTCAAGAGAATCTTCAAAAAGTTATCAAATCCTTGGAGTCAGACCATGACTAATAGAAAGATTGAGGCATTACAAGAAGCAGCAGCACAAAAAGCTAAGGAATCAGCACTCCGTGTAGATAAAACCCTTGAGAAGATGATTAAACAAGGGCAAATAATTAGTTTTAAATCTGTAGCTCAAGCGGCCAACGTATCTACTGCTTACTTGTATAAACAAGAAGATTTGAGAAATAGGATTGAAACACTACGCTCGCAGCAGAAGCAAAGACCTAAACTCCAGCAGGTTCCACCAGCATCAGACAATTCTAAATCCGTAATTATTTCTACTTTAAGGGAAGAGAACAAGAAGTTACGAGCAGAGATAGATGGGTTACGCCGAATTAATGAAGGGTTAGCTGGTAGGGTTTATCATCTACAAGGTGCTGATGATTTAGCTCAAAGGCTCAAGGGTGAAAATGCAGATTTAAAACAACAATTGGAGTCACGTCGTCAGTAATTACAGCAATCTACAACAGTGCCCGTAGAGAATCCAGTAATAACATCATTAGAAAAGATGCTCCCGCAGTACGTTCCAATATTAGTGACCAAGTAAAACAACAGCTTGAGTCTTTGGGTCTTCAAATTAATTCAACTTTAACTAAAGCAATTAAAGCGGCTTCCGAAGAAATTGTTTTATCCGCAATAGAAGTGTTAAAGAAGAATTCCGAATTCAGAATACAGGAGTCAATATCAAGTCCGCTCTTGGATTCAGACCCCAACCAATTGTAGACACCGTGTAGACAGTGGGGATTTAAACCCCAGCACGAGTCCGCCAGTCGCTTAACCTGAGCGTCTGAATTCTAGCTCCTGACTCCTGAGTTCTTTTTGTTAAAAGAAGCGCTCTGTGATAGTGTCATTGCTCGGCCTGGAGGTTGGCTAAAAACAGCCATTGAACAAGGCTGGAAACCTAACGGTAAAATAAAAATTAAATCGGAGTTAGAGTTGTTTACCGAACGGTATCCAAAAGCCACGCCGCAAAAATTGCTCCAAGCAAGTCAAAACACTAGAGACGGCATCACGATCTTCACTAATGATGAAAAGTGAATACCTTTTTCAGAACTGTTAGCTCAGTATCCACTTGAAACGTTGTAGAATATCTAAACAACGTAATAAGCTTACTAATTAAACGTTGTAGACGTTATAAACGACATAACT
>JAWQFQ010000423.1:0-3953 GCA_035967975.1 Scytonema sp. PMC 1070.18
AACAACGTAATAAGCTTACTAATTAAACGTTGTAGACGTTATAAACGACATAACTTGGCTTACTTAAGGATTTAAGCCCTTAAGGCGAGGAGAACCGATCGCACTTCTTCTAACCAAAGTTTGTTATGTTGCTAGAACAACCAAGCGCGTTGGCTCTACAAGCGATGATATCTAAAATGTTGGTTGAAGTGCGATCGCATGGCAGCGCCGCCGAAAGAGTGCTTATCGCGGGGCGAGAAATTGTCGGAACCTCCTCATGTTTTCTTTCGAGAAATTTCTTGTCAAGACAACCGCTGGTTGTCAAATCTTAATCTTTTACTTGAAATCGCGTAGTAGTGGCTTATATATACATTCGGTCACCTATACTCCAAGAAAGTTTGAGTTTTCTCGTGCAGAAACTACACAAATAACCGCAAAAAGGAGTGTATATTATACAAAAAAGCATTTGCTACTTGTTTGATACCAGTATTTACGTACTACTAAACACGTTATAGCTTACCAGTCATTATGGCAGAAATGATTCCGGATCGGCTTCCACTAAAGGCTTCCCAAGGGGAGAAAAAGCTTTTCTCAGTCTTGCAAAAACTCCCTGACGATTATATTGTTTATTACGAGCCAATTGTGGAAGACCGTTATCCTGATTTTGTTGTTATCTGCCCAGACTTGGGACTATTGGTTATTGAAGTTAAGGGTTGGCAGTCTAAAGATATCTTAAGTGCCAATAATAATGCTGTTCGTGTTAAGGAACGACACGGAGAAGTCCGCCGCAATCACCCTGTCAGACAAGCACGGGACTATATGCTGTCTTTAATGGACTCGTGCTTGAATAGCAACTACGGAAAACGGCTGTTACAAAAAAATGGAGAATATCAAAATAGGTTTATATTTCCGTTTGTTTATAGGGCTTATCAAAGGGAAATCACCTGAAACGGATGAGGAGTGGAAAGAAGTTTTGGCTGCTTGGGATAGCGATCGCCCTTAGTGGACTACGGGCATTCTTAGTACCAGTAACAACTGAGACAACTGCATATCCGCAACTAAATAGATAATAAAAGAGTCAAGATTTCTAAAATTTTTGAAGAGTTACCCGAACGGGGAGGTTTTCATTAAATGACTCAACTTAATTTTGATGAAATGTCGGACAAAGAACTATTAAATTATGTCAGGACGCATCCAAACGATACGATCGCATTCCACATGTACATGGATAGATTAGATGCCAGACCGGGCGTACTTTGCGCGACAGATGAAGAATTTGAAGCAGAGTTAAGGAAGCGAATTGAGGAGCGATCGCAATAACAAAAGTCTGCAACTTCCTATGACATTAAGGTGCTTATGGTTAATCCCAAAGTGCTCTTCCTCATGAGATAACAAACAAAAACCCCGCAGCGCTAACTGCGCGGGGCAAACAAAAACTATCTAAATCTAATTGTAGTCATGACAGAAACACAATCAAAATATAAGACCAACTCGTTGAGCTGGGAAAATCAAAACGAGGAGTTGACTCAAGGACATTCCAATGGTGCTGCCTCCACATTCATTGCCCAACTCATCCAATCTGGAGTGTTGTTTTTTGAACCCATAGCATCCAAAGGCACATACCGAGTCCTTGATGGAAATATCGAATGCGGACGTATTTTCGTGACCGACGAAGGGACTTGGAAAAACAGTGCTAGCCACAAGATTTATGGGACTCCATACCAAGCAGCAGCAGCTCTTTTTGAGACTTCCATGAAGCCTGTTTCCATCCTTGATAAACCGTTTGACGAGTTAACGTCGCAAGAATGGGAGTTGCTGAAAACTTGGGACTTACAAACCCTAAATGTAGCCACAGCATAAAAACTATAAGTGGGCTTTTTGCCCGCTACACAAGTTGTTCAGCACTCTTCACACCATTAAGAAAGAAAAATGTGTCAGCCTACTCTCAACAAACCCTGGCAATCTTGGAAAACTCCAACTGACGCTCTGTTATGGGCGCAATCCGAACTTCCCGCTCACAGTCCTGATTGGATACACAAACAATGGGAGGCTCTTAAAACCGATAAGAACGGTAAGAAAGCTCATCTGTGGGTAGAGTTTGTCTTGGATATTAAGAACAACGAATTTGCTGATTAAGCGAAAGACCCAAGGGATGCGATCGCCCACCATAAGATTGAGCGCTCTGATTGGGGGCGATCGCCTATGAGTGTGAATAACAGCAACATTTCTTATAAAACAGCAGCAACACTTGTTGAGAAAGCGGGTGGTAATAATGTTTCAATCGAATAACTCTCATGCAAAGAGCGTCGAATACTTATATCTTGATGAAATCCGCCGCGATGGTGGCACTCAACCTAGAGCCGCTATTAACCTACAACACGTTAAATTGTTGGAAGAACAAATGGAAGATGGACAACAGTTAGAGCCTGTCACTGTCTTCTACGATGGCGAGTCCTACTGGCTGGCTGATGGCTTCCATCGGTGGCACGCTCATAAAAATCAAGAAGAAGATGTTATTGCCTGCATCATTCATCAGGGGTCAAGACGCGACGCGGTTCTTTTCTCTGTTGGGGCGAATACTGAAAATAAACCAGCATTACCTCGCTCGCGCCAGGACAAACATCGTGCTGTACTAACATTACTGCAGGACCGGGAGTGGGGAACTTGGAGCGATCGCGAAATTGCAAAGCAATGCAAGGTATCTCAACCTTTTGTGTCTCGGTTAAAAAACAATCTCACTGATAACGTTATCAGTGAGAAAGCCAAAAGAACTTACAAAACCAAACATGGCACTATTGCCAAGATGAACACTACCAACATCGGCAAGAAAACTCCAACACCAGGTGAGACTAAGCGCGTCACCATCAAACCCGACCACCCCTTATTTGGCGGTCAATCCGGTACAATTACCCAACACCCCAATTCAGATGCTGTGATTGTGGAATTAGATACGGGTAAAGAAGAACTGGTTTATTTGAAGGATTTAACTATGGATATACCCAACAATAAAGAACATCCAAACATCGCTCACCATTTAAAGCTTAACAAAGGCGGCTTAGTTGAGATTCGCGTTCCCAACAACAGTAAAATCAACGGTCGTCAGGGTCGGATTGCTTCTGTGCGTGACAATACTGTAGAAGTCTGGGTACGGGATGTGGAGAGAATGATGATGCACTTATATAGTCTCAAACATCAACAAGTAGAACCAGTACCAATGGACACAGAACCACAGCTGCTTGAGGTGGAGTCCCGTATCGCCAAATTAAGACAGTGCAGCTTAGACCCGTTTGAGGTTGAAATACTTTTGTTGTTAGAGCGTCCCGTTGCCTTCACACCAACGGAAATGGAATATCTCACCCAAATGGAACAACGCCATAATAATTCGTAATTGAGTCACAATGAAGAAAAAAGATTGGACAATCATTCATTTCGACGGTGCTGCCGAACCGATCGCACTTCATGTACAGCTGGTATATTGGTGGAGAGAACTTCGCTCACCTCATTCTAAAGTTAGAGGAACTGCGGGAAGAGGATGAGATGGAGGAACAGTGGGAACCGGAGGGGGCAACGTATATCGGTGGGGAACTGGTCATTGAGCGGGAAGATATTTCTGAGCCGTCTTTTTACAATGGTGAGGAAATCATTCAACCCCGGCAGATGTGGACGCAACAGCAGCAGATGGAACTATTAGATAAGCATCCAATGTTTACAGGTAAATGTCCAAGCTGTGGTTATGAATACGACCGAGATTACACAGCCCGCGTTCATTGGGATTGTCCTGTTTGCGGTTGGATGGACGATACCGTTTAGTTCTGGGGGAAAAGAATACCTTTGCCAACTAAACAATTGTGTCGGGAAACCACTATATGTAATGTAGAGTTTGCCACACGGCGATCGCTTTGGGGATGTTGCATTATAGCCCACATTCCGCACCCTGAACTGTCACAATCGGTTATCACTGAAGTCAAGTTTTC
>JAWQFQ010000424.1:0-3930 GCA_035967975.1 Scytonema sp. PMC 1070.18
CCCCAAACCCCTACACTCCCACACCCCTTAAGAAATATGAAACTCCCTACAAACAACAACATTCATCTCACCTACTGCACAAATATTCATCCCGGCGAAGAGTGGGACAAAGTCTTCGCCAACTTAAAGCAATACATACCATCTCTCAAAACAAGGTTAGCCAATCATGAACTGCTTACATCCATAACAACAGAAAATTCCTTCCCCCCACACCCTACACCCCACACCCCACACCCTGTTTCCTTTGGGATTGGTCTACGTTTAGCAGACGTAGCAACAAGAGAACTGTTGCGAGGAAACGCCTTAGCAGAATTTCAGTCATGGTTATCTGAAGAAAACCTGTACGTATTCACCTTAAATGGTTTTCCCTTTGGTGGATTTCACAGACAAATTGTGAAAGACCAAGTGTATGCACCTGATTGGTCTAAACCAGAGCGGCTAGAGTATACTTTAAGACTGGTACATATCTTGGCACAGCTTCTGCCAGTTGGTATAGAAGGTAGCATTTCCACATTACCACTATCATATAAACCCTGGTTTCAGGGCAATCAACTTTCCCAAACGGCTGTCACAAGCAGCGCTACTTTTCACCTAGCACAGCTAGTAGCGGAAATGGTCAAGATAAAAAACAATACAGGAAAAGTATTGCATTTGGATTTGGAACCAGAACCCGATGGACTGATAGAAAATGCTGCTGAAGTCATAGATTACTTCCAGACACATTTACTATCTGTAGGTGGAGAATACTTAGCACAACAACTGAGAATTTCTCAAAAAGCAGCTGAAGCGTATTTACTAGACCACATACGTATTTGTTATGATACTTGCCACTTTGCCGTAGAATATGAAGATCCAGCCATTGTTTTCCAACAATTTCAAGCAGCTGGAATTCAAATTGGCAAAATTCAAATCAGTGCTGCATTGCAAGTAGACATTCCTAGCAATCTCGAAAAACGCCGCTTAGTCAAAGAAAGATTGCTTCCCTTTGCTGAATCCACATATTTGCATCAAGTCATCGCACGCGATCGCAACGGACAACTGCGCCATTACCAAGACCTAGAAAAAGCTTTACCAGACATAGAGAGCACCACAGCTTCACAATGGCGCATTCACTTCCACGTCCCAATTTTCATCCGCGATTACCAATTACTACAATCCACTCAAGACGACATTACAACTGTATTAGACTTACTCAAAAACAAAAATGTCTGCAACCATCTAGAGATAGAAACCTACACCTGGGAAGTACTACCACAAGAGATGAAACTAGACTTACCCGCATCACTCCAACGAGAGTACGAATGGGTGTTATCAAAAATGTTAGCAACTAACAGCAATGAATTAGCATTTGTTAAATAAAGGCGGGAACAGAGGTCAAGGATGAAAAGGCAATAGGCTGCATAGGCAACAGGCAATAGGGAAATCCCCGTTTAACTAGAGAACTATTTTTGGTAGTAATTCGGAGTAAAAGCCCCGAATTACCGCTTCTTGCAATTGCTGTAGCAAGAGCTTTCCGAGTAGTATTGTAAGCGAAAGCATTATTCTTTTTTTTGTGCGAGCGTCGCTTGAAATTCTTCCAACGCCTGGAAACTTCCCACCAGCCAAGAGCGTTCAACTACAAGGGGAATAACCTGCGTGATTTGTACATTCACAAAAATAGGACTAGTATCAGATTTTATATAACTTCCTTCATGAAGCAAATAGATAGTAAGCCTACCACTATCATAAATCCATACCTCCGGAACACCAATTGCTTGATAAGCTTCAAGCGTAGTTTTAGAAGTAACATCTGTTTCAATAGCTAAATCCGGTGGTGGGTCATCCACTTGTAAGCGACGACGACCAATCATGCGCTGATAATTCTGAATATAAAAGCAAGCATCAGGTTCAACTCCTGCTACACCCTCCCGTGTGAAGGTGGTAGAGCCAAAAGGCTGATATCGCAAACCATTAGCCTTTAGTAATATTTTGACAATATCAGAAAGAATATCTCTCGGAATTTCATGTTCGGGCAAAGGAACCATGATTTCTAAACAACCGTGGCTGTAAGCTAGTCTAGCACTTCGTTGTTCTCCCAATTCCTGTAAAATCGACTCAAACTCCTGCCAACTTACATCTGGAATAGTGACCACACTACCAGGGGCTAACCGCATCTGACTAATAGGTTTAACAATGGGAGTGCTAGTAGTCATAACTTTGGATATGGAAAAACAGCTTTGTGATTTTTGATTTTAGGAAGCTTTTAGCCCCCACATATAGCAATCCTAAACCATTCAAGAGGAGGGAGGAAACCAATACTGCAAGGGATACAATAGTCGAGACTCCACCAAACCCGGTTTCTTTGAGAAACCGGGTTTCTAATTTTCGCTTATCCCTTGCAGTAGGAAGTCAATACTACAAGGGATAGAGCCAAACAATAAATTTCACACTTTGATCGCTAAGGTCAGATAAATCTGACTGAATATGGCTTTTAACCCGTTTTAACAGGTTTGAGCTTTGAGCCCAAATTTTAATTTAGGGCAAATCCTATGCAGTATTGGGAAAGGAGTAATCTTTAATTAGGTATTCTTCGGGCGGGAACACAATAGCAGCTGCGAGATTTGAGTTGACGACGATATTGTCCCAAAGCAAAGCTCAATCCAACTAAACCCATCCCAACAAGCCCAGCATTTGCATTCGGTTCAGGAACCTGTTTGGGAACCTTCACTGAGAAGTTAAGTGTAGCTCGACCCTTAAAGGGCGCAGTTAAATCTGTACTTGTCAATCTGTCATTTTGATTAAAAGTTATTTCCCCCATAGCATCCTTAAAAACCCCAATACCACCAGTGAGGGTAATAGTACCACCACCTTCTACCATGCTGTTAACAAAGTCGAACTTAGCTTGGTCATCAGCAGCTCCATACAGCTCATTGCTACCACCGAAATACCTGTCACCAAGTATTGGTTGACCTTCTAAACCAAGTGCAGATGCATCAGCATTAAATTTGGAGATATTTGTTGTAGGGTCAAACTTACCATAGGTGTTACTTTCAAAATTAGTCAATCCAAAAGGAGCATTAAGACTTTCACCAGTGATTGTTGCTCTAGAAATCCCCACATCTGGTCTAAAAGAAGGGTCAACCTTGGTCAGCGTATCGTAGGTAACGCTAAAATTATAAGCCTCATAGGTAGTCTGTGCGTGTACTTTTGTAGTACTCACACTAAAACTAGCTAATATTACAGTTGTTGAAACTAATCCTAGAGATTGTAAGCGTGAAATCATTGGCATCCTTTTTTTTGTTGATTCTAGTAAAATTTGCAAATAACTACGGAAAGAAAGCGTAAAACTGCTCTCTTCATCTGAGTTAAAATTCTTATCTTTCCCGTCTTTTGGAAACAGGAAACCTCTTGTCGTTACCCAGAGTCTTCAACTCAAAAAATTTTGTTTGGAGCAAATTTGAATGATTTTGATAGATGACAAACTAAATAACATCTAAAAATTGTGGTATGACAAAGTACGAAGATTTTTTTCTCTCTATACCTATAAATCAAAAAAGTAAAGAGGGGTAGTTTGCGAATAGCTAAGAGCTATTTTTCGTATAAATCTTGACTTTAAAGAATATATTAAAAGATATTAACTTCAGTATAAATGAACGATTTTTTGATAAATTTATAACTTTTTTAGATATTTATACCAATTCTAACTCATTCGTAAAAGCAGAGAAACCCGGTTTCTTTGAGAAACCGGGTTTCTAGACCTCGCAATTTTTACAAATCTGCCAAGGATTGCTATATTAATCCACACACTATGTGTAAAAGACGAGAAACCCAGTATCTTAAAGATACCGGGTTTATGATCTTCTCCAATTCTTACAAAACACAAAAAAACAATACACCCTCTAAGAGGATGTTTGAAAAGTGGTTTGTTGTAATTTCAAGCACTGGTTGATC
>JAWQFQ010000425.1:0-3903 GCA_035967975.1 Scytonema sp. PMC 1070.18
TCATAGCTGAGTTGTGCAGTGATGTTCAACTATGTTCAGCTTAAAAGTATCAGACACCTTAGTATTCTAGAATCCCATTGCCCATTGCCTATTCCCTATTGCCTGCCTACACAAATCAGTTCACCAAATCAAACCGGATTCCTATATCACTCCCAGTTCTAAAATGCCATGCGATGACATATATACAGATAGTATGAGCAAAAAAACAACAAATAGTATCTTCACAATGCGATCGCTCAGCTTAGGTAACAAACGCGTCCCTATCTGAGCACCAATAATTCCGCCCATTCCCAAACATAGCCCCGGAATCCATAGCACGTTATGGTTATAGGCATGTTGGGCTAAGCCAGAAACGGAGATCGCACTGATTGCTCCCAAACTTGTCTGCACTGCTGTTTTAATTGATTCGCCCAGAAACAACATCTGTAACGGTACCTTCACTACGCCACCGCCAATACCAAATAGTCCAGATAAGACACCTGCTAGCACTCCAATTCCGACAAGGGGAAAGAAGCGATTAGAGGGTTTGAAGGAATCACCGAGTTCACAGGAGTTTGTTTCGAGTCCTGACTCCTTCTGTTTAAGTTGTTGGCGCAGGTTCATCAGGTAGATTGTTATCAGGAGGAAAACGCCGAAGCTCAAAGAAAGCCATGCATCGGGTATGCGATCGCCAAGCCATGCTCCCACTTGTGCTGTTATGACTCCAAACAACGCCAGAATTAACGACGCTTTCCAGTTCAAATCGCCTACACTGAGATTCCGCAAACTCCCCGAAGTTGTGCTGAGAAACACTCCTATCAAACTTGTTGCGGTTGCTTGCACTACGGGAACTCCAAATATTGTCAGTGAAGGCACAATTAACAGTCCACCACCGATACCCATTAATCCCGATAATACTCCAGCGAATATTCCGATTACAAACAAACAACCTCGTTCTATGGGTGTTTCCAACAACATTTATTTTGACCTGCTCAAGAAATCCTTTTTAAACACTATATACCGGGTGTTAAAAAATTTGTACTTCTTGGACGAAAACAATAAGAGGACTGGTATTACCAGCCCTCTCGTTTTTTGTTATCTTTTCTAGATTAATTGGATTTCTTACGGTTTTGCTTTTGCTTGTTACGCCGCCGATGAGCGGATACAACAGCTTGTTCTACTGGAAACCCAATTTGGGGAATAACCTGATATTTGCGCTCTTCTTCTAATTGTTTCAGTTTCGTGTAGTCAACCCAGTGGATGCAATCAACCGGACAAGTGTCGATCGCTTCTTGAATGACTTCTTCGGAGTCAACGTCTTGGCGAATTACACGAGAACGCCCGTAATCAGGTTCGATATAAAATGTATTCCGGGCAACATAGGCGCAGTGCTTGCAGCCGATACAGGTAATTTCATCAACATAAACGCCTTTTTGCCGCAATACGCCACCTAACTCCGGCTCAAAACCAGAGCGTTCTGGTGTATCTCTTAAAACACCGCCCAATTCTGGCTCTAAACCCGAACGGTTGTCTTCCGATTGTTCTGGCGACGGCAAAAAATCAGACATTACGCACTCCAGCGTTGTACAACTAGACGGATTGAACCATCCTCATTTTTTTGTTGCTCTGCAATTTGGAATCCAGCGCGAGCAGTTTCTGTGACTACTGTATGGAAGGCATAGCGCTGGGTGACTTGCCGTAAAAATCCTTCAACCGACAAATCTTGGTGCCAGTATTGTAAGTCAGCAACCAATTCGTATTCATTACCATTCCATTTAAAACCGACATCGTAACCATTGTCTTGCTCAATGGTAATCTCGGCTTTATGGGTTTGACCGCGATATCCACGGACTTCGTGAGGACCTTGTTTCCAGTCGATACCCAAGTCAGTGAGAGCATCCTTTAAGGAGTCGATGTTACGGATTTGGGTCTTAATTTGGCTGAAGTGTGACATGGTGGTTGTGAATTGATGAAACTAAACGAAACTTAGTGAAAATTTACCAACCGCTGAAAGTAGCTTGCGTGTTTACTACAGCAGATTGGTGTACCTGAGTAGCAAAGTATTCTGAAGTAGGCTCATGAGTTAGTACCTGTCCCAGCTGCGCCTCTATGGCTGCTGTGACCTCAGCACACGAAGCACCCACGATGCCAGTGACCTTTTCCTGTACCCGACCGTCCGGATAAATGACGAACTCTAATGTTTCCATGCTTTTGCCAATCAAAATACACCGCAGTGGACAGTTCTGCTGTAGCAAATGGCTCTGAGTATGCCCTCTGGGACAGCATTTTTCCTTAGCTACAAATTTGCCATTTGTTAACTAATGTTCCATCTCTCAAAATATATATCTCAGAAAATTAACAAAAGTTATTATTTTTGTAAGTCTTTACCTCTGATATTTGTTAGTTTCCCTTAACCATTACAATTAGTCAAGCTCAATAATCTTTGAGAGGGCTACAATGTACAAATCTTAAAAATTCAACATTGGCAGTACCTGAGAGTCTATGTGACAGTCAGCTTATTGAAAGATTTTATCATTATCATCAACGATGAGCAATCAAACAACTCTCAGAATTGTTTGAGCGTCAACAATCAGGTACGGTAAGCTTTTATGTCAGCACCTCGCTCTCAACAGACGAGGCTTATATGTTTCATCCGTGGGAACACAGCCTCACGGTTTCCAAACTCCCAGAGGTTTTTAGATGAATGCAGAACAAGTCACAGGTTCTACAAAGAAAGCAGGCGCAATTCGCGTAGGAGTACTGGGTTTTGGTGGACTGGGACAAGCAGCAGCGCGGGTACTTTCCCCCAAACGAGAAATGATTTTAGTCGCCTTAGCAGACAAACAAGGTTATGCTTATGCTGCTGAAGGTCTGAATGCTCAAGAAAGCATGACAATATACCTCTCTCAAGGCTCGGTAGGTTATCTAGAACCGTTTGGAACTATATCGAATCGCAGTATTGAGGATTTATTGACAAGAAATCATCCTGTAGACGGGTATTTTCTAGCTTTGCCGAACTTACCCAATAATTTTATTCCTACAGTGGCACAGCAGTTTATCAAGTCTGGTTGGCGAGGAGTACTGGTGGATGCAATTAAGCGCACCAGTGCTGTTGAGCAGCTGCTGACAATGAAAGAAGAACTGCAAGCCGCAGGAATTACTTATATGACAGGGTGTGGCGCAACACCGGGATTGTTAACAGCCGCAGCAGCAATAGCCGCCCAAAGTTATGCCGAAATTCATCGGGTCGATATTACCTTTGGTGTGGGAATCGCTAATTGGGAAGCTTACCGTGCTACCATTCGTGAGGACATTGCTCATATGCCGGGATTCAGTGTAGAGACTGCAAGAGCAATGACGGATGCAGAAGTAGAAGCACTTTTGGATAAGATGAATGGCGTGCTGAAGTTAGAAAATATGGAACATGCTGATGATGTAATGCTGGAATTGGCGGGAATTGTAGACCGCGATCGCGTTACTGTTGGAGGCATAGTCGATACCCGCAATCCCAAAAAGCCCATCAGCACAAATGTAAAAATTACGGGTCGTACCTTTGAAGGTAAGATTTCTACTCATACTTTTACATTGGGAGATGAGACCAGCATGGCAGCCAATGTCTGTGGTCCCGCCTTTGGCTATCTTAAAGCTGGCGTTGAATTACATCGGCGAGGTATTCATGGTATCTTTACCGCTGCTGAGATTATGCCCAAGTTTGTAAGGTAGCTTTCAGAAAACGCAGGGGTGTAGGGGTGTAAGATAGCAGTCCGCGCATCATTCGTAAAAAGCGAGAAACCCGGTTTCTCCAAGAAACCGGGTTTCTGGAGTTTAGCAATTTTACAAATTAAATAGGATTGCCATATATAAAATTGGGCGTTGCATAAATGCGGGATGATTAGGTAAATACGGGTACTTCTCTATACTTTA
>JAWQFQ010000426.1:0-3898 GCA_035967975.1 Scytonema sp. PMC 1070.18
CTCCCTCACTCCCTCACTCCCTCACTCCCTCCCTCCCTCACTCCCTCACTCCCTCTTAAGCGACGTTAGCGAATAGCTCTCCAAAACTTTTCGCGATCGCGTCCTCCTTGGCAATAATCTCCACAATTTTATTTTTTGCTGCTGATTCAAACAGCGCTTCAACACAAACTTGGGCAACTTTTTGTCTGGGTATGCTACCGTCGAACAAGGTATCAGCGCTTTGCATGACGATTTTGTTCGAGTTATCCTCATTCTTCAACCCACCAGGGCGAACAATCGTGTAGACAAGACCGCTTTTCTGAATGTACTCCTCAGCTTGCTTTTTCCAAACCAAAATTAACCAGAACAAGTTCAGAGGGTGGAAAAATTGGGAAGTACATAAAGAAGAAACCAGGACAAAATGCTCAATGCCCTTGGCTTTAGCGGTATCTACCAAGTTTTTCGTTCCTTCATAATCGACCTTATAAGGTCCAGTTGGGTCAAAGCTTGGTTTTGCACCAGTGGCACATAGTAGTACCGTGCTATCACCTAAAGCAGTCGATAAGCTTTCTGGTTGTAAGACATCTCCCTGCACTAACTCAACATTGTTAGTCGGTAAAACACCTCTGGCTTTCTCCAAATCTCGGACTAAAGCACGGACGGGGATATCCCGCGCTATTAACTCTTGCACGATCCGACGACCTGTTTCACCTGTTGCCCCTGCTACAAATGCTTTCATCGCTTTGTAAACCAATACTTTTTTTTTCCGCTCTCTATTTTAGAGACTCTTCATAATCGATGAAGAAAATTTAAGCCAAAATGATGACTTAGTGCATGATATCGTGCCCAATCTGGGAATTATTAACTTAGCTAAACAGTTTTCTAAATATAAAGAAAGGTTATATGCTTGCCAAAAACTCCGATTATCAATTTTTTGACCCTACTGAAGCAGTTTTAGAAGATTCTAACGAAGCCACCCCAGAAACAACGATAGGAACAGCTACAAGGTTTTATAGCTGCTACAGTGACTGTATGAAAATGTATGCTCCAGCTAAAACCGTTGCTGAATATTTAGATAATCATGCCTTATGGTTTTCTCATTGTGCTGAACCCATGAAGGTGGAACCCCTTGGGAAAAACGGATATGCTTTGGTTATTGGTCGCTTTGGTGCTTTTGGTTACGAAGTAGAACCGAAAATTGGTCTGGAACTATTACCGCCAGAGCAAGGAATCTACCGTATCCGCACCATTCCAGTTCCCAACTACCAAGCTCCTGGCTATGATGTAGACTATCACTCATCGCTACAGTTACTTGAAACCACTACTGATGATGATTCCTCCAATGGCTGTGATGTGATGACACGGGTGGAATGGGAATTGCATCTGAGTGTTTACATTCACTTTCCCAAGTTTATTCAGCGATTACCTAAATCTTTAGTTCGTTCCACTGGGGATAGTGTGCTTAACCAAATTATCCGCCAAGTCTCCCGCTGCTTAACTCGCAAAGTGCAGGATAATTTTCATCGATCTTTGGGTATTCCCTTTTCTAAAAAGCGATAAGCCAAGAGCCAATGCAATACTGCAAGGGTTAGGGGAAACCATGACAAAACAGGACAACCTTCTCTACGATTACTCGTGGAGCACTGTACGGGTACTCGTGGGTTTGGGTCTGACACGCAAGAAAATGGGGCTGGCTTATTACTACGAATACTCGTGGGTGCCCTTTTTATGAAGCCTGCCCCATTTTTTAGGGGTCAATTTAAAAAATGCCTTGGTTGTCCTGTTTTGTCTAGGAAAAATGTAGCAGATACAATTGTTGAGGAGCCAGAAACCCGGTCTCTTAAAGAAACCGGGTTTCTAGTTTTCGCGTATTGAGAGATCATGGCAATTAGCCATTAGCCATTAGCCATTAGCTTTTGACTATCTATGCTTGACTGAGAATCTTTAGGACAATTTGCATCCCAGTAATTGCTTGCCAAGAAAAAAGACCTAATAGAGTAAAATTTAACACAATGTGAGTTGTACGTGCCCAATTGGCTCCTTTTTGCATAAAAGGAGATAAAGAAGCAGAAAACGCAATGAGACTAGTCATACCGAGTCCTGCAAACAAGTGGGGTCCAACAAACAATTTACCGTTATTGATGTAGGTGACAGCCATACCACCAACAGTACCGAGCACCATCAGAGCTAGTAGTATAGACCCAATTTGATGGTGCCTGATGTTGTATCGACCTTTGATTAATTCTTTCTTTTGTTCCCCTTCAGTACTTCTGGTGCGCTGTACTTGCAAACCCAAATACGCTGCATAAATGGAGAGTAGCAGTAGCGCCCACATCATGATGGGGTGAAAAAAGTTTAACCAATACTTAACCGATGGCGAAAGCTCCAAATTCATCGTGTTCCCCCAATTCTAAAATCTTAATAAAAATTAGCATATACTTGGGGTCTATGGGGAGGTGAGAGAGTGGTAAGTAGTTGATGGTTAATAGTTAGTAGTACCTAAGACGACTAACCACTAACCACTAACCACTCACAATTGATAAGTGACTAATGACTGAAAATAAAGAAGCTTTGCTGCTGTCAGCTGCTAGAAATGGTGATATGAAAAGGGTGCAGGCGTTGATCGACAACGGTGCTACAGTGGATGCTAGCGATCGCAATGGCACAACGCCCTTGATGTTTGCTGCTAGTTCGGGTTATACGGAAATTGTGCGATCGCTTCTTGATGCTGGGGCAAATATTGATTTAAAACGCAAGCGCTATGGATTAACGGCTTTGATGTTGGCTAGTAGTGCTAATCAACTTGACATTGTTAGGCTATTGGTACATAGAGGTGCAAATGTCAATGCCACGAATGAAGATGGTAGTACTGCTTTAATGGTAGCCGCACTCAAAGGTCATGCTAAAGTTGTGCGTGTCTTGCTTGCGGCTAATGCTGAGGTGAATGTTAAAGATAAAGATGAAGATACGGCTTTTAACCTAGCACTCAAGCAAGGACATACAGCAGTTGTACAAGCTTTACTAGAAAAGAACGCAGATGTCAATACCCAAGATGAAGAGGGAGAAACCGCCTTGATGGTAGCGGCTGATTTAGGACATCTGGGAATTGTACAAGCACTCTTAGCTGCTGGGGCTGATGTTAAAGCACGCAATCTTGATGGAGGAACGGCATTATCGGCAGCAGCAGCAGCTGGATACAGTGCGATCGCAGCAGCTTTACTAGAACGGGGAGCGGATGTCAATATTCAGGACAAAGATGGGGAAACTGCCCTGCATCTTGCCGTGGTAGAAGGCTATACTGATGTCGTAGAAGTGTTACTCAGACACGGTGCAAATGCCAGCACTAAAAATTGCCTTGGAGATACACCACTACTGATTGCTGCTTTACAAGGACACAGACAAATTGTAGAGCTACTGTTGGAACACGGAGCAAATGTAAATGAGAAAAACTTAGGCGAGTTCCCATTGACACTTGCTGCTACCCAAGGACAAACAGAAACAGTCAAGATGCTACTTGAGCGTGGCGCTGATGCTAATGTCAAAGCTGATGATGGGAAAACAGCCTTGATTAAGGCAGCAGAACGAAATCACAGAAGCACAATCCAGCAGCTTTTAGAAAAGGGGGCGGATGTGAATTTTCAAGACTCTGCAGGAGCTACTGCTTTGATGTGGGCGGCTTCACGAGGTTATGGTGAGGTAGTACAAATGCTACTCAAAGCTTCTGCTGATGTGAATGTGAAAAACCAGGGTGGTTACACAGCTTTGATGCTGGCAGAATTTAACGGATATCGTAGTGTAGTGCGGAGTCTACGGGCTGTAGGAGCACAAGATTGATTGTACCTGAGCAAAAAATTTCATCTTTTCTCCACAGGATACCCCACCCGGAGCGCGAAGCACGGTGGGGAGGAATGTGGGTCAA
>JAWQFQ010000427.1:0-3863 GCA_035967975.1 Scytonema sp. PMC 1070.18
CCCCTACTCCCCTATCCCCCCCTACACCCGGTCACCCTACACCCTACACCCCCTATTTCTAAAATGAATATCACTATCATTGGCTGCGGTGTAGTTGGCGCAGCAATTGCTTATGAACTCAGTCTAGTCAAGGGGCTAAATATTACCGTCGTTGACAGCCAGCAACCCGCACAAGCTTCTACTGGAGCGGCTTTGGGTGTTTTGATGGGTATCGTTAGCCATAAGATTAAGGGGAATGCTTGGCGTTTGCGACAAACGAGTATGCAGCGCTATGAGACTTTGATTCCAGAATTGCAAGCTTTAACAGGTCGCAACATCCTGTTTAACCGTCAGGGAATTGTGATGTTGCTTTTTGAGGAAGCAGATTCTTCCACAGGAATCTCTGATTGGCAAAAACTGCAAGAAATTCGCCAATATCAGGGTTTGTCTCTAGAAATTTGGGATACGCTTCAACTCCAGCAAATATGTCCTCAAGTTAATAATGATAAGATTATCGGCGCTGTCTACTCTCCTGGCGATCGCCAAGTCGATCCCACAGCCCTGACTTTGGCTTTGGTAGATGCAGCAAAACTTTATGGCGTCAATTTCAGATTTGGTGTTAAGGTTCTCCAAACCTCTGCTCCTTCGGGAGGAGAGGTTAATAGTTTGTCTTGCTACCAATTACAAACAACAGAGGGAAAAATTGCTGCTGATTGGGTTGTCGTGGCTGCTGGCTTGGGTTCGTCTCCTCTGACAGCAGAATTACAGCAGATGGTTGATATCCGTCCTGTACTGGGACAAGCTTTGCAACTGCATTTGGGATATACTCTCGGAAATCCTGACTTTCAGCCTGTTATTACTGGTGATGATGTCCACATTGTTCCTATTGGTGGCGGAGATTACTGGGTAGGTGCGACGGTGGAATTTCCAACTCATGGGAATGAAATACCGCCTAGTCAAGAACTTTTGGAATCTGTTAAACAACAGGCGATCGCTTGTTGTCCGGAGTTAGCAAAAGCGGTGACTATCCGCACGTGGTCGGGCTTGCGTCCTCGACCTGAAGGACGTCCAGCACCCGTAATTGACAAATTACCAGGCTACAGCAATGTCCTGTTGGCTACGGGACATTACCGCAATGGCGTTTTACTAGCACCAGCAACAGCTGCGGCAATTCGTGAGATGATTATTTCTAACCCATCCAAATAACTCACATTGTCTCACTCTGTAGGTCGGTATCAAAAAAGTTAAGCAGCTAAGGCTGTCCCGTGTCATTTGTCATCTGTCATTTGTAAGAGAGTCAGCAATTTTTACATTCTTTAATACATAGCGGCTTTTCTTTTCATCAACCTACCTATGTCCTCAACCGCCTTCTCATGTATGAGGAGGATAGTTGATGTCTGTTCTGTGAAATATGTGAATAACAAACTCCCTTTTTCTATTTGCACCTTTGCGCCTTTTCGAGAGCCTTTTAACTAAATTATGACCATAACAGAAAATAAAATTACAGTCGATTCATTAGAGTGGTTCTACCGCGAATCTCCACCAATTGGTAGAACGGATTTGCTACCTGTTTTGTTGTTGCATGGCTTACCATCACAAAGTTATAGTTGGCGCAACATTCTTCCCGCTTTAGCACAACAAGGAACACGAGCGATCGCACCCGATTGGATTGGTTTTGGTTTTTCTGCAAAGCCAGAAAAAAGAGATTTTTCCTACACTCCGGATGCATTTATCAAGGCTTTAGAAGATTTGACAAAAGCCCTAGAATTAAAACGATTTTCCCTAATTGTACAAGGTTTTTTAGGTTCGGTTGGAGTACAATATGTCTTACGGCATCCAGAACAAATTGCTAATTTAGCTATACTCAATGCACCAATTTATACAGAGGTAAAATTGCCTTGGAAAATTCAACAAATGGGTTTACCACTAGCAGGAGAAATGATGACACAAGACCCTCTGCTAGTTGATAGAACCTTAGAAGGAGGTAGTCGTTACCGTATAGAGGATGCTGATTTAGATGTTTATCGGAAGCCGTTTTTGAAAAGTTCTGCTTCTGGGCGAAGTCTTTTAGCAACGATTCGCAATTTGCAGTTAAAATCAGCAATGGAAGAAATTGAATCCGGTTTGAAACAATGGCAACAACCAGTTTTAATTCAGTGGGGAGCAATTGACCCTTGGCTATCGGTAGAAATGGCAGAAAAATTTGCTAATTTATTACCGCAAGGGGAATTTATAAAACTTAACAATGTTGGGCATTATCCTCAGGAACATTACTCAGAAACTATTCTTCTAGACCTTTTGCCTTTTGTTCGTGTTAAAGATTCAAACGGATAAAATAGCAATTCTGGTTCAAATGTGAAAGAAATTTTATAGTTTCTTAAGAAGACAAGCTAGATTGCTTTATAATTTGCGTTGCAGTTCTTTAAACAACCAACGTTAAGTTTGACAAATCAGATAGGATTGCTATAGCACCTTTGATTAATTTACTTGCGCCAAAAAAATCTTTTGATGGAGATTAAAGATTCATGGCTTATTCCTGGTTTAAAGCTTTTCACATTGTCGGTATAGTGGTTTGGTTTGCTGGGTTATTTTACCTGGTACGTCTTTTTATCTATCATGTTGAAGCCAACCAAGAACCAGAACCAGCCCGCACGATACTGAAAAATCAGTATCAAATAATGGAGAAGCGTCTTTATAACATCATCACAACTCCAGGGATGCTGGTAACGGTGGCGATGGCGATTGGTTTATTAGCAACGGAACCAGAAGTTCTTAAACAAGGTTGGTTGCACGTTAAGCTAGGATTGGTTGTTCTGTTAATTGGCTATCATCATTATTGCAAGCGTCTCATGAAGCAGTTGGCTGAGGATAAATGCAAATGGGGTAGTCAGCAGTTGCGTGCTTTGAATGAAGCACCCACTGTCATGTTAGTTGCGATCGTCTTGTTGGCTGTGTTTAAGAATAATCTACCCACAGATATTACTGCATGGGTTATTTTCGCCATGATTATTGCTACGGCGGCTAGTATTCAACTTTATGCAAGAAAACGCCGTAAGGATAAAGAAAAGCTGACGGAACAAGTGGTACAGCAGCAACCCGGTTAGTTTTACCAGTTTATAGTTCAAAAACACAGTTCAATTCGTAGGATAACCAAACCCCTCTACCTTTTGTAGTGAGCACTTCAGCACTTTCAACCAGTCAATCATTCAATTTGAATATTTTGTGACTTTCAGCACTGAAGTGCTTATAAGGGTAGTTGAGGAGCCAGAAATATTCCAGAAACCCGGTTTCTTCAAGAAACCGGGTTTCTAATTTTCGCTTCGCTTATCCGAAAAGTATTGAGTGCTGTCTTACTCCCTTCCCGCCAGAAAATTACCTATAAAAAACCGCCTTCCCTTCGGGACACTTCTAGGACTTACGCATTGACAGAAAAGCCAAAATAGCAGGTATGGTTTTCAGGCTTATAGCTAGATTTTGCAATGATATTTTGGCGATCGCCACTCATCCAGGGTGATTTTCATGCATCCTGAAACAACGTATTTACGTTGATGCACAAGATGGTTATTTTGTATAGTGCGTAAGTCCTAACTTCGTGAACGCGTAGCGTCTCGAAGAGAAGAGAAGACGCCTTCGCGAAGCGTCTCGTTCGCGGTAGCGTCCCGGAGGGAAGAGAAGAACACCAAGGTTTAAGACCGGTAATTTTAGACCGGGAAGGGAGTAGTTACACTTTTTGACCTGCAACTTAGTATTTACCGTAGAAAACAGAACAAAAAGGCTGAAATCATGTATTTAAAGGATAAGACAAAAACAACAAAACCCTCTTCTTAAGACACAGAAGAGGGTTTTGCTTAAGTATAACCCTGGCACCGAGCTATTGTCACGGG
>JAWQFQ010000428.1:0-3818 GCA_035967975.1 Scytonema sp. PMC 1070.18
GGGGGCTAGGGGGGATCAACCAGTGCTTGAAATTACAGCCAACCACTTTTCAAATATCCTCTAAAAGTAGGATAGTATAGATAATACAAAAATGAGTTGTTTTGCGGAATTTGGTTATTATTTGGTTCCCTGGTGGGAAAGATAGGGTATTTCTCAAGAAAGGATTGCTATCTTCATGTGCGATTATTATCTCGCTTTTGCGACTGTGCTCCTTCGGGCGATGGAAATGTAACTTTCACTGAATCTGCAAATGTCAGAAACCCGGTATCTCCAAGATACCGGGTTTCTAATTCTCGCTTATCCGAGTAGTATTGCTTTCTATCTCCTTATTCCCACTCCAAAAAAACCTTTAAGAAACATCAAAATCTTCATAAAGATATCTTCTAACCAAAGCATGATTCCATCCAACCATTCAAGTATTATCTCTAACGGATGCTTCAGATAGCCCATTGTTTTTGCGTGAATTTCTATCCAATCTGGTTTAGCTTCCACTTGATTTGTTGAATGGCGCTGTTGAGACACTTCTCTACATTTTGTCTCTGTTCCTACTTCGGAAATGCTCGATGGGGTTGTTTTTCCTAAAGTAACTTTTCCAGATGCTTGTTGTCTTGATGTCAAGTCATCAGGTGACTTTTGTGGTTGCGCTAAATCTAGCAATTGCTTGACTTGTGTAGCTTTCCGTTTAAAATAATGAATCAAGTTTTCTTGATAAGATGGGCTAGGGGGAAGCACCGAATCTACAGTTGAGGAAGATGTTACAAACTCTTGCTTGTCCACAATTTCAACAGCTTGTTGCGAACTGCTAAACAAGTCATTCATTGTCAACCAAGGGTCTTCCATGCTCTCACTGCTTTGAGAAGAACTGTTAAGCAAAGCTGGGGAAACAGAATGTTTATTGCTTAATGGTTTTGTTTGGGTAGCTGGCTCTAATGTTTGGTCAGTAGGTTTTCCAAAAAAGTAATTGACTGCTCCCCAAATCAACGCTAATATTTTTGACTTTTGATTGTCTTCCAAACCAACAGTAAATGAATTCTTTTGGTTTGTAACTGACGGTGACTTTCCGTAGAAGAATATTTGAAACTGAGTTTGAACAAAGTGCAGTACTTCCGCACTAGCTTGAGCTATTGGTAGCAAAGTACTAGTTTCTAACTTCGCAACTAGTGAATCTAGTGATACTAGTCCTTGATAAGTAATGAGGGAAGATTTCGGCTCTATTCCGTCTTCTATTCCTGTTGTGTGAGATAGGACTGGTACATTATCTTTTTTACCTGAAGTTAATTTGTTTAACAAATACTCAATTTCAGGTAATAGTTTTGTTTCATCTTGGACTGGTTCGACTTGATTTAACCGTCTGCTATCCCAGTATTGATTCACTTCATCATTAATTCGATGTTGTAATTTCTCCTGCTGAGAGGGCGTCAGAATATCTAAAATATAGTTCTCGCTGGTAACCAGTACTAAATTGCGATTCTCTAGATTGGAAGCAATCCCTCTTATGAAGTGGGAAGTGGGGCTTGGGATGTAGGATAAATGGCGTGTTTGGGAGTAGAAGATGAAGGGATGGGGCGCTGGGGAGGTGGGAAGGAGGAGTGATGGGAACAGAGATAATATTCCCTTGTTTTCTTCAGAATCTCCGTGTTTCCTTGTTCCTTTATCCTCTACATACAAAATCTCCACTGCTTTGAGCACTCGTTGTATAGCTGTGTCGGTGGGTGGAGGGATTTGGGGTTGGCGATCGCTATGATTTTGCTGCTCTTGAAACTGTAGCGTGGGTTGTTGCTCACCTGCGCCCATTTGTGGACCAAATGATTCGGTAGCTTTTTTTATCAGTAAAAATACTGGATACAGAAGAGCTTCTATAGACCAGTGTATGCTAAGTTGTAGATGCCGTACGGTGCGCTCGAACTGTTCGCCCCAGCGCCGAGATTGCTGCTGGAAAAAGTTAAAGAGCCTGCTTTGATAACGACCGGAGGTGGCTGAGGACATGGTAAGCAACTCAAAATTTAAAATGAAGAAAACCAGTGTTTGCAAGCCGCCTAGCAGCTAATTCCGTGCAACTTATGGGCTTAATAACCTAATTAATTTTTGGTGCTACTCCCACAAAACAACAAGACGGCTGAATATGGTTAACTCTCCGATTTTACCGTAAATACGCTGTTATATCTAAACTGTTTGTCAGTCACTGGTTTTCTTTAGATTTGTCTATGGTAATCGGCGCATTATTTCGTGAAAAGTGAGAAACCCGGTATCTTGGAGATACCGGGTTTCTGTAATCTGGCAATTTTCACAAATCCTCCACGGAATGCTGTATGACTTTGCCAATATCTCAAGCCGATTCTAAATTGATCTCAGATGCGATTGAAAAGCTACGGTCTTTTTGTCAAGTAAATATTCAACCTAATTGGCGGTATTTTGAAGCAGATTTAACTGTGGCTGATGCGATCGCATTGGATTTTTCTGATTGGAATCTTGCCCAGTTAAATGATAAAGGACATATTGGTTGGACTGGAGGACAAAAAGTTCTATGGCTGTTACAAAAATTTGCGATTCCTCACGATTTGCAAGGTTATCCTTTGCAGGGTTTGTCTTTACGACTGGCGTTGACTTGGTGGGCTGATTCTGCTCAGGTTTATGTGAATGGGACGTTGGCGGTTGAGGGAGATTTGTTTGATTCGTCACCGAGGGTTCTACTGAGTTCTATGGTAACGCCGGGTGATGAATTTACTGTTGCTGTGCGTTTGGTGAGTCCGGGTCATTGTGATGGGGCTTTGGTTAGGTCGTTGTTGGTTTATGAGTCTGGGGATGGGAGTAAACCTGAACCGGGTTTTGTGGCTGATGAGTTGGCTGTGGTGCGGTGTTATCTGGAGGTTTTTGAGCCGGAGAGGTTGGGGGTTTTGGCGGGTTTTGTGGCGGGGGTTGATTGGGAAAGTTTGAACCGCAGAGGCGCAGAGGACGGGTTTGAAGGGACGCTTGATTGTTTGCGGAGAAAACTTCTTGAATCGAATTTCTTTGAGGTGAGGTCTAAGATTTGTTTGGTGGGTCACGCTCATCTTGATTTGGCGTGGTTGTGGTGTGTGGATGAAACTTGGCGGGCTGCTCAGAATACTTTTGAGTCAGTTGTTGGGCTTCGGGATGATTTTCCTGAGTTGATTTTTTGTCATTCTACTCCGGTTCTTTATGCTTGGGTTGAGGAGCATCGTCCGGATTTGTTTTGTGCTATTCAACAAGCGGTGGGGGCTGGATGGTGGGAAGTTGTGGGCGGTTTTTGGGTGGAACCGGATTTGAATTTGATTGCTGGTGAGTCGATTGTTCGTCAGCTTCTTTATGGTCAGCGCTATGTGTTGGAGAAGTTTGGTAAGCTTTGTTCTGTGGTTTTGGTTCCGGATAGTTTTGGTTTTTGTGCAACTTTACCTCAGTTTCTGGTGAATGCAGGTGTTGAGTATTTTGTGACTCAAAAGTTGCGCTGGAATGATACGACTCGGTTTGAGTATGGTGCTTTTTGGTGGCGATCGCCTGATGGGAGTGAGGTCTTTAGTCTGATGTCTGCGTTGATTGGTGAAGGGATTGACCCTGTGAAAATGGCGTCGTATGCTTGTGAATGGCAATCTCAAACTGGTTTATTTGAGTCTCTCTGGCTTCCTGGTGTGGGTGACCACGGTGGTGGACCGACTCGTGATATGTTGGCAACTGCTCGACGTTGGCAAAATTCTCCTTTATTCCCTGATATTGAATTTTCTACGACTGAAAATTACTTGCAGTCTATTAAGACAAAACAACTAAGCGATAAAAATTCTTCCCCCTATCCCCCCCTCTCCCCC
>JAWQFQ010000429.1:0-3802 GCA_035967975.1 Scytonema sp. PMC 1070.18
GTACTCTTATCTATATCACAACGTACACAACGTTTACTGTATAAACATTTGACGTTGTGAATACTTTCTACAACGTTGACAATGGATGCTTGACCAACATTTCTTGGAAAGGTATCCATTGTTCACCATTTGTGTAAACAATGATACCGTCTTTAGTGTTCTGACTGGCAAGGACTAATTTTTTCTTTTTAGCCAATGTATACCATTCATTGAAGATATCAAGTTCAGATTTCTGCTGGACTGGTTCATTAGGAACCCAAGCTTCTTCTATTGCTTTTTTCAACCAAGCCCCTGGTTTTTCAATATTGCTACTAGCCATTGCTTCGATGAGCGCTTCTATTGCATTTAAAACAGTTTCTTCTGATGCTGACTTAATGGTTTTTGTTAATGTTGCATTCAATTTAATTTCAAGTAAATCTAGTTGCTGTTTGATTTTATCAGTGACTTCTGAACGTCCAGCCCTTTTCTTGTCTAATGACGTAACCTTTGAGTTATCTGAAAATGTAACAGATGAATTAACATGAGAAAGACGAGCTTCTTCTAGTTGTCGTTTCAACTCAGAATTTTCAGATTTTAATTGTGCATTTTCAACTTTGAGTCTTTCTGCTAAATCATCAGCACCTTGAAGATGGTACAACCTACCAGCAATCCCTTCATTAACTCTACGCAGTCCTGTTATTTCAGCTTCGAGTTGCTTTATTCTATCTCGAAGTTGGTAAATAATTACAGCTTTAGAATTATCAGATGCCTTTTGTGGTTCAATTGGCTTACCTGCTTTTAATTGTTGCTTTCTTAAACTCTCAATGCGTTCCCTAATCTCAGGATATTTGTAGAGATAGCTTACAGATAGCCCAGCTTCTCTTGCTACGTTAGCAAAAGTGATGGGTTGGTTTTCTTGAGTTAGTTTATGAATGGCTTTCTCTAAATTCTCTGCTGCCTGTTGTTTTTTCTGCTCGGCAGCAGATTTTAAAGCAGCTACTTTAGCATCATTACTCATTTTTATTACCCTCCAGAGTATTGATGATATTTTCTAAACTCTTTTTAACATCTTCATTCACTTGAATTTGACGTTGCCAACCATTAGCTTCGGCTACTTCAAGTACTTTCTTTGTGCGCTCTAGATGTTCTTTATGTTGGTCTAAAAATTCAATAGTTGTCCGAAAATCTCCACAAGTTAAACAAGCATTACCCTTACTACAACTTAACTGTGCAGGTAGTCCACAGTATCCATTTGATAAAGTTTCAGCCAAAACCTTTTTCTTCATCCATTGCAAATTGCTATCATTGTCTAATTCTGGATGAAGTGATTCAATAACTTCGCCATTAATGTTGACTACTTTATTATCAAGATATTTGTCTATTTCTTTTCTTAATGTCGTATCATGAATATGAGCATAAACCATAGTCATTTGAGGTGACTCATGCCCTAAATACCTTTGAACAATATGCTGAGGTACCCCATTATTTATCATGCGCGTCCCTACCGTATGGCGAAATTGATGGCTTTGAAAATTCCAGCGTTTTCCTGAATTATCTCGAATATCAAATTCTTCTGCCAAATTCTTGATAAAGTTTATAAAGGGTTTATCTTTGATTACTTTAGGTTTAGGTTTAAATCCTTGCCCCCCCGCTCTTCCACAAAAAAGGAACTTATATTCCTCTCCTAAGTTATCTCGAATGTACTGCTGTTGTTCTTGGATTACTTTTGATAACTCTATAGAAACTGGCAGAGTAGTTTCAAATTTCATCTTCCACCGCATGAACTGAATAAACCACCCTCCTTTAGTATCTTGTTTTAGACAATTAAATGGGAGTTGACAAAGCTCTCCTATCCGTAATCCACATTCTTGTATAATTAACACCATACGCATAATTGGTGCTGGTAATGCATCTAAATGTTGATTTAGTTGATGTATTACTTCTTCTGGGATGTATCGAGGAAGTGGTTTTTGTATTTTTGGATAATCTTCTTTACGAATTAAATGAGGAGAGACATCGAACCAATTGTTGATTACCCCTGTTTCAAAAAAGATAGCCAAATCATTTAATCTTTCGTATTTAGTACTAGGAGATAAACTTTGACAATTCAGGTAGTCAATATAGTCAATAATTACGGAGCGGTTTATATCATTCATTCCTTGAATAACGTCAATCTCTGACAAAAAAATTGAAAAACTCCTAATGTTGGCTATATACCCTACTAAGGTAGTATAGTCTCTATTGCCAGCTTTATATCGAATAAATTTAATTGCAAATTCTTTAAGCCAGCTTTGCTTAATTCGAGATAAATTTAATTTTTCTCCGTGAGTATGATGAGGATTAACTCTTAAACCTAGTTTGCTAGCACTCAACACATCTTCAGATTCATTAAGTCCTACTTTTGCATTATGTACAAACTTACGTCTACAGTTTTTACAACGATATTGTTGGTTCCCACTACGATTTAGACCAGCTTTGTGGTAATTAGTACTTTCACAGTCAGGGCAAATAATTTCATTGGTAATTAGATTATCTGGCTTTGTTTGTATCACTTCAAATTGTAAGGGTTCGCTATTTAATTGCTGTCTTAAGTTTTTATTAATTTTCATCCTCTGCCTTTTTACTATTTAAATATTTTTGATACTCTTGCTGTAAATCATCATCTGTTAGATGAACATAGGTGTTGATTGTGGTCTGAATGCTGGTATGACCTAACCGTTTTTGAACGTGTGCCATATCCCATCCAGCCCTAATTAGTTCAGTAGCATGAGTATGTCTAAGTAAGTGTGGCGATGCATCAATGTGTGCGTTCTTGGCTAATCTTTTAAAGAGTCCATTAACAGCACCATAACTCATTGGTTTGCCAGTCTCTCCATCCCAACAATTGACAAATACATAGTCACAGTCGATGTCTTCTGGGTATTCCTCAATCAAATAGCTTGAGTAAAGTTTCATCAAATCTTTCGAGACATGAATTACCCGTTTAACTCCTGCTTTAACTCGACTAACATTTACATTATCATCTCTAGGAATGATATGAATTTCATTAACTCCTTGTGAATGAATATCTTCATGTCGCAGCCCTAAGACCTCACCAATTCTCATGCCTGTTTCGTATAGTAAACAGATGAGAAACTTATCTCTAATTCGGTGACAAGCATCAACTAATTGCTTAACTTGTACATTCGTTAAACATCCTGGGAATGTTTTAGGTTCTTTAACTTTAAGTAATCGAGTTTTAATCTCTTTCCCTTTACTAATGTGGTGTAGAAATGACTTATATTTCCGTCCTGGTTGCATCTGATAGCGGTAAGCATTTACACCCTCTGTTAACCCTAAACGCTCTTGAAATTCATAGAATCCACAAACAGTAGTTAGGGCATGATTAATAGTTTTCTCTGACCGCTTAGATACCTGTGGACGGATGGATATTACACCCGGATCTGGACTCCTCAGCCAATGAATGAAATCTGACATTTGCTCAAGAGTTATTTCCCTCCAGTCAATCTGCTTGTCCTGCAAAAACTCCCAGAACAGTTTTAAGTTATTGGCATAAACCCTAATCGTGTTGGGCGATTTCTCTAAACTATCTAAATAGCGTAAGTATTTTTGGATTGGTTCGACGGGGAGGTAGTCATCATCCAACACAATCCAGACCAGACGATGGGAGTCTGGTAATTGACCTTTTTGAATTTGCATACAATCATTATAGACGTTATGTAAATGGTATGTTTAAAATTAAAATAACTTAATAAAAATAACTCATGAATAATCGTTGTTGTTGTTGTGTAAGATTATTTATGAGTTATAGATAAGTACTCCG
>JAWQFQ010000430.1:0-3711 GCA_035967975.1 Scytonema sp. PMC 1070.18
TGTTATTAAGAGTAACAGCTTCCCCACGTCGGTTGCCTACTGCACGCATTAGTTCTAATGCTTGTTTATAGCTGTTCAGTGCTTGCTGAAACTCGCCTAAATCAAAGTAAAGTAGACCAATGTTGTTGAGAGTTTCAGCAACGCCTGCGCGATCGCCCACTTCTTGGCGGATATGCAAAGCCTCTTGATAGGATTCCTGGCTACGCTGCTTCTCACCTAAGTCGGAGTAAACTAAGCCAATATTATTTAAAGTCACACCTTCCCCACGTCGGTCGCCCACTTCCCGACGAATCCCTAGCGCTTGGTTATAATATTCTAGGGCCTCTTTTTTATTACCTAAGTCAGAAAAGACACCAGCGATATTGTTCAATGTAACCGCTTCTCCGCGTCGATCGTTCTGTTCTTGGCGAATTACCAGTGCTCGGTTGTAGTAATCCAGTGCATCGTTTTTGTTACCTAAATCGGAGTATACCTTACCAATGTTATTAAGACTAACAGCTTCCTCTGCACGATTTCCCTCTTCCTGCATTAACCGCAATGCTTGGTTGTAATAATCTAATGCCTGATTTTTTTCTCCCAAACTTGAGTAAACTAAGCCGATGTTGTTGAGGGTGCGAGCTTCCCACTCCCGTTCTCCCAAGGCTTGCCACAGTGGCAGTGCTTGATTAAAGTACTCTTGCGCTTGCTGTCGGTTTCCCAAATTGGAGTAGACAAACCCAATCCAAGTGAGTGATTCGGCTTCTTGATGGCGATCGCCTAATTCCCGCCACAAATGTAGTGATTCTTGCCACTTTTGAATTGCTTGGTGCTGGGATTGTGCTGTTCTTTGCCTGTAGAACTCCATTGCTTCTGCAAAAGCTTGTTCGGCAGCAAGGCGATTTTGACGAATTGACATAAAACGTAATATATAGCTTATACAAAACATACAGATATACTTTGAGTTTGATGACTGATTTGACGGATATTGTGACTTTTCCAGCATTGCTTCTCGCCCAAGAATACAATCAACGGTGAGAAGCACCAAACCACATTAGATGAAATAAAGATTCATGAAAGAAATAAGAGCAGAGAGAGATTTGGACGATAATAAGGATGCCAATACGGTTCGGTTAAGGTTTATTCGTGCTACCACCAAACCCGGTTTCTCAAAGAAACCGGGTTTCTATTCCGGCTTATCCGAACCGTATTTATAAGGATGCTATGAACATCCGACTTAAAGGAAGTGAGAAACTTAAGAATAATTTAAGTGTATTAAATATTATATTATTTAAAATAAGATAAAAACCTCTTTATAATGATTAATCATAATGATATCAACAGCATTATTAATCGCATTGCCAGTGGCGAATACACTAGTGCGGACATAACTGTTTTACACGAGGTGCTTTCTTTAGGCGATCGCGCAGTGACTCCAGAGAAGTATCGCCAAGCGGCAACACAACTTGGTAAGTACAATATCAACATTGGGCAAGGACAATCGATACAAATAGGCGATCATACTTATGTCGAGTTTAATAATGAAGCTACCCAAGCTTTGATTCAAGCAATTCGTACTTATCAACACGATAGAACATATGCATATCTTGACTCGACGGAAACTTGTAATAACCGTCAATCACTAGATAAATATTTTGAAGTTGTTTTAGAGAGACTAAGACAACAAGGAAGTTTGGATATCCGCAGAAATGTGGTTCATCGTGGTAAAAAGTTCAACTATGTTGCCAAAATTGAAGATTTTGAGTTGCCAATTGGGTTATTAAACATGAGAGGTGAAGCTTTCTTCATGTTTTCTGAGTTTGTTGCAATTCAAGCGAAAACTTTACAACAATTTTCAGGTTTATGTATACAGTGGGCAAAGGAGCAAGTTAATCCTTCTGCTGTTGGACAAGCAATATTTAATTTTAGATTTCCAACTCATATTTGCTTTGCGATCGCAATTGTTGACGAAATTGACGAGAAAACAAGAGTTGAAGTGCAAACAACCAACCCTTTTAGCTATAAAGTTGATTTATTGTGGTACGAAGTACCGCTAATTTACGAATTTAGTAAGCAGAAGCTTTATTTCTACGAAAAGCCTTCTAACTTCTTTGAAAATTTTAAGGGAGAAGTCGTCTGGCGAAAGTTACGAACGGTTATCCAGCAAATACTGGTACCACTTCCAGACTTGGATAGTTGTGGCGAGAGTCAGCCATGATAAATTCCAATCAGTTAATGCAAATTTTAGATCGCATTGCCAATGATGAGGAAACTAAGGAAGATATTAACGTTTTAAGGCAGTTGCTGCGTGCGGTTAACAGCCAAAATCTTGTGCAGTTAGGCAAGTATAACGTTAATATTAGCAAGGATAAGGGAGATATTCATATTGGAGATCGCATTTATCAAGGTGCGGATGCAGACAGTATCAAAGAAGCCTTAAGAGAAGTTTTACAACAACAAAAGTCTAATCGTCCTAGAAAAGAACAATTATTACTAACTGACGTTAGGCGAGAAGTTAAAGCTCGTCTTAAAAAATCTTTACCTTTGAAGAATACCGTACTTATTAATTTAGGAAAAGAACTACAGCCAGATCAAGTTGATTGTCCCTATGATGACGATATTCTAATTGGTGTAAAACCTAATGAGCTTCTCGCTAACAAAACTAGTATTTTAGAAGTTTTTGAACAAGATGAAATACAAGGTAAGCTTTTGATTCTTGGCAAGCCAGGTTCTGGTAAAACCACTGCTATACTAGAATTAGCTCAAAACTTAATTGGTCTTGCATGGGAGAATCCCTTAGAACCTATCCCGGTACTTGTTAACTTATCTTCTTGGAAAAAAGTTCGCCAACCGATAAGTGAGTGGATAATACCGCAACTAGCAAAAAAGTATCCTGTCTCGCCTAATGACTGTCGGCAGTGGTTAAAGGAACAAAAGCTATTACCAATTTTAGATGGATTAGATGAGTTGGAATCATCTTTGCAACAGCCATGCATTGAGGCAATCAACGTATTTCTAAACGAAGAGAGACCTCCACTGCATATAGTAATTTGTAGTCGTAATGAAGAATATACTAGTAACAAAATCCGTCTTAAACTTAACGGAGCAATTAGTCTACAGCCACTTACCAACGAACAAATACAAAATTATCTTACGCAAGTGCAGCATATTCCCCTCTGGCAAACTATTCTTAAAGACGATAAACTGCTAGAGCTAGTCCGTACTCCCCTTTTCTTAAGTATAACAATTTTAGTTTATCAAGAAATATCCATAGAGAAGTGGCAAAGGCTGAAGTCTAAAGAGGAACGTCTTAAATATTTGTGGGATAGCTATATTGACCGAATGCTTATGCGACAAACAAAACATAAGCATTCAAATTATAACTTCTCCAATATTAAGCAAAATCGAATATGGCTAGTTTGGCTAGCTAAACTATTACAGTTAAAAGACAAAGTTGAGTTTACAGTTGAAGAATTACAGCCCTTTGAAACATTAGATTATAACTTTCAAAAAATATATATACAAATACTTTGGTTAATAACTGGCTTAATTATATTGTTAATTCTTTATTTAAGAACTGGATTTGTTCATGAACTATCTCAAGGAATTATTATTTCTTCAACTGTAACAGTAGTTTTAATGTTCGTTATTTATAAAGTTGGTAATAAAATTATAATAGTTAAGGTTCTTCAGTACTTGTTATGCTAAATTAACAGATACTGAATCGGGAACAGG
>JAWQFQ010000431.1:0-3695 GCA_035967975.1 Scytonema sp. PMC 1070.18
GTTATACACACATTCATAAAGAAATAAAACAACAACAACAACGTTTTTGTAACAAAGCTTTTCAATACGTTATGTAAATAGTTTGCATAGGTAGACAACAACGTATACAATGTATCTCCCCTCTAAACATCAGAATTAACCTATGCAAGTAAAAAAGGGAATAACTCCAGAAGGAAAAGAAGTTTGGATAGTTCTAAGCTCTGATTACTCTGTGATAATTCCAATCCATGATTATCTACGATACTTGGAGAATAAAAATTATTCGCCAAATACCATAAAAGCCTATGCAAGAAACCTTAAGCTTTACTGGGAGTTTTTACAAGAAATAGGAATTGATTGGACTAAAATAACAATTCTGAATCTATCAGAATTTATACACTGGTTAAAAACGACAAATTCAAAAGTTGTTAATTGGTCACAGCCAACTGCTTGCAGAACGGAAAGGACGATTAATCATATTCTGAAGACGGTGAGGTTATTCTATGAGTTTCAAAGTCGATTAGGAGCAGTTGATGATCTGAATGTTTACCAAACAAAAAGAATAGATAAGTCTAAGCTAAAGTACAAATCGCTCTTACATCATACTCAGTCTGGGATGATGAGGACAAATATTCTTAAATTAAAAGAGCCGAAAACTTTTCCAGGATGTTTGACGAAATCCGAAGTCTTTAAGCTGATTGACGGTTGTAATAATCTCAGGGATAAGTTTTTAATCTGTCTACTTTATGAAACTGGCATGAGAATAGGAGAGGCATTAGGGTTAAGACATGAAGATATTCGTTCCAAAGGAGTTAATGAGATTCATGTAGTTGACAGAGATGACAATATTAATCGCGCTAGGGCGAAGACAGGAGACAGAGTGATTCATGTCTCTAAAGAGTTAATGCGGATGTATTCAACATATTTAGTAAATGAGTATCCTGAAGTGGACAGTGACTACGTATTTGTTAATTGCTGGAAAAAACCATTGGGTGAGGCAATGTCAAAGTCCAATGTAGATAATTTATTCACACGTTTAGCTTTGAAAACAGGAGTGAAAGCCCATCCCCATCTTTTGAGGCATACACATGCTACAGAACTAATTAGAGCGAATTGGGATATGGCTCACGTTCAGAAACGGTTAGGCCATTCTGATATTCAAACAACAGTTAATACTTATGTCCATCTCAATAATGAAGATTTAGCTCAGAAATATCAAGAATACTTGGAGACTCAAAAATAATGCCAGTTCATCAAAAACAATTTTCCTCCTCTGGTTTTAACAACCTCACTAATTCAAATCTAACTAAGTTTTGGTTAAATGATGTGTGGAGTGCTGAAGACTTAGGATTAAAGGTGCGTCCTGGTAACTCAGAGACTAAGTTGTACTTCGCTCGCATCCAACAAAGTTGGTTAAAAGAATTTACCAAAAAATATATTTTTCATCGAGCTTCAAATCTACAGTTTTCTAGTCTTTGCATAAATTTAAAAGCTCTGAAATCTTTTAGCTCTTTTTTGGCTAATTTTTATCCAGGATTAATCAATGCCAATCAAATCAATGAAGAGATTTTAACCGACTACTACATTGACTTAAAACAGCAAAGATATAAGTCGTCTCATATTAAAAGAAATCTAATATGCCTAAAAGTTTTTTTAGATTTAGGTAACACCAAAAGTTGGTTTGAGATTCCCCATAAATTTTTAGGGGATTGGATAGGTGCAGCACATAGAGATATTAAGATAACGCCTCGGTTTATTCCTGATAATGTACTAGCGCAGCTCAATCAGCATCTCGTGGCTTTACCAGAGCCAGTACAACGAATGGTATTAGTTATTCAAGAATGTGGATTAAGGGTGAGTGAGCTTATCGGGTTACAATTTGATTGTTTACAGCAAGATTCTACAGGAGGATGGTTTCTTAAGTTCATACGTTGGAAGATGAAAAAAGAAGATATTATTCCTGTCTCTAATGAGCTAGCTGGAGTAATTAAGGCACAACAAAACTATATTCGTTATTCTTTAGGTTCCGAGTATAAATACTTATTTTGTAGTTCAATTCGTTACTTTGAAAATCAAGAATTAGTTGAATATTCTCCCTTACCTAAACTCATGTTATCTCAACGATTTAATGAGTACTTGAATTGGTTAGCCCTGAAGTTTGACATTCGCGACCACTCTCAAAAAACTTGGCACTTTCAAAGCCATCAGTTTCGTCACTCTGTAGGAACAAAGATGATTAATAATAATGTTCCCCATCATATTATTCAACGGTATTTAGGACATACTTCACCAACTATGACTTCAGTCTATGCTCATCTTATGGATTCTACTCTGAAAAAGGAGATTGAAAATTATCATAAGAAAGTAGTCAACATAACTGGACAAGTTGTCAAATCAGAATTTGCAGAATTGGACAAGAATGCAGAACTGCAATGGATGAAAAAACAAGTTTTAGGTGAAGTTTTAACTCATGGATATTGTGCTTTGCCTGCACATTTAGATTGTTCTAAGGGGAATGCTTGCCTTCAATGTGGTGATTTTCGTACTACCAGAGAATTCTTAGACAAACACAAAGAACATAGAGAGCGTACTCACCAAGCTTTAGAAATAGCCATCGCTAACGACTGGAAGCGTCAAATTCAAGTGAATGAAGAAGTTTTGAACAACTTAAACAATATTATTAATGAACTGGAGAAAGATTAATGAATGATGGGAAAAATAAACGAATAGCTGCTCTAAGTCATGCAGCTCAAGAGAAAAAACGTTTTGCTTCTGAGGCAACAGATAAAGCTATTAGAAAGTTAACTAGCTCTAATCAACCTATAACTATAGCTAATGTAGCTAGATTAGCAGGAGTTTCTACTAGTTATATATATAAGTATCCAGAGTTAAAAGAACGGATTCATTCCTTGAGTCATCAACAACGTCCAGTTCCCTCACAAAAAACGGCGTCAAACAATTCCCAAGCTACAATTATCTACACACTCCGCTCAGAAATTAAAAGATTGAATGCTATGTTGTTAGAATCTAAACAAGCGAATCAGTTATTGATTGGGAAATTATCCCAACAACAGGACACTCAAAAGCTCCTGGAACATTTAAAATTGTCAAATCAAAAACAAGCAGAGCAAATACAGCAACTTCAATCAGAAAGTGATTTTTTGAAGCAAGAATTAGAACTCGCTCAAGCTCCTAAAGTTTGTATTTCTGAGAAAATTGTCGATTTTCACAAAGAAAAGAAATCTGCTCAAATACTTGACTCTTTTCCCAATGAAGAGTTACAATCTGAGTTAAAGCTTTTAGGAATTAAACTTAATGAACCTCTCAAAAAATTGGTTAAATCTTCATCCCAGCAACAGGTAAAAAACGCTTTATCCGTAGTGAAAGAAGCTTTATCTACGGGAACAAAAGTTAGGTCAAAAGTAGGATTATTCCGAAAAGCGTTAGAATCCGGATGGGTACCATCACAATCCGATGAAGATAGAGTTGCCAGTCAGTTAGAAAATACTTTTTCTGAATGGTACTGTTTAGCAAAGGCATCTGGTATTGTTATCGCTAGCCAAAAAACAGAACAAGGGATTATAGTTTATGAACCGAATGGTCAAGCTATATCTTTTGAAACTATGCTCGAACGTGGATGGACTTTGGAGTATTTACGACAGAGACTTAAGCGATGATCTTTCAACATCGTCGTGTAAACTACACATAACGTCAAA
>JAWQFQ010000432.1:0-3694 GCA_035967975.1 Scytonema sp. PMC 1070.18
CACCCCTACACCCCTACACCCTTTCAAAACAAGCATCAGTCACAGAATCGACAACCTATCAAGCCATTGATGAGTTGCAAAAAAAACAATTTAGTGTTAAAGGCAATCAAGTTTTTTCAAACGGAAAAATCTCTGGTAACAAAGTTAATTTCAATCAAGGAGACTTATTAACAGTTCTTGTCAATACCAGAAAATATTTCCAAGAAAACGCTCAAGAAGATCCAAATACTCAACGCACAGGACTGCTTGGAACTCAAGGAGTGACCGTACAAGACGTTCTCAAAACCTTAGATTTCATGATTTTGGTCTTGCAAGAAGATATTGCTCAAAAGCGACCCACTCGGTTACAAGACCCTAATTTTATCAACACTCATTTTCGGGTTCTTAAATGGTCTGCTTATAATCCAGGAAACCCCAATCAAAAACGATTGCGAATTACAAAATATGCTGTCTTTACCCATCCAGGTTCCCGCACAAAAACTTCTACTTTTAATACACCAATTTATAGCTTAAAAGATAGATCCGGTAAAGATAGGTTTTACACTAAATACACCAAACAGGACGTTTTATCAGGGATTTATGAACCGGGGGGTAAAGAATTTGGTAAAGTAAAACCCTTAGCTTATCTAACCAGAACAGGTTTAGAAGAAGCACTGATGCAGGGAACTATTTTGATTAATTTTAAAGATGGTTCCCAAGCACTTTTCAACGTAGATAAAAACAATGAAATGCCTTATGTGCGTGGATTAGCAGCAAAATCGCAAAAACGCTATTGGTATTTTCAGGAAGTGGACGCTATCAAAGGCTATGGACATGATATTAGTGAGAAAATTTCTATTAAACCAGGGGTAACATTTGCAGGGGACGTTTTGAATATCGGTTTAGGTAGAGTGGTTGTTCTAGAATCGACTCAAGCAGGGCGCAAACAACTGCGACTGGGAGTTGTTGCAGATACAGGTGGTGCATTCTTACCCAATCTTTATCAATTAGATTTTTTAGCAGGCGTTTTTAAAAGTCAAAAGGAATTTCAGCAGTATATCAGACAACTCCCTGAATACGCCAACGCTTATCTTTTAGTGAAAAAGTAATACTTGTGTCAATATTGTTTTGAAAGGTTCGTAGTTGCGCTTAGCTGACGTCACGCTGCGCGAACAGCGTATGCATCGCAACCATAACGCCAAAACGACAGTGACGGAACGACCGCGTGCTCAGAAACCTGGTTTCTCAAAGAAACCGGGTTTCTACGCCTCTCGGAATTCTTAACTGAACCATAAGGACCACCTTTTGTAAACTTATGTTTATATTTCTGTCAAATTGGTAAAAACACATCAAGCTTTGTAAATCTTAAGGATTTCTTAATTTTTAAGATTTAAGATTGTTTTTAGGTTCATCACAGCACTTCTATGCTGTGGTCGTACAAAAAACAAGCAATAAGGCATTTTCTATGAACACTTCTACACTACGTCAGCTCTGGTCAGTGATTGAGGAAACTCAAACCAGCACCCTTCTTAACTTTAATGATAAGGATCTGATCCAGCAGTTACTTAAGCAACTTCAACATCAGAAATTGCTTAATAATGAAGAGCTTAACACGATTAGTACATACTTGAGTTCTAAGGTTTTATTAATTCGTGATATTGCTTTAGCACGTCTGGCTTGACCTTAGCTAGAGTCTCCACAGAGTGGAGATGAGGGGGCGTCTGAATATATGCGAATTGAAAACGCGACAGCTTCAACCAACAAAACAATAAGCGAGAAGCCCGGTTTTTTGAAATATAGCCGGGTTTCTATTGTTAGGGACTTCCAAGAAATAAATTTTCTATCTTGTGGGGTGGGCGTCTTCGCTTGCTCTGAGTCTTGACGGGCGAGGACGCCCGTACCACAAGAGATGTTTGGATACTTTTTTATTTGGAAGTCTTTTGACAAGGAGTATCAAGGCGATCGCTTGGTTACGCTTAAGTTTCTAACTCAATCAACAGCAATCATCACATCCGAAGCTTTGATAACAGCGTATGCTTCTTTACCTTCGGTGAGTTGAAGCTTTTCTACCGATGACTTAGTGATGATTGCAGTGACTTCTACTCCAGGCGCAACTTCCAGGATGACTTCATCGTTAACAGAGCCTTCCACAACTTTTTTCACAGTGGCTTTGAGCGCGTTACGAGCACTGATTTGCATTTTTTCAATGAACCCTGTATGTTTATTGACTTACTCATAATAGCAAGTCTTAAGTCCTAGAGTTAGTATTACATCATAAAGTTATTATTTTTAACTTTTTCTTAATCTGAGTATAGTAAGGAAAAATTAACCGCAGATGAACGCAGATGTAGGCGTTAGCCTTGCCGCAGGCTACGCAGATGAATTTGTACCTGCTAGCCTAGTACTACACCACATAAATTCCGATAGGTAAAACGATGTTCAGGCTCATCCCCTTTTCCTCTTCCTTTGCGCTCTTCGCGTCTTTGCGGTTTTTTATTTACCCATCAAAATCAATGTGGTTAAGTACTAGGAAAGGCTATATATTCAAAATTCAGAATTAGCAGCAGATATTCGGAGAGTGCATTAAAATTAAACGTAAGGGGTCTAAACGAATATACCAAGGCATGGGTTGGTCTTTGAGAGTTACCCATTTTTCTTTAAACAACTCTGCTTGTAAATGGTAGTCACTAGGATGAGTGGATGGATGGTTGAGCTTAAGAAACAGAGTCATCCGGTGTGGTGTTTCGCTGGTTCTTACTAACCAACAGGGAAAGGTGTTGTCTAATGAGGGGTCAGGAGTGAAAATAAGATGATGGGCGCGGATTCCGACGTTGGTTAGAGTATCTGGGATGGGTTCAATAACGCGGAGGGTACAACTCCAATCAAATGCTTCTATCTGATTGGATGTAGCAGCAACAGCTTTAGAGAAGTTTTTACATCCGGTTAATCGAGCTACGCCAACGGTCGCAGGGTGCTCGAAAATGTCATGTTTAGAACCAAGTTGCACTGCTTTTCCATGTTCCATCACCATTAAATTTGGGCAAACTCGGTAAGCCTCTTCCATATTGTGAGTCACAAATAAGGCGACTCCTTTGTAGGAAGCTAGCGTTTCAATCATGTGTTGTTCTAACTGGTTTCGCAAGTGGGTATCTAATGCGGAAAATGGCTCATCCAGGAGTAAGGCTTGTGGTTGAGATGCTAATGCTCTCGCCAGTGCGACTCGCTGCTGCTGACCTCCGGAAAGTTGATCTGGGTAGCGATCGCCCATTCCTTGCAATTGTACTTTCACCAACTGAGCTTCTACTTGTTGCTTGATGGTTAGGTTTGATAGTCCTTTTGGTAACCCAAAGGCGATATTTTGTGCCACACTCATGTGGGGGAACAAAGCATAATTTTGCACTAGAAACCCTACTTGACGTTCTCGTGGCGGTAAATTAATTTTCTGTTCTGAGTCAAACAAAACTCGTCCGTTCAAGACGATTTGACCAGAACTTGGAGTTTCTATCCCAGCAATACACCGCAAAATCATGCTTTTTCCAGCACCAGACCCTCCTAACAACCCTAAAGGTTGTTCATTCGTGACAAACGATGCTTGTAAATCAAAACCTGCAAGTTGTTTTTCAATGTCCACAACTAATCCTTCGGGTGTAGGGTGTAGAGTGTAGGGTGTGGGGAATTTTATATCTTTTCCCCCTACACCCCTGCACCCCTGCAC
>JAWQFQ010000433.1:0-3684 GCA_035967975.1 Scytonema sp. PMC 1070.18
CATTATCACCTACACCCCCACACCCCTACACCCTATTTCCTATGACTTCCATATCTCAACACTTTGAATCTTTACGTGCGAAAAAACAATGCGCCCTGATTCCGTTTGTGACAGCTGGCGACCCGGATATAGAAACAACTGCAGAAGCGTTACGAGTTTTAGATGCGAGTGGTGCTGATTTTATTGAACTCGGAGTTCCTTACTCCGATCCACTTGCAGATGGTCCAGTCATTCAAGCCGCTGCGACTCGTGCGCTAAACCGGGGAACTCGTTTTGCTGATGTTTTAAACATGGTTCGGGAAGTTGCTCCCGGTTTGCGATCGCCTCTCATCCTGTTTACCTACTACAACCCTATCTTGAATCTTGGTATACAATCTTTTCTCAAGGAAATTGCTGATGCTGGAGTCAAGGGGTTAGTCGTACCCGACCTTCCTTTAGAAGAAGCTAGTGAATTGATTAAGTTTGCTGATACTGTTGGAATTGAATTGACATTGTTAGTCACTCCTACGAGTTCCAAAGAACGTATCGAAGCGATCGCCCGTCAATCTCGCGGATTTATCTATCTTGTCAGTGTCACTGGTGTCACTGGTATGCGTTCCCAACTCCAAGACCGGGTTAAAGATGTTTTACAAGACATCCTCAATGTTACTGATAAACCTGTTGGGATTGGTTTTGGTATCTCTGATGCAGAACAAGCCCATCAAGCTATGACTTGGGGTGCAGATGCAGTTATTGTAGGTAGCGCTTTTGTCAAGCGTCTAGCAGATGGTACTCCACAACAAGGATTGCAATCTGTAAAACAGTTCTGTCACGAGTTGAAAACAGCAATAGCCCCTGCGGGGCTGGGTGTAGGGAGGTAAGGGTGTAGGGGGGAAAGGGAAATACATTATTACCTACACCCCCACACCCCTACACCCCACACCCTACCCATTACACCCCATTTTTAAAAAGGATTTCCAATGTTAGCAAAAGAACAAAACCTTCAAACTTCATCCTACAGCCAACCGGATACACTGGGTCGATTTGGGCAATTTGGTGGTAAATATGTACCAGAAACATTAATGCCGGCTCTGAGTGAGTTGGAAGCTGCATTTGAGCAATACAAGAATGACCCGCTTTTCCAAAATGAGCTTCAGACACTGCTGCGGGACTATGTTGGACGTGCGACTCCCCTCTACTTTGCAGAACGATTGACCACCTATTATCAAAAACCCGATGGAACCGGACCGCAAATTTATCTGAAGCGGGAGGACTTGAATCACACAGGAGCGCATAAAATTAATAATGCTCTGGCTCAAGTTCTGCTAGCAAAGCGTATGGGTAAACAGCGCATTGTTGCAGAAACAGGAGCTGGTCAGCATGGTGTAGCGACAGCAACTGTATGCGCTCGATTTGGTTTACAGTGTGTCATCTACATGGGTGTCCACGATATGCATCGTCAAGCCCTGAACGTGTTTCGGATGAAACTCATGGGTGCAGAGGTTCGCTCTGTGGAAGCAGGAACTGGAACTCTAAAAGATGCAACAAGTGAGGCGATTCGGGATTGGGTTACTAATGTAGAGACAACCCATTATATCCTAGGTTCAGTTGCCGGACCCCATCCCTATCCCATGATGGTGAGAGAATTCCAAGCCATCATCGGTCAAGAAACTCGCATCCAGTGTCAGGAGAAATGGGGTGGACTTCCTGATATCGTCCTGGCTTGTGTTGGTGGCGGTTCTAATGCAATTGGGTTGTTCCATGAATTTGTCAAGGAATCTTCCGTTCGTATCATTGGCGTTGAAGCAGCAGGTGAAGGTATTAATACGGACAAGCATGCAGCAACCTTAACTAAAGGACGACCAGGTGTTTTACACGGTGCGATGAGTTTTGTCCTCCAAGATAAAGACGGTCAAATCGTAGAAGCACACTCTATCAGTGCTGGTTTGGACTATCCCGGTGTTGGACCCGAACACAGTTTCTTGAAAGAAATTGGACGTGCTGAATACTACAGCGTCACAGACGATGAAGCTTTAAAAGCATTCCAACATCTATCTCAACTCGAAGGAATCATCCCCGCATTAGAAACAGCCCACGCGATCGCATTCCTGGAAAAACTTTGTCCCCAACTGACTGGTAACCCCCGCATCGTCATCAACTGTTCCGGACGTGGTGACAAAGACGTGCAAACAGTTGCTAAATTTTTGAATCCTGTTTAAATTGCGATCGTACCCTGAACCAAAGTACCCTCCGGGAACGCTGTGCGAACCGGCTCAAAGCTAAAGTCAGCTAAAGCTGACTTTAGATTAATCCCTTAGATGAAATACAGATTTATCTGCGTTCATCTGCGTTCATCTGCGGTTTTTAATTCAAGATTTTCTTCTTCCTCAGACCCCAAATGACAACAAACACCATAAACTACGAACCTCCCAATTGGTCTGCATTATTGCAGCAATTGCTCAACGGTCAATCTCTATCCATATCCCAAGCTTCTGACTTAATGTATGGTTGGCTAACAGAAGCCATTCCCCCCGTTATGTCCGGTGCGATTTTAGCCGCAATCCAGGCGAAGGGAGTCTCCCACGAAGAATTACTAGGATTATTGCAAATTTTATACACACAATCTATCAAACCAACCCTAAGAGATGCCGTTGTTGGCACCTCACCAGTGGTTGATACCTGTGGTACAGGCGGAGATGGAGCTTCAACATTCAATATTTCCACCGCTGTTGCTTTTGTGACAGCCGCCGCTGGTGTAAAAGTTGCTAAACATGGTAATCGTTCCGCATCTGGTAAAACTGGTTCTGCAGATGTATTGGAAGCTTTAGGTCTGAATCTGAAAGCAAGTACAAAAAGAACTCAAGAAGCCGTTGATGCGGTTGGGATTACCTTTTTGTTTGCACCAGATTGGCACCCTGCTTTAAAAGTGATAGCACCTTTGCGAAAAACCCTCAAGGTACGCACAATTTTTAACCTACTCGGTCCCCTACTCAATCCCATGCGACCAACAGGACAGGTGATTGGAGTGAACGACCCAGCTTTGATAGAGATATTTGCGAAGGTTCTTTACCAACAGGGAACTCGTCGGGCGATCGCACTACACGGACGCGAAAGGTTAGACGAAGCTGGATTAGGAGATAAAACTGATTTGGCGGTAGTATCCGACCAAAAAATACATTTCTTAGAACTCGATCCACGAGATTTAGGCGTCAATCCAGCGCCAATCACAGAACTCCGGGGTGGAGATGTCGAAGAGAACGCAGACATACTCAAAGCGGTTCTTCAAGGTAAAGGTACACAAGCACAGGAAGATGTGGTAGCATTAAATACAGCTTTAGCTCTGTATGTTGGAGAGGCTATACCCGAAACTGGTGATTATTTTAACAATTTTGCTAAGGCTGTTGTTTTAGCAAAAGATGTTCTTCAAAGCGGTATTGCGTGGGAAAAGTTGGAAGAACTCGCTCAATTTCTACGTTGATTTGTAGCAATCTGTGCATCCATGTTCAAAAGCGAGAAACCCGGTATCTCAAAGATACCGGGTTTCTGGTTGTTCGTAATCACACCCCACCCCCTTAATCCCCTCTTTACGGGAATACCCGTATTCTGAACAGCCGCAAAATTAGCGATGTAGAGGTGTAAATTACAGAAAAATAGTTATTTATTTGTGAAAAAAGTTTATTTTAGTCATTTAAGATGAACAATACT
>JAWQFQ010000434.1:0-3678 GCA_035967975.1 Scytonema sp. PMC 1070.18
GAGGGGGAGAGGGGGGGAGTTTTTTCTCCTCATATCCAGAGTCTCTCAACGCCTTCGTCCCAATATCAGCTGATGTAGCTGAATGCAAACGAATGGGTGTTTGACTGTATGCTATCCCTGAAGGGATAAGGGAAAAGGTAATAGGTAACAGGTAAGTAGCAAGGGTATAGGGGATTTCCCTGTTAAGCGGTTCCTGTTCTCTGTTCCCTGTTAATAATTGCTTGAAATCAAATTTCAACATCACTCACTCCAGACCACCTCGGTTTTTACGAAATGTTTGCAGCTTTTTGAGGGTATTAATCAGCTTGTTTGTGGATTTTTTTAACTCAGTTTGTTGGGGAGTCAGTAGAGCTTGCGTTTGTTTTAAACGTTGGATGAGTTTGCTTTGAGGTGTTTGTGGCTCGGTTGCAGGATTAGATTGTGCTGTTGGTAAAATTTCTGACTCCTGTTGCTGCTTGGGTACGGGCTTTTGCAATCCAAAGCCACCCAAAAGTTCATTCAACTTCAAGCTAATATTTAGGTAAATACCTCCTTCAGAACGGTAGCCGTTGAAATCGCGATCGGTATCGACACTACCAAAGCTATAACCCAAACCTATCCGCAAATCAGGTGTTAAATAATACCCTGTTTCTACGGCTATGCCAAATTGATTGTAGTCGTTGTCGCTATCAAAACTTTGACCGATCCAACGTCCTTCAACGGCTAAATCGGTACGGTATCCCAATTTGTAACTTGCTCGTAGCTGGGCTAACTGTGTGTTACCGTTGTTCTCAATTTGATTTGGTAAATCGCCGTTGTAAGCTAAGCGAAAAGCATACTTACCGTAGAATTCCCACCGCCAGTTGGGGGCGTAAATACCTTCGGCTGACAACACATGAGCGTTCGTATCTCTGTCTGTGTTGAATTCAGGAATCGAGCCGTAGTTTTGACGCCACTCGTATTTCAACAGCCCGTTAAATTTATCATTGTTTGGGTTGCGATAAGCTAAACCCACTCTCAAATTGATAGTGTCTCCCACGTCTTCCACTCTACCTACATATCCCCCTGGGGTGGAGGGAAGATAGACGGGTATGTTTGAGCTACCTGCGTGTTGAAAGCGGACTAAACCTGTTAAAGCCGGGGAAAGTTTACCAGCCGCTGCGGCTGTAATAACGAGGTTGTCGTCTTCGTTCCCATCACGGTATTCAAATCGAGCTCCAGCTTTGAAGTTAGGATTATCGGTATAATCCAGTCCAAGAGTGTAGACGCTACCAGAAAATAATCCCAAAACAGAAGTGTTGGAACCTACGACAGAAGTTTGAGTCACTTCCCCAGCAGCCGTGTTGTTAAAAATACTTCTAAATACGTATTGATACCCAACACTAAGTTTTAACCCTGGTGCAATCCGAGCATTGTGGTTCATCCCCAATATTCCCTGTCCCTGTAAGCCATTGAATCCAGAAAGAACAGAATATTGACCTGTGAGGGTTGTATTTTCAGAGAATTTGTGCTCGACAATCGTATCTAGGGAGGTGAGAGTATTACCTGGTAAGAGGTCGTTGTCGTCGTAGAATTGGTGGGAAAGTCGGAATGTTACTCCTGGATACGCTTTCCAGTCCAGCGCCAAAATAGTACGGTTGGGATACAGTGGATCGTCGTTGTTTCCTAAGTTCTGTTCGTTTTGAGCTTGAAAGCTTAAAGATTGTGTGATCGGAACTTTAAGACGGGATACTAACTGACTGGAGTCACCCTCAAATTGGTTACCTGCGTCATCATCACGAGAACGGTTAACGTACTCCAAACTCAAATCAGCAAAGCTAAATTTTTGTAAAATTCCTGCTCTAATGGTTGTGAGTTCATTGTCAACTCGTGTCCCTGCGGGTGATAAGGGTGGCTGGAAGTCGAAGACATCAAAATAGGGTAAAGGACCGGGGGAACGTCCGAAGTTGACTTCGCGGTCGTAAGCTGCTGTCAGGAAGGTTGTGTCTGTCACCCTAGCCAAAAGCGAACCGCCATAGCGTGTTTGTCCGGCGACATAACTATAGGTAGCGTTGTTGGAAAAGCCTTCATCAACTGAACGGTAATAGCCTCGGGCTTGCAAGCGATCGCCAAGATTACCGATAGCTTCTACCCTGTAAGCATTACCATCTGCACTCCCGCCGTTAATCAGACTACCACTAGAGCGAGCAAACTCCCCAACAATCTGACTGTTATTTCCTAAAGAAACTAAAAAATCTGCCCCATACAGTTCAAAATCTTGCCCATCCTGATATTCTCTTACATAAGTTCCTCCCAAGAAAGATTTGTTTTCTAAATCTTGGGAGATATTGTATTGGACGCGTCCCCCAATCATGGTGGTGTCTTCGCCACCTTCTGGTTGGTAACTAACAACAAGTCGCCTGACTAAAGTCGGACCAAAAACCTGTGATGAAGCGGTAAAAACTGGTTTGAAAAGCTGAACTGTTCCTCGGTCGTAGTCAATTTGATAATCACGACCGCGATAGAGTTGTCGGCGTTGCTTAACTGTACCAGGGCGATTAAGTTCTTCTTCTTCTAAATAAACGGTTTCACTTCCGGGAATAACCAAGCGCCTTGACAAAAAGTACTCTCCACTGGTACCGTCTGGGACGATAATATCTCGCTGATAACCCTCAATATTATTGGCATACAAACCAGTGATTTGAACGGGTCCAAAGTTGTAATTAGCTTTGAAGCCGTGTAGTTGGCGACTGGTGGCTGTGTAGAGTTGGGAGGGTCTGGATAACTCTTCAGTGTGGTAGTCCCCCCACATGAAGTAATCTGGATCGGCTCCCACAACAGAACTGCTGCGCTCAAAGCGAAGATAAACACTATCTGTTGAGGGAGCGGTGGAGGTCACGGTAGAACTATCACCATAGACCGGATACTGTTGTTCGCAGTTCTGGTAAGGTCTACCAAATAAAGGATTTCTTCCTTCACAATCTTCATTGAGAGAGCGATAGCTGTTGTAAGCTCCTGTAAATAACCAATCGCCTACTTTACCCGTAGCAAAAACAGCAGCCTTGAAGTCAACAACCGTTCCTTCATCCAAATCTTCTGGAACAAACTCGCGAAAACTATCCCAATAATCTGTCCCACGCGCACCAATTCTTAAGTTCAGGACGCCCGTTGCTAGTGAAGGACGCAAATAAGTAGTGAATTCTACTTGTGTATAGGCTTCAATTGTGGTATATTCCAGATTCTCAAAAATTGAGGTATCTGTTTGCAGAGGGAATGAAGAGTCTCCAATGACATCTGTTTCCCTTCTCCGAAAAATAGAGGATTTTTTCTGATTTTTATCGACGGCTGCTCGCACTCGAACTTGTTGAGGTTTAATGCTTGATTGCAAAGTAGCCGTAAACTCTCCACCAACCGCAAGCACCTGAAACCCTTCTCGGTCTCTATCTTGGTCAGCACCAACAAATTTTCCGGCGCTGGAGGTCAAGGTGACTATGACATCCTCACGGATAATTTGACCATTTTCATCCGTAATTTGTCCACTAAACCTGATGGTAGAACGTCCATCAGCTGGGGCTTGCGGATTACCAACAGGTACAATCTGAATCTTGATTTTATTAGCCGATGCTGTCTCCGGTGGAGTCACAGGAGTTTCTTGGATCGATTCTTGTATCTGTACTGTTTGGTCTCCCACAACAGGGGAAGAGGGGGAGGGGGAGAGGG
>JAWQFQ010000435.1:0-3509 GCA_035967975.1 Scytonema sp. PMC 1070.18
GGGTGTAGGGGTATAGGGGTGTAGGGATGTAGAAAAGAGAAAAGTATAAATCAATACGGTGAATTCAGTTTTCCCTCATTCCCCATTCCCAACGCCTTACACCCTCACACCCCCACACCCCACACCCCTATTTTGATACTCTCCTACACGAGATCAATTTATATGAGGCATAATGGTTAACACATAGCTATATGACGAATAAACTTCTAACTTAGGGACAGCGATCGCTGTCTGCAATGCAATTACACTTGTTATCAATTGTTCTCTTATGCTTGTATCGCAGTCGGGAAACTACCAAATTAAAAGTTCGAGTGACCATTCAGTTTACTCCATCAACAGTCCTAGCAACATCACACCGATGGTGGTAGAACAATCCGGGGTAGGCGAAAGGGCGTTCGATATCTACTCTCGCCTACTGCGAGATCGGATTATATTTTTGGGTATGCCAATTGACGATAATGTAGCCAACATGATTGTTGCTCAGCTATTGTTCCTGGACGCAGAAGATCCAGAAAAGGACATTCAACTGTACATTAATTCTCCTGGTGGCTCTGTGACAGCGGGCATGGCAATTTATGATACAATCCAGCAAATTCGTCCCAATGTCGTGACCATTTGCTTTGGATTAGCTGCCAGTATGGGCGCATTTTTGCTAACAGCAGGAACTCATGGTAAGCGGATGTCTCTCCCAGACTCCCGAATTATGATTCACCAACCATTAGGTGGAGCGAGGGGACAAGCTGTTGATATCGAAATACAAGCTAGAGAAATTCTTTATCATAAGTCTAAGTTGAATCAGTTACTGGCTTATCATACTGGTCAACCATTGGAAAGAGTAGAAGCCGATACAGAGCGCGACTTTTTTATGTCGGCTGAAGAGGCAAAAAATTATGGCTTGATCGATCAGGTCATCACCAGACAAAATCTCCCCTCTACAGGGGAAAACGGCACCATTGTGAAATAAGAGGCTGGTATGTCTAAGTACGACTCCCATTTAAAGTGTTCGTTTTGTGGCAAATCTCAGGAGCAGGTTCGTAAACTAATCGCCGGACCGGGAGTCTACATCTGCGATGAGTGCGTTGACTTGTGTAATGAAATCCTGGATGAGGAGTTACTTGACACGAATGGGGCAGCATCGTCGCAACCAGCACCCAAGTCAGAACCCCCTCAAAAACGCCGCGCCCGCTCTTCCAATCTCTCGTTCAATCAGATACCCAAACCACGGGAGATTAAGAAGTACCTAGACGAACACGTGATCGGTCAAGACGAAGCTAAAAAAGTCCTGTCGGTCGCTGTATACAACCATTACAAGCGGCTATCACTGGTTCAGTCTAAAGGTAGTGGCAAGGCATTAGATGATTCGGTAGAACTACAAAAGTCCAACATACTCCTCATCGGTCCCACTGGGTGCGGGAAAACTTTGCTGGCACAAACTCTAGCAAAAATTCTTGATGTCCCCTTTGCTGTAGCTGATGCTACCACACTTACAGAAGCAGGGTATGTGGGAGAAGATGTAGAAAACATTTTGCTGCGACTGTTACAGGTAGCAGACCTAGATGTAGAAGAAGCGCAGCGAGGAATCATCTACATAGACGAAATAGATAAGATTGCTCGCAAAAGTGAAAACCCCTCAATCACACGGGATGTTTCCGGCGAAGGCGTGCAACAAGCCTTGCTAAAAATGTTAGAGGGAACAATCGCTAACGTACCACCCCAAGGCGGACGTAAGCACCCCTATCAGGACTGCATCCAGATCGATACAAGCAACATCTTGTTCATCTGCGGTGGCGCTTTCGTCGGGTTAGAAAAAGTAGTAGAGCAAAGAACTGGGAAAAAGTCAATAGGTTTTGTACAACCAGGAGAGGGTCAAACCAAGGACAAGCGCATAGCAGATACTCTCCGCCATTTGGAACCGGATGACCTAGTGAAATTTGGTATGATTCCAGAATTCATTGGACGTATCCCAATGGTCGCTGTCGTAGAACCACTAGACGAAGAAGCGTTGATGGCAATTTTAACCCAACCACGCAGTGCGCTAGTGAAGCAGTACCAAAAACTCCTGAAGATGGACAACGTTCAACTAGAGTTCAAACAAGAAGCTTTACGAGCTATTGCTCAAGAAGCTTACCGCCGCAAAACCGGCGCAAGGGCACTACGAGGTATTGTGGAAGAATTGATGTTGGATGTCATGTACGAGTTACCCTCCCGCAAGGACGTAACCCGGTGTACGGTAACCCGAGAAATGGTAGAGAAGCGTTCAACAGCTGAACTTATCGTCCACCCCTCTTCTCTACCCAAACCAGAATCGGCGTAAAGAATGATGAATTATGAATGATGAATTATGAAAAAATTAAGAATTGTGATTGCAAAAGATTGAACTCTAGGGTCAGAATTCATCATTTTTCATCATTTCATAATTCATAATTTATAATTCATAATTCCAAAATGTCTTATATTAGTGTTCGTGGTGTAGAGCATTACTACGAGTGGATAAAAAAGTCATCTAATGTCCTTGATAAGCCTGTGATGGTGTTTATCCACGGTTGGGCTGGTTCCGGTCGTTATTGGCGCAGTACCGCCCATGCGCTAGGAGAAGAATTTGATTGTCTGCTTTATGATATGCGGGGATTTGGGCGATCGCGTGGAAAAGCAACTGTAGCCCAAGCAAGTGAATCTGTGGTAGAAGCTATCGAGATGCGATCGCCGGAAGCAGAATCTCAAGCAATCGAAGAGTTAACTTATGAATTAGAGGAGTACGCTGAGGATTTAGCAGCTTTGTTAGATGAGTTGCAACTCAAACGCGTATGTATCAATGCTCATTCAATGGGCGCTTCAATTGCGACTTTATTTCTCAACCGCTACCCCCAGCGCGTGGAAAGAGCAATTTTGACGTGTAGCGGTATTTTTGAGTATGACGAAAAAGCATTTACAGCATTTCATAAATTCGGTGGTTACGTTGTTAAATTTAGACCAAAGTGGTTAGGGAAAATACCGTTGGTTGACCGAATGTTTATGGCAAGGTTTTTGCGCCGTACCATACCAGCCACCGAACGTCAAGCTTTTTTACAAGATTTTCTCATGGCTGATTACGATGCAGCTTTAGGAACAATTTTTACTTCGGTTAGTAAAGCTGCAGCGGAAACAATGCCCGCAGAATTTGCCAAGGTAACAGTACCCACACTGTTGGTTTCCGGTGAATACGACCAAATTATTCCAGCAGAAATGGGACGTCAAGCAGCAGCGTGTAGTCAGAGGATTGAGTATGTTGTGATTCCCGATACAGCCCATTTCCCTATGCTGGAAGACGCAGCCACTTATCTTCAGAAGATGCAGGAGTTTTTAGGCTTGTAGTTGCGCTTTAGCGCTAAAGTGCAACTACGATCTTGTTTATCATTGTCAACTACCCACACTGACACCCTTCGGGGTACAGTGTGGGCAAGCCGAAAACCTGAACTTGTTTCAGGCTTCCAATAGGCAAGGGTAACAGTTGGTTACGCCCACTTGGGAGA
>JAWQFQ010000436.1:0-3316 GCA_035967975.1 Scytonema sp. PMC 1070.18
TTGAATTTTGTAGAGAGTGAGGGTAGAGGGGGTAGAGGGGGAAGAGGGGGTAGAAAAAAATTTATTTATTTATACACCCATCAGAATTAATGAAAAGAACTACGAGATTTATGGTCTGGGTAGTTGATAACTGATAACTGATAACTAACAACTAACAACTAACAACCAACAACTAAAATGACAATATTCAAACTCAAAGTTTCTAAATTCGAGCAATGTTGCAACTTTGAATTATCCTGGGGACAAGGAAAAAGAATTCCCGCTCAATTAAATTATCCCAAATCCTTAGAAAACAGTTATATAGAATGGCGACAAGCTTATCTTAACTGTTATGAAAACCTGCGGGGTAAGGTCGAAAAGAAAGGTAAATTTAAAGCACCTCTTCAAGATTATCAAGGAAAGTTAGGAAAAGCAGAAGCAGATTTTTTATCAAAGTTTAATTCCTGGTTACGGAACGAAAAGTTATATGATATTCGCGAGACAATTACTAATGCAACTAGGGATAATAAACCAAGCTCTGATAATCATTGGGTAGATATTTTACTTACTTGTGATTCCCCAGAATTAACACGTTTACCTTGGGAAGTTTGGGAAATCAACACCAAGTTATCAAAACCTGGTAGTATAAATATTCGTTTAGCAAGGGTTCCCAGTAATATTCGTAACTCTACAGTGTCCCCCGTAAAACGAAAAGCTCGGGTGTTAGCTATCTTAGGGGATGATAAGGGATTAAACTTTGAAGAAGATAAACAAGCTTTACGCGCTTTCTCAAAGCTTACTGAAGTTGAATTTATTGGTTGGGAACCAGGGAAAGATATTGCTCAACTCAAACAAGAGATAGCGGAAAAAATTAGCGAACCCAAAGGCTGGGATATTTTATTTTTTGCGGGACACAGTAACGAAACACCTTTGACTGGAGGGGATTTAAAAATTGCTCCCAATAGCGCAATCGCAATTCAAGATATCGCAAAACCACTCCAACAAGCGCGAGACAGGGGACTGCAATTTGCTATCTTTAATTCTTGTAGTGGTATCTCCATTGCTGAATCTTTGATTAATTTGGGTTTACCGCAAGTTGCTGTAATGCGGGAACCGATTCATAATAATGTAGCGCAAGAGTTTTTAGTAGAGTTTCTCAACGGTTTAGCTGAGTACAAGGATGTTCATGAAGCTTTAATTGATGCTTGTGTTTTTCTCAAGGAAACCAAAGAATTCATTTATCCTTCTACTTATCTAATTCCTTCCTTATTTCGTCATCCCCAATCGGAATTATTTCGTTTGGAACCTTTTGGAATTTGGCATAGTATTAAAAGTTGCTTACCTACTAAAAAGGAAGCAATTTATTTAACAGCATTTCTCAGTTTGAGTTTAATTCCTCCCATCCAAGATTTACTTTTAGAACCAAGATTATTATTACAAGCTGCTTATCGTCAAGTTATTCAAGGAAGTCAAAATTCTCTCCCACCTCCCAATCAAAAATCACCAATTTTGTTAGTTCAAATTGATGATAAGTCTCTCGAAAAAGATAAAGTCGAATTTATTAACGAGCGATATATGAACTACAGCTATTTAGGGAAAATTATCGATAAATTAGTTGAGAGAAATGCTCGGGTGATTGGGGTAGATTATATTTTAGATAAGGATAAACAACAACCAGAAAATAGTCAAAAACTACAGCGAACGGTTAGTAACGCAATTGATAAAGGAACTTGGTTTATTTGGGGTGCTGATGAAACAGAAAATTATGGAGTTAGTCCAGAAATAGCCAATCTCAATCAAAGTTCCCTTGGGGATATCAATTCATATAAATGGTATGTGGAATTACCAAAAAATAATTGTTCCGAAACTTGTCCTTTTCCTTATGTTTTAGCCTTATCTCATTCTTTAGTAAATCAAAATCCTCAGACTAATGATTTACCCCAACCGCAGTTGAGTAAAACTGATTTTCGGGATTCGATAATTTTAGAGAGAGATAAAGAAATAAATTTTTTACAGAAGTTGATATTTTCTCGAACTAATAACTTGTTGCAATGGTTTCAGCCAATAATTGATTATTCAATTCCTCCGAAACAAGCTTATCAAACCATTTCCGCTTGTGAATTATTGGGTTCTTGTACTCCAACTCCTGGGATTGTCAGGGAAAATCTGAAATCTAAAATCGCGATTATTGCTGCTGGGGGATATAAACAAGCAGGAGTAGATGAAGCAGGAGAAGATAATGATTTTATTCCGCTTCCAATTGCTTTTTGGAGAGGTGAAAAAGGATGGAATGATGTGTTTGATGGGGAACGCTCCTTTACCGGTGGTGAAGCTCATGCTTACACGGTTCATCATTTATTAAATCAACATTTAGTAATAGCAATTTCCAACTTTATCATGGTATTAATAGCGTCTGTATTTGGTAAAATTATCGTTAAAATATTACAAAATAATCCTCGGAGAATGGGATGGGAATTGATGATTGTTGGGATTAGCAGCGTGGTTTATATTTTGGTGAGTTTACAGGTTTATATTTCCTTTGAAGTGTTAGTACCTATAGTCTTTCCCTTTGTGGTTTTTGGGAATTATATGCGCTTGGGTTTGGGGAAGAGCTAAATTAATTTTTAACTATTCTTATCTAACTTTAAAATTACCTACCTCTCCTTATTTCTTTCCTCAGCGCTCTCTGCGTCTTTGCGGTTTTTTTAATAAAATCTTCCACCGAAAAGAAAGTAACCTCAAATTGCATAGGCTGCTGTGTTTTATAGATATAGGTATTTAAAACCATTACTCAGTTGATTTCATAACTGTAAATCCGATGAAATTAAAAAAATATTTTCTCTTAGCCCTAATTACTCTATCACTCACTATTTCTGAATCTTGCGGAGTCAATTTTAAACTCACATTGTTAAATTCAACCGCAGTTGCTCAAACTGTAAATAACCGCAAAGCTGAAGCTGGCAGACTATTTGAGCAAGGTATCAAGCAGTTTCATATCAGTCAATTTCAACAAGCATTGCAATCTTGGGAACAGTCATTGGCTATTTATCGAGAAATTGGCAATCGCCAAGGTATTGCTGCTTCTCTGGGGAGTCTGGGAAATGCTTATCGTAATTTGGGGGATTACCGCAAAGCCATTGATTACTACCAGCAATCTTTACTAATCTTTAAGGAAATGGGTAATCGCTCCGGTATTGCTAGTTCTCTGGGGAGTCTGGGAATTGCTTACTCTAGTCTGGGAGATTACCGCAAAGCCATTGATTACCACCAGCAATCTTTACCAATCTTTAAGGAAATGGGTAATCGCTCCGGTATTGCTAGTTCTCTGGGGAGTCTG
>JAWQFQ010000436.1:3416-3502 GCA_035967975.1 Scytonema sp. PMC 1070.18
TTACTCTAGTCTGGGAGATTACCGCAAAGCCATTGATTACCACCAGCAATCTTTAAAAATCGATAAGGAAATCGGTAATCGCTCCG
>JAWQFQ010000437.1:0-3474 GCA_035967975.1 Scytonema sp. PMC 1070.18
CACCCACTCAATAACACGTAAACAATCACCAGAGACGATGAGAGACCAAAACAAGCACGAAGCACAGACACATCACATTTTTTTTTATAGTAGGCCGCCACCCACCGGGATCACCCCCCTAGGTTCCTCGGCAGCCACCGATTTGTTATAAGAGTTAACCTTACACCCCTACACCCCTATATCTACCGAGAACAAGGCAAAAAAAAAGAGAGCCACTTGGGCAGCTCTCCAGATCATCAGGGTGCATCTACTTAACATAGTATAGCAGTTTTATGGTGAGGGGCAAGACCCCCTATTTGGTTTTTTACTAAAAAATTTCTTGAAGATATCCAAAGCTTAAATAAAAAAAAATTATCAGTTAAAATTTCGCTTCTTTTGGTGTATTTCAATACAAAATTCTTTTTCAAGAGAAATTATCTAGATAAAAAGGAGAGCTACTTGGACAGCTCTCCAGATCATCAGGGTGCATCTACTTAACATAGTATATCACTTTTGCAATGAGGGGTCTCACCCCTCATTCATGAAAATTCTTTAAAGATATTGTGAAGATTCTTTAGACAAAACCAGTTTAACGTTAAAGGTTGACTGCTGACTGTATTTCTGTCAACAGTCAACAGTCAATTGTCAATAGTCAGCAAAGCTAGCTATTGAGCTTCTTTTCCACCAATTCGTTTGTGAGCTTGGGTTCAGCAAGTTTGTCAGTCTTTTTCAAAACCTGTCCTACAAAGAAGCCCTTAAGTTTGGTGTTACCGTTGCGATACTTTTCAAGTTCTTTGGGGTTTGCAGCTATTATTTCCTCAATAATGGTTTCGAGTACACTGGGATCGCTAATGAGTTCCTTACCTTTGAAAAGTTCGTCAGGAGAACGACCATTCAGTAATTCAGGTAAATTTTCTTTAGCAATAGCATTGCTGATTTTGCCAGTTTCAATCCGAGTAATGACGTTAGCTAGATTGTCGGGCGTCAAAGCAATGTCGGTGATGTTGAGTTTATTTTTGTTTAGGTAAGCGGCGATATCTTGAGTAATCCAGTTAGCTGCTTGTTTAGGACTTGCACCACCAGCAAGAGTTGCTTCAAAGTATTCAGCCGTGGAACGTTCCTCTGTTAGGACTCGCGCATCATAAGCTGTAAGCCCTAACTCATGTTCATAACGATGGCGCTTTTGTGCTGGGAGTTCAGGAATATAGCTGCGCCATTCCTCTAGTTGTTCTTTTGACACCTCAATCGGGGCTAAATCTGGTTCTGGAAAGTAGCGGTAATCGCTGGAACCTTCTTTAGTCCGCATACTGATTGTCCGCTGACTGCCTTCTTCCCAAAGGCGAGTTTCTTGTATAATTCTCTCACCTGCTTCTATTGCTGCAATTTGACGCTCGATTTCATATTCGATCGCCCGTTGGATGGCGTTGAAGGAGTTCATATTTTTGATTTCTACCTTCGTACCAAACTCCTTTTGTCCGATAGGACGTACGGAGACATTGACATCACAGCGTAAAGACCCTTCTTGCATATTGCCATCGCTGACGCCCAAGTAGCGTACAATACGTCGTAACTCTTGAGCATACTCAGCGGCTTCTTGTCCCGAACGCAAATCGGGTTCCGAAACAATTTCTACTAATGGAACACCTGCACGGTTATAGTCTACTAGAGAATAAGTAGAACCAGATAGGCGATCGCTTCCTGCGTGTACCAATTTACCTGCATCTTCCTCCATATGTAAGCGAGTAATACCAATCCGTTTGCGTGTGGGATTACCATCCTTATCAATCAACTCAATTTCCAACCAACCATGTTCAGCGATCGGGAGGTCGTACTGAGAAATTTGATAATTTTTAGGTAAGTCTGGATAAAAATACTGCTTGCGGTCAAATTTGCTATATTTCGCAATCTGGCAATTTAAAGCTAAACCCGCTTTCACAGCATATTCAAGTACCTTTTGGTTGAGTACAGGTAAAACGCCAGGTAAACCCAAGCAAACTGGGTCAATATTAGTATTTGGGTCAGCACCAAATGCGGTAGAACTAGAAGAGAAAATTTTAGTTTCGGTACTGAGTTGACAGTGGGTTTCAAGACCGATTATCGCCTCATATTCAGTTTTTACTGGAGTAGCATTCGTCATAAATTCTGGATTTTAGCTCTCTCTAATGAATCAATAGGTATTGTAGCGGGAGATAGGAGTAGAAAATGGGGAGTAAGAGGTAGAGATGAACGTATTGTTTTAATTTTTTGGCAAAGGTTATGGTTATGACAGATGATTAAGATTTAGTGTCTTATTTAACACCAACTGTATTATCTATCGCTAATGTATAAAAGTAAAATTACGTATCTCCTATTTACACTTACCCTAGTTATTATCCTCAGTTGGGCACATATCACACAACTACCAGATGCGTTCACTTGTCAGAAAACAAATGTGATCCGCGCCAAAAATGATAGATATTATGTCCACCCCGAAAAAATCACGGTTGAGCCTTGGTATGGGGAGCATAACGTTTATGCGATTTTCATGATTCCCGGCGGATATATAAACGATTGGTTGTTCACAGTTACCATTAAAGGCGCTGGAACTTACTGTGGGGTACTAGCATTTGGGGGTACTACCGTTGCTGAAGGTGTTGTAGCCAAACCAGGACATTACCTCATGAAAGCACTCTTCCCCACTCGCGCTGCTCTTTGGCTCATCTCTCAAGGTAAGTTAGATGAACTCAAGCAGCCAAGTCAGTGGACAGTGGGTTATGGAAAGATTAACGAGTAAAGTTTGCTTCGGTATACATTGCACATAGGAGTGTGGTGCAAACAAAGTTTCTTTTTTAAGTACGACGGTTATTTCCAGAAAACAAGATTACTCACTGCTTGAGTAAATTCCTTTGGATCAACTGGTTGAGATATGTGCATTTGAAAACCTGCTTCTTGTACAAACTTACAGTCTTCATCAGTAGTAGAACCCGTAATAGCGATCGCAGGTAAAATCTTACCGTTTTCTGCCTCACGGCTACGCACAATTTTCATTAATTTGCAACCATCTTTAGTAGGAAGTCTAATACTGATTAGAAGATTGGGATGAAAGTTGTCTAAAGCATAGATCGCTTCTACAACAGAAATCACGGGTATCACCTGCGCCCCTGCATCTTGGAGGATGAAAGTAAATAGAGTAGCTGTGTCAGGTTCATCTTCTATCAGGAGTACTTTCAAGCCATCCAATATGAAAAGATTCCTTGAGGACGCTAACTCAGCGAATGTTACTGCTCCCATTCAAAATATCCTCAGTATTTCTTCAAAACCATATTTTCTTCATTAATGGTCTATCAAAAATTTAACGGCTTATTTTTGCTTTGTCTTCTAACAGTAGGAGTAGTACATATTAAGCCATGTTAAGCTGGTTAGTAACCTTGGCTACTATGTATACTTTAAGCTTTCAGCTAAAAGGATGTTTGAAAAGTGATTGGCTGTAATTTCAAGCACTGGTTGATCCCCCCT
>JAWQFQ010000438.1:0-3398 GCA_035967975.1 Scytonema sp. PMC 1070.18
CACCCAACACCCTACCCCCTACCCCCTATAATTCATTTCCGGTAAATCTTTTCCTTCAACAGCCGTGTTGGAAAAATCAGATTCAGGAACCCAACCTTCCAGCGCATCTTTAATAACACCAGCTACGGGTACAGCGATGATTAACCCCAAAACACCACCAACATAGGTTCCAATTAGCAACGAAATCAATACCCAGATTGGTCGTAGTCCAGTAAAACTACCCAAGAGACGAGGTGCGATCGCCTGGTCAATCAACTGGTCAATCACAGCAGAAACAGCAACAACCCTAACCGCCAGCCAGAAGTCATGGGATGCGATAATGAGAGTAATAGTGGCAAGACTCGCAACATCGCCAAAAGGAATTAAGCTTAAAATTCCTACACCCAAACCAAAGAGTAAAGCAAACCGAACTTGAAGAAGTAAAAAGACAACCGTCAGAGAAACGCCCATCAAAAAAGCCAAAGCCAACTGACCAATTAAGTAATTTTGAAAATTCTTCTGCACTGACTTCCCCAACTTTTGCCCAAAATTAAAAGGTATTTTCTTAAATATTCCGTTCCAAACTCTTTCTCCATCAAGCAAAAGATAAAAAGTCAAAACAATAGTAATCACCGCTTCTGAAACACTATCAATTGCTTCTATGAGAAAATCAAACAATTTATCTACAAAAAATTGAAATTCATCAGGTAGACGATTGGCTATCTGAGAAAAAATTTGATGTAAATTAATATTGACCCCTTGTTTCAGCACCCAATCATTAAGACTTTGAATTTTTTCTTCCCCAGAATCAACCCAATGAGGAAAAACTTTAACCATTTCATGGAACTGTTGTAAAATAACAGGAGCTAAAGTAATCCCTAACGCAATTATAATGATAAAAGTTGATAAAAACACTAAGATAACTGCATAATTTCTTTTCATTCCTTTTTCTTCAAGAATAGAAACAGGATAATTCAAAATAAAAGCAAATAAACTGGCTAAAACAAGAGTTATAACTATAGGTTTAAAATATTGAAACACCTGAAAAGCCAGCCATCCATTGAGAAAAATTAGAGGAAATATGAGGATTAAAATTAACAGTTGTAGGAGTTTATTAAGTGAAATAGCCATAGAAAATAGATAGTATTTGCAGAATGGTCAATGTCAGCATTCAGCTATCAGCATACTGACATCCTTAAAACCAAAAAACCACCCCCTTTAGTCATAAACTTTAGAGGTAGAATCAACTATTTCATCTGCGTGTATCTGCGTGCATCTGCGGTTTCATATCTACATCAACGTAGATTTTGCCAAAACTTAACCAAACCATATTAACCACAAACCTTCATTTCACTCTTTTTTCAAAGCCAAGAATTGCTCTTCATTAATCCGTCCAGCTTGATAAAGAGTTTCTGTAATTTCCGACATCCTTAAAACAGCATAACCCCGATAACCATTTTCCTGTAACCTATTTTGTACCCCTTGTTCGTGGTCAATAAAAACCACAATATCATTCACCTTTAACCCCGCAGATTTTAACTTTTCTGCTCCCTCCATAACACTTTTACCACTAATAAGAATATCATCAACAACCGCAACCGTCTCACCCGAAAAAAACTCTCCCTCAATTAATCTTCGAGTTCCGTGAGCTTTTACCTCTTTGCGTGGAAAAATCATTGGACAATGAAGACGTAAAGCTAAACCAGTTGCAGTTGGTAAAGACCCATAGGGAATACCCGCAATTCTATCAAATTTAAGGGTTTTTAAAATTTCCTCATAAGCACTGAGAATTTGATTGAACAGTTGAGGATTGGAAATAATTTTGCGTAAATCAACATAATAAGGAAATACAGCACCAGAGGCTTGTACATAATTCCCAAACATAATGCAACCAATATCATAAAGCTGCAAAATCAAATCCTGTAGGGGATGTTTATCTAGCAAACAAACATTAGATACCCATACAGAACAACTAGACACATCATGATAAGTTTCTGTTTTTGCTTGATTCACCTTCTCTCGCAGAGACCGGACTTGTTCTGATAAATCATCCTGTGCTAACATATCTTGAGGAACAGGAATTAGCAAACCATATCCATCTGTATTAAGACCAGATGCTAAAATTTGGTTAAAGTTGCTTCCCTCTGCCCAGATACTACGAGTCATAATAATTCTTTCAGGAGCAGACGCACGAATCCGCGCCAAAACATCAGGATTTGTCGTTCCTACTTCCAAGCATAATTGTTCTGGAGTCCCCCAGTTTCTGGATTCTGTGACTATCTGTAAGTAAAGGGGTGCTTCCTGTGTGGGGTATTGCTGTAATTTTACAGCCGCTGGATTGGAAGTACAGCACAAAATAAAAACAGCTTTATCTGGATACACCAAAAACGGTGCGACATGATCTTGTCCAGCATAGGGGCTTAAAGTAATCGCATCCAAACCCCACTCAGCAAATACAGTGTGAGCAAAAACAGTACTCGTGTTTAAGTCGCTATGTTTAGCGTCTAAGATAACCGGAATGTGCGAGGGGATAGCGGCTAGAGTTTGTTGTAGCAATTCTAAACCCGGAGCACCTAAAGCTTGATAGAATCCTAGTGTTGGCTTATACGCACAAACTTTATCAGTTGTTTCAGTAATGATAAATTGCAACCAATCCCACAGACTATTCATGATATCCTGAGATTGGTAGCGCCTGGGCATCATCTCGAAGTTGGGATCGAGTCCTACAAAAAGGACACTTTGATTTTGTGCGATCGCTCCATTTAGCTTATTAAAAAAGTTCATATCAGCTTTTTAAATGAATGGATTGTGATGTAAAATTAATTACATATTTTTTTCTAAAATCTTGAATGATTTTTTCAACATAACTAACTAAATTCCCCCAACTCTGGTAGGCATTTATTTCTATCCATTCATAGTTCATAAATCGCCAGAGAATCTCTATTAAATTCAATTGAGGGGGAGTAAGATGGTAACCAAAATATCTCTATTTTTTTATCTCTCAACTCATTTATTTTTTCCTGAATTTTCTTGCTTCTATGAAAGGATGCTTTATCCATAATAACAACAGTTCTGATTAACATAATTCAGCAAAGGATTGGCGAAACCTAACTGTTGTACGTGATTTCACAATTTTTCTGGATCTAAATCTTGTGTTTTACCTGCACGATGTTCAGCCATTGCTTCGGCTGCTAGTTGAGCTAAAGTATCTTGGGAGCTTGCGAATAATTCGTCCCATTGCATATCATCTTTGAGTTCTTCTAAAATCATCAAAGCTATAGTATCTTGCTCGCTAACTGGTAAAGTTTTTAGTTTTGCTATTGCTTTTTCTAGTAACTCAGTCATACTGACCATACTCCTAGCATTAGAGGATGTTTGAAAAGTGATTGGCTGTAATTTCAAGCACTGGTTGATCCCCC
>JAWQFQ010000439.1:0-3342 GCA_035967975.1 Scytonema sp. PMC 1070.18
GGGGATGCCAGAAGCCTACACCGTACCTGCCTCAGGTCGGTGTAGGTAGTTCACATACTTCTAAGAGCAAAACAGTAAGAAATAAAGAAGATGAAAGTTAATGGAATTCATCACGTTGCAATTATTTGTTCTGATTACGAAATTTCCAAGAAGTTTTATGTAGAAGTTTTGGGGTTTTCTGTTATTCAAGAAACTTTTCGTGTTGAAAGAAATTCTTATAAATTGGATTTAAAAGTGGGGGATAGTTATCAAATAGAGTTATTTTCTTTTCCTAATCCTCCTCAAAGAGTAAGCAAACCTGAGGCTTGTGGTTTAAGGCATTTGGCTTTTGAAGTTGATAATATTGAGCAAACAGTTAGTTATTTAAAGTCGCAAGGAATAGAAGTAGAAAATATTAGATTTGATGAAATTACAGGCAAAAAATTTGCTTTTTTTCAAGACCCAGACGCTCTACCTTTAGAGATTTATCAGCGTTAGACCCTCTCAGTCCCCCGATTCCAATACTACTTGAAGATCCCCCTAAATCCCCCTTAAAAAGGGGGACTTTAAGAGTGTTTTCCCCCCTTTTTAAGGGGGATCAACCAGTGCTTGAAATTACAGCAAACCACTTTTCAAACATCCTCTAACTCTTACCTCTGTGTCCTCTGCGCCTCTGTGGTTTTTAATCCCCCGGCTCAAACTTAGTTAGCCAGGGGTAATTTTACTCCAGCTGTCCATTCCATTAATTATGCTATTGCTGAAGCTTGGGGCTTTGCAAAAATCATCCGTCCAGCGGAAGTTTGCAAAGCACTGGTGACAGTCACCCGCAACTCTCCCCCTACATAAGGACTACCTTCTTCAACAACAACCATTGTCCCGTCATCAAGATAACCAATACCTTGACTGGGTTCTTTACCTTCCTTAAGGATTCTGATGTCTATGTTATCGCCCGGTAGGTAGGTTGGACGAACTGCATTAACCAAATCGTTTACATTTAAGACAGGCACTTTCTGAACGCTAGCTACTTTTGACAAGTTGTAATCGTTTGTCAATAATGTAGCGTTAATTTCTTGAGCGAAGCGCACGAGTTTGGCATCTACAGTAGCAATGTCATCATAATCAATGGAGTTGATTGAGATCCGATCTGGATAAGACGCTTTAACTCGGTTGAGAATCTCCAGTCCCCGTCTTCCCCTCACGCGCTTTTGGTCTTTAGTAGCATCTGCTACTTGTTGGAGTTCTTGCAAGACGAATTGAGGTACGATAATTTGTCCTTCTAAGAACCCGGTTTCTAGCAGTGTTTCGATGCGACCATCTATAATGCAGCTTGTGTCTAGGACTTTGGTATTGGCAGGTTTAAGAGTTCCTTCCACTACCATTGTTTCTACAGTGTTGGGATTTAACAACCTCAAGAATGCACGCCCGTGGGAGTCGGCTAAATTCATTCCCGTGTAAGACAGGACGATACTACCAACCACTGCTATCAATGGTTTAATGAAGCTAAAATCTGCTGGAATGGGGAGCAAAAATAGAGGGGCTAACATTAAGTTTGCTATCAATAGCCCAACTACCAAACCAATAGCACGAGTTAATATAACTTCGAGGGGCAACTCTCGAAATTGTATTTCTAAACGTCGGTAAGCCGTTTGGAAACTTAACCCAATAGCACCCCCAATTATGGCAGCGAAAGCAGCAACAACTAAGCGTAAAGCTTCTAGATTGGAAACGCTTGCTAGTGTTCCGGTCGGGAGTAAACCTGTACTGTAGTAACCTATCCCCGTTGCTGCCAGGACAAATGAGAAAATGATAATGGCATCAATCATTGTTTTTTGTTTTCCTGGAACTGTGTTTTCCGAGAAAATAAAGTATTCTTTGTTTCCTCGGTTAGATATATTTATGGAATAATTACGGTCATCCTAAGAAATTAGGCTGACAACATCTGCAATCATTATAACCAAAGAGTTTTGTGCTTTATCTTTTTCATCTTTTTGTTATAAAACGATAAAAAAATCTAAACTTCACAGTAATTTTCATGGGTTCTAATTCTTTCAACGAGCGTTACAATTGTTATCGAAATGCCATATCAAGTCACTGTTTCTGAAATCCCCTTCTCTGCTTATGTTCATATCCCCTTTTGCAGACGCAGGTGTTTTTACTGCGATTTCCCCGTCTCTGTGATAGGGGATCGTTTGCGAGGGGAAACTTCTGGCACAATGTCTCGGTATATTGAATTTTTGTGTCAAGAGATTTCTATGACACCTGCTGTTGGTCAACCGTTAAAAACTGTTTTCTTCGGCGGTGGGACTCCCTCTCTTCTGTCTGCGGAACAGTTAGCAAGGATATTAGCGGCGTTAGAGTTGCAGTTTGGCATTTCTCCTCAAGCAGAAATTTCAATGGAGATGGACCCAGGTACGTTTGATTTATCTCATATTCAAAGTTACCGCAGTGCTGGTGTAAATCGGATAAGTCTGGGTGTACAAGCTTTTCAGGACGATCTATTGCAAGTTTGCGGGCGATCGCACTCCGTTAAGGATATCTTCGCAGCTATTGACTTAATTCGACAAGTGGGTGTTCCCGATCTAAGCATAGATTTAATATCAGGATTACCGCATCAAACTTTAGACAGGTGGTACGACTCTTTGGAAAAAGCGATCGCTTTATCACCGACACATATCTCCATATACGACCTGACTATCGAGTTGGGGACTCCCTTTGGTCGCTACTACAAACCAGGGGATCGCCCTTTACCCACAGATGAAACCACCGTCAAAATGTATCAAATGGCGCAGCAATTTCTCAAAAGTTCGGGGTACGAACACTATGAAATTTCTAACTACGCTCAACCGGGACATCAGTGTCGCCACAATCGGGTTTATTGGGAAAACCGCCCCTACTATGGTTTTGGGATGGGTGCAGCGAGTTACGTTGAGGGAAAACGCTTTACTCGTCCACGCACAACAAAGGAATACTATCGTTGGGTAGAAAATGGAGCAGCAATTGATTGCAATATTACACCACCAGAAGAAGTTCTATTAGAAATTTTAATGCTGGGATTGCGTTTGGCAGAGGGGATCGACTTGGCGATGCTAGCAGAACAATTTGGAGACAAGAAGGTCGAGAAAATTCACCACTGTTGCGATCCCTTCTATAACAGAGGCTGGGTGGAAGTTGCAGAAGGACGATTGCGTTTAAGCGATCCCGAAGGTTTTTTGTTTTCTAATGTGGTATTGGCGGAGTTGTTTGAGAAATTAGGGGTGTAGGGGTGTAAGGGTGTGAGGGTGTAGGGGAATGAGATGACTGGATTTTACTTTGTCAATTTCAAAATTCCACAATTGTTCCCCTACACCCCTACACCCCCATACC
>JAWQFQ010000440.1:0-3334 GCA_035967975.1 Scytonema sp. PMC 1070.18
GTCATAGCTGAGTTGTGCAGTGATGTTCAACTATGTTCAGCTTAAAAGTATCAGTCTCCATGTCTACCAACTGGTTGAAGAATTAGGGATTAGAAACAGTAAAAACTTTTAATTTGTAGTAGGGTGGACCACCCTACACGCTAGTTGTCCAAGACACAATACCGTTGGTGTTAAGCAACATTAAGAAACCGGGTTTCTGTGCTCCACGCAACTCCATCAAGAAACCCGGTTTCTTTGAGAAACCGGGTTTCTGTGCTCCACGCAACTCTTAAAACTAACCGTATTGGTCCAAGACAGGTGAGACGCCCATTATCGAGAGAATTAGCTGAAATGTTTAATAATCGCGTCAGCAAATTCAGAACACTTCAACGGTGCGGTGGGTGGTTCCATCAACCGAGCTAAATCGTAAGTGACTTGACGATTAGCAATAGCATCGCCCAGCCCTTTTTTAATCAAATCTGCTGCTTCAAGCCAACCCATATACTCCAGCATCATCACACCAGATAGAATCACCGAACCCGGATTTACCCTATCCAATCCTGCGTGTTTGGGTGCAGTACCGTGGGTTGCTTCAAAAATGGCACACACATCACCTATATTTGCTCCCGGTCCCATTCCCAGTCCACCAACAACTGCAGCAGCAGCATCTGATAAATAATCTCCATTCAAGTTCATAGTTGCTAGAATGGAATATTCATCCGGTCTAGTTTGAATTTGTTGGAAAATACTATCAGCAATGCGGTCATTGACCATCACCTTGTCTTTCCACTGACCATTACCGTGAGTTTCCCAAATAGAATTAAGAACTGTTTCAACTTCCTTGACAATTTGAGCTTTTTTCTCATCAGTCAAAGCAGTGAAACCAGGGTCAATCATTCGGGCATTTTCTTCTAGAGAAATATTGGGGTTATTCTCCTTATTACTCAAAATCCAAGATTCGCGTTCAGTGACGCACTCATTGCGAAACTCATTTGTTGCCAATTCATAGCCCCAATCACGAAAAGCACCTTCGGTGTACTTCATAATGTTACCTTTATGCACCAAAGTCACCATTTGCTTATTTTTGGGAAGTTGTAAGGCGTGTTTCATAGCACGCCTAACGAGACGTTGGGAACCCGTTTTGCTAATAGGTTTAATGCCAATACCAGAATCCAGAGGAATTTGCTTTTTGCCATGTTCTGGAGTGCTGGGAATAAGTTCGTTGTTGAGAATAGAAATTAAGCGGTCAGCAATTTCACTTCCTTGACGCCACTCAATTCCCAAATAAATATCTTCCGTATTTTCACGGTAAATAATGACATCTAGCTTTTCAGGGTTTTTATGAGGAGAGGGCGTACCAGCATAGTAACGACAAGGACGCACACAGGCATAAAGGTCAAAAATTTGACGCAATGCTACATTTAGAGAACGAATACCACCACCGACGGGAGTTGTGAGAGGACCTTTGATGGCAATCCCATATTCCTTAATTGCCGTCAGGGTGTCTTGGGGTAAATACTGATACGTACCATAAAGTTCGCACGCTTCATCCCCTGCGTAAATCTTAAACCAACTGATTGTTCTCTTGCCCTTATATGCCGTTTTTACGGCAGCATCCAGCACTTTTTGAGTAGCCGGCCAAATATCTATCCCCGTGCCATCACCTCGAATAAAAGGGATAATTGGATTGTCTGGAACAACTGGCTCACCGTTCTTAAAAGCAATCTTTGCTCCCGTTGTGGGCGGGGTAATTTTATCGTACATCAAACACTCCTGATGGCTATGTGCTGCAACTTACGTAACCTTAGAGCTATAAGCCCAAAGGTAGAAAACCGATCTTTAGAAAGCTAGCAGATTTTTGTGTGTCTTTTTTTGATAGATTTATGAGGCGCAGAGTTTTCCCTTTCGCTTATTGTGGAGTCACTAGCGTGGGATGGAATAAAACCGTAGTTATTCTACCGCCTACACACTTGGTTAGTCTACTGTTTAAGTCTTTTTCGTTCAACAAGAAAAAACTGTTCCGGAAATAATCAGTAATATTCATAGCATAAAAGCACCTACACGCCAGAAAGCAGTAGGCATTCTTTGCGATTTCCTGTAAACTACTCATCGCTATCAGTACTCAGCTTTCCGCAAAACTGATAGCTCCGAACTCATTCACCAATAGCATTTCACGAGTAATGGCATGACAGACCCAATCATAGTATCAGGCAATGCTAGTGACATCGAATCCCTCCGTCAACCTCTAGTCGCTGGGTCTATTAGCGTCCAACAGCAGGTTATCCCACAACTAGCTAACCTGGGAGATGGGGGATTGGATGTCTTGATGGAATTTCTATTTCAACGTCGGGAAAATTCAGCAACTTGGGTAGACGGAAAAGTATACCATACTTTATATAACTCTAATTCACCCAAGGCAAAAGAATTTTTACAAACTTACTTCCCCAATGGGATCGTACCCCTAAAATCTGATTGTGGTATTGATTACAGTCCCCTACAGCAGCTCCTTGCAGTCCACGATTTCCAAGCCGCCGATCGCATCACGCTACAAAAAATGTGTGAATTAGCAGGAGCGGCTGCAGTACAAAGAAAGTGGTTGTATTTTACTGAAGTCGAAAATTTCCCAATCATCGACTTGCAGACAATAAACACCCTATGGGTAGTCCACTCGGAAGGCAAATTTGGCTTTTCTGTACAGCGAGAAATCTGGTTGGGCTTGGGTAAAAACTGGGATAATCTTTGGACAAAAATTGCCTGGAAAAAAGGTAATAACTGGACAAGATATCCCAACGAATTTATATGGGATTTAAGCGCTCCTAGGGGTCATTTGCCATTGTCAAACCAACTACGTGGTGTACGAGTTATTGCTTCTTTGCTATCTCATCCTGCATGGAGTTAGTAGATAGTTGTTAGTACCTAGATAGTTCACCCAAAAACACTTAGACTAGTCTAAAGCTAGTCTAAATATTTTATGGATTCAATCGGTTCATACGAAGCAAAGACACATCTTCCCAGCCTTCTTGAAAGAGTTGCAAAGGGAGAGGAATTTATGATTACAAAGCATGGAGTCCCCATTGCACGACTTGTTCCTGTGAAACAAGAGCAACAGCATGATGTCAGAGCAGTCATTGAAGAGTTAAAGAAGTTCCGAAAAGGACATACCTTGGGAGGTCTTTCCATCAGAGAGATGATTATTGACACTCTCAGGTCTAAAGACGCTCTCGATTCTGCTGACAGAGCAAGTCGTGGCAGAGGCTTCTTAGGCGAAACCTGCCACAATCTAATTCTCGCTACGGTCGTATTAAACTAAGCCGCTCCGTCGCCAGAGCGACTTGTCTTCAAAACCGGACGTGAA
>JAWQFQ010000441.1:0-3322 GCA_035967975.1 Scytonema sp. PMC 1070.18
GGTGTAGGGGTGTAGGGGGGACTGGGGGACTGATAGTAATGTCTCCTCTGCTCCTCTGCTCCTCTGCTGTCTCAACGAATAAATGTTTTAACTGTGGGGTGGTTTGATGTGGAGTACAGAAAGTTAGAGGTAATTCGCCATTGGGTAGGTGGGCGGTTGCTCCATTGGGGCGTTTCTTTGTGCGAGAAGATAGCCACAAATATTTCGGTGTACCATCCTTTGGATTCCAAACCCGCAGCTGCCAAGCAACTATTTGTCCAAAAGGGTTCCATACCGGACAAAGATAACCAGCTTGGGGGGTTACTAATGAACGTCCGCCAAGAGAAACTCCTGCCAAACGGTAAGAAACTTCTTGATTGAGTTTTTGCCATTGTTCAACGGATTTAAATTGTCCTGCGGCTATCAACTCATCACTGAGTCCCCGGCGCTTCAAATCCTCATAGTGCTGGGAACATAACCGCAGTTGTCTCAGAATATCTCGGACTTCGCGATCGCGAGCTTCTTCACTCAAACTAGCAGCATGGCGGGCTTTTTCTTGTTGTAAACGTTCAGCTTGTAAGGAACGCCAACGTTCTGCCCACTCGCGTCTCGAAGCTTCATCAGTATCTCCAGTATCCTGCCGTACTATTCCCCATAACCCATCACGAGTGAGTTTGAGAAAGCGCCAACCCGGAGGTGCTGAATATGCATCCGTCGCCGTCATACACAATATAGTATCGGGGCTATCTGGTAGATGACGGCAGCGTCCGCGTGTATCACCACAAACAGGACATGGATTGCTACGGTTCGTGCGGATATACTTGCTCATGATTAGGGTGTGGGGTATGGGGTTTCCTATGCAGCACGACAGTCCGAGCTTTTTTCATCTTTACTTTCAAATTCCATCTCGCGTTCTTTAATCATTGCTTCGTATCCGCCTGTCTCGAAATACGCTAAAAATCGTTCCTCCTCCATCGTCAAATATGTTGTATTCAGCATTTCCGTCAGTGCTACCCGTAGTGGATGAATTGAACTATATTTCTCTAACAACCGTAATATTCGTTCTCTGTCCTTCATTGATGGTTCCTCAAGTCGTGTTGCCTCTATATTGTGCGGTCTTATGTTTATGGTTTCCAACAAATTGGTTTTAGAGTGACGAAAAGCAAAGACGACAAACTTGTCTGTGATTTTAATCACCCGACCTTGGCGATAATAATCTGGACGCGGCTCCTTTTTAAATAAATAGATTTGCCCAATTTCAAACTGACGCCAGGGATTGCGAGAACCTGTTTGCACAAGAGCATTCCCTTCACGAATGGTATTAACCTCTCCATTTTCAATCGCATTCAATACCTGCTCCCGACGCTCATTACACACAAATTTGTAAGCGGAGTCTATGCTGCGGTTGAGTTCTGTCTGCAAAGCTTCCACCGAGCGGAATTTGCCTCTCTGTTTTAATTGAGAAATTAACTCATATACTTTTTTCCCTTTGTGGTAGCTGCCAACGCTGAGTTTTACTGTCTTTGCAACCTCTTGAAGAACTGATAATTCCCGAGTAAATTGCGAATCTTTCTCACTTATCGAAGTATTCAAATTTGAATACTTCGTTGATTTGCGATCGTTTAGTCGCTTTCCATTTAAACGCTGTCGCTCTTTAGCTTGTTCTTTAAGCATAGGTTCCCAGTAAGCACCTTCAAGAAACTTCTGGAAATGAGTTTTTTCCTCTCGATGAAGATTGAAGTTGTATAGAGCATTCAACTCTTCTTCTGCACTGGAATACTCACCAAAAATGACTGGAACAGTTGCAAAACCTAGCTTTTTCGCTATTTGTAACCGACACTTACCCGCAATGACAACATTGACACCCGTGCGTGCTGAAACCTCTATTGGAACGATAATTTTCATCTCGCGCTCAATACTCGCTGACAATGACGGACGATTTTCATCTTCACCGTAAATTTCTATTAATCTTGGGTGAACAACGAGTTCATCTACAGGAAGATGAACAACCTGATGAGGGTCTGACTGGTGCATATTAATACTCGATTTTCTCTATAATCCACGTAAAGACAATAGAACTTTAGCCGCCCGCGCTTGTCGTTCTTCAAATGCTTAAAGCCCCATTAAAAAGCATTTGGAGAATTACAATCAGCCCAAATGCTAAGTTCTTAAGAAACTATTGGGTTTTTAGAAAAAGCAAAATAGATGTGTATCTGCTGTAAAAGCAAGTAAATTTTTGTGACAATGTATGCTGAAAAGCAAATGATACTGAGTTTAATTAGGTACTTTATAAACCGCGAATACGGAGATACAAAATACCGATTCAAAGGAAAGCTTTCACAGAAGAGTTGATTCATGATAATATAGGGAGAGGTTTTATTGAACAGAGAGCATCTGTCCAGCCTGCTTAGCAGGTTGGCTAGCTCTTCTTTCAAGACCTTGGTGCAACAAGGTCTTGATCTATTAAGACAATAGTTTATACTAAAAAAGTATATCAGCTAAATAAATTTTTGGCAAAACCAATTGAGTAAAAAGAGGTAAAAAGAAAGGAATGCCAGTTCCCAAAGCGCCTCCTGTAGAGCTAAACGAGGTAGAAAAAAGGTTGTTGGAGTCCATTGCTGAGACAGAAGAGGAGTATATCAGCAAACGGGCACTTATTATTCTTGAAGCTGCCAAGGGAGAGAGTAATACAAACATATGCAAAAAAACGGCGACTAGCTTCCATCACGTATCGACATGGCGTAAAAAGTGGCTAAACGCAACATTTACAGCACAAACAGAAGAAGAGTTAAGGGAATCAATCCGACAATTTTTAGAATCAAAAGACGGAAGACCTAGAAAGTGCAAGTCGGCTGAAGTCGATAAAATTATTGAAATTAGTCACTGGGTTGATAGAAGCCATCGTTCAAAAAATGCAAAAAACGAGCTGATTGCCTCTGAAGTAGTACGTAGAAAAATTGTTTCCGATATCTCACCTAGAAGTATAGGGCGATTGCTCGAGCAGTATGAAAGAGAAACAGCAGCTTCAAGTTAGTAAAGAATTAGTAGTTCAATTCATCAAGCATTGAATTGTTCTTTGTTTAGAATCATTGCTTTGACTGACCATGACTATAGATGTAGAATTTGAGACTGGATTGCGAAAGTGTGTCAATTGGTAACAACAGTAAACACAACCTTTCTAGTAGCTGCCAACACTGAATTTTACTTTCTTTGCCACCTCTTGTAGAACTGTTTGAAAAATTGAGAATAACTCTCATCTAACGAAGTGTTCAAATTTGAATACTTCGTTATACTAAAAACGGCTAAGAAGTATACTTTTCTGTAGCGCCAATAACAAGTATTA
>JAWQFQ010000442.1:0-3294 GCA_035967975.1 Scytonema sp. PMC 1070.18
CATGTACGGTTCTTAGGGGAGGGGAGAGCGGTGACGCCCAAACCTCACCCGACAACTCATAATTTGGGGGGATTCCAGGCTTCAGTAAAGTAACCAAAATTGGTTGAGTCCGCACTTTAAATCCTTTACTGATGATAACTTTCGATATCCATGTAAGTGAGGTGAGTATCCTAGAAAACCAAGTCTTAACAGTAACACTACGGCGATTTAGTTCGTCATACTCATGCTTGGTAACATGGTTATTGGCATCTTTAATTTGAATTAAACCCACATTCCGCACTTCAAATTGAAGTACAAAAAGATTACAAGTAAGGAAAAAGCAAAAAATCAGGATGATGAAGAAATAGAGTACTGAACGAATATACTTTGAGAAATCAATAATCAAATAGAAAAAACTTGACCCATAAAATAGGTTATATAAGCACTAAAAATTCCGACCGGGGTTTTTCGCTGCGATCGCCCCCCTGAACGGATACTCTAAATAGAATTCATTTCCTCCATATAATACACGGAAAACCTCAATTTCTTTTACCATGTATTACATCGTTTCTCCCCTCCACCTTCTTCCACGTATTACATCGAAGAAGCACAATCAACTCCTCTATAAGGTTTTTTCCTTACCTAGTCAGCCATTAATTCCTCTTTCCCTTCAATAGTTGAGCGAACGTACAGAAAACAGACGCTCTTTAACGCTTTTTGGAAGTAGCTAAAATGTTTCCATTACACAAGCTCTTTAAGAGTAGGTATCACCAGTAATTATTTTTAGAAAATAACGTTTTGCGTAATATTACTATGCTTATAGATAAAATTTATTATTAGCTATACTTAATAGCTATTTTTTGATTGCTGTTATATTTGTACGCTTTTTATTTGCTTTTTACGAGTTTTCCCGTTAGACGTAAAATATCAGCTTACTTAAATTTTTTTAGTATTTATATTTACTCATATCAGTCAGTATTTATGTAATATTTGAGGCGACATTTTGAAGTGCGGAATGTGGGTTACGATAAACCTAAGCAACGGCAAGCGATTGAACTCGATCCTGCTATTTATGATGTCTACGTAGGGCAATATGAACTAGAGCCGGGATGGGTTATGACAGTGACAAAAGAGTCCTCACGCATTTTTATGCAATGGACTGGACAAGAACGAGTTGAAATTTTTCCAGAGTCCTCAACAAAGTTTTTTGCGAAAGTCATCAATGCTCAACGGACATTCGTAGTGGATGAGACAGGCAGGGCATCATATGTGATTCTGCATCAAGGTGGACGAGACCGTATAGCAACCAGAGTGAATTAGAGTTAAGTCCTGGCGGTGCTATGGTACGGGCGTTTCCTGTTTTAAATTATACTCTTATTCGATTAAGTTGAGTATTTACTATTAATGTCTACATAGCCCTCTGAAAGATAGCATCCCCAAACAGTTGCAGAAGCTTCACCAATGTTAAGGCTGACGTGGATACGTACTTTAGGATCTGTCATAATTGTTTTGAGTTGGTCGAGTACCTCCAGATTGGAATTATCAGGATAGACTGCAAGGTCACCAAATCGTATAATGATTCGTTCTTGCTCTATTTCCCGCTCCTCAGAGCATTTGGAGCCGTATCGCGCCCTAGCGAATTCTCCGCGCATTACACAACGGAAGAATGAGCATTACAGCCTTTTTAGCGATCGCAGAATCTCAAGCAAAGCAATTGAATTATTTTGATAAGCCGCAACGTTGGATTATTATGTCAGCATAGAACCAGTCAAGTCGCGAGTGCTCCAATTCTTAATTGCTTTTCAATAATTACAAATTATGAACGAGGGCTTGTACTTTTAATTAATTACGAATTACAAATTACGAATTATTTACTCCCCCTATGAGAAAAATAGAAGTTCTTCCTTATAATCTAAAGTGGCGAGATGCCTTTGCACAAGAAAAACAACAAATCTTGCAAGTGTTCGGTGACAATATAGTTGCGATTCACCATATCGGCAGCACTGCAATACCTAATATTTATGCGAAACCGATTATTGATTTGTTAGTGGAGGTAAAATCTCTCGCTTCCATAGATGGATGCAATCTATCTATGGAAGCTTTAGGCTATGAAGTCATGGGTGAGTTTGGTATTCCAGGTCGCCGTTTCTTTCGCAAAAACAATACAGATGGTGTCAGAACACATCACGTTCATGCATTTGAAGTAGGCTCAAAAGAAGTAAAGCAGCATTTAGCGTTTAGAGACTATATGATTGTCCATCGCGAAGACGCACAGAAATATAGTGAGTTGAAGCGCGAGTTGGCGAGAAAGTATCCATACGACATTGATAGTTACGTTGATGGGAAGGATGAGTTTATCCAACAGATAAATGAAAAAGCAGCAAGGTGGCGTGAGTTACAAAAAACTGATTAGTGGGAATACTTCTGGAGAGAGTTTAGCAAAATGGGAAAGCCTAACTATTACGACAACATTGCTCACATCTACGACCAAACTCGTTGGTTAACAGAATCCGTCGCTGAGGAAGTGGCAGATTTTATTCTTGAATTAGTAGAAGCAACGCCTGAGACATCTTTTTTAGAATCGGGTGTTGGCACGGGTTTGAATGTTCTGCCTTTGGTTAGACGCGGCTATTCTGTAACGGGAATTGATGTTTCTCAAGAAATGCTTCACCAATTCAGACAAAAACTGCACAAAATTCCTCAAAATCTGAAGCTGATCCATGCAGATGCTTCACAGTTGCCTTTTACAGAGCGGAGTTTTGACGTTGTGTTAACCGTTCACATGGTTCATACCGTTGCCAATTGGAAGATGTTTCTGGATGAGGTTGAGCGCGTGTTGAAACCACGTGGTTTTTATCTCAATGCTCAATGGATAACTCCTCCTGCACGTATGGAATTTGAGAGTTATTTGAGAGCTATTTTAGCTAAATACGAAGTGAAACAAGCACCGAAGCGTATCAATAAAGTCATTGAAGAAATCAACGTAGAAGAGTATTTTCGCAGCAAAGGTTATCGGTCAAAGTATGCGATCGCACAAGAGTGGACAGTCAGCAACACGGTTAGAGAACTCCTCAGTTTTTTCAAATCACGGGCATACGGTGTATGTTGGCAGGTGTCCGATGAGATATTTCATCTTGTCATGGGTGAGTTTGAAGAGTTTTGTGTTGAACATTACGGTTCGTTGGAAACAGAGTTGTCATCCCAAGCCAAGTTTGATATCTGGGCGTATACCGCTGATATCACAGAAGAAGGCGTAGGAACCTTAGAGGATGTTTGAAAAGTGGTTTGTTGTAATTTCAAGCACTGGTTGATCCC
>JAWQFQ010000443.1:0-3279 GCA_035967975.1 Scytonema sp. PMC 1070.18
AAATATTAGTAATCAAGAGCTTGAGAATTTATTGATTAAAAATTTCTACAAAATTACTGAACTATTTGCTAGACATGAATTAATTGAAATGAGTAGAAATAGTTTAATTGTTCATCTATAGCAATCCTATTTGATATGTAAAATTGCGATCACCCAGAAACCCGTATTCTTTGAGAATACGGGTTTCTCGCATTTACGAATGGTTTAGGATTGCTATATAGCGATTCCCAACAAGCGTGAGGTACATCGAAGAAAGAATTAACCGCAGATGAACGCAGATGAACGCAGATGAACACAGATAAAGTTGTACTTCAGCAGGCTAGGAAAAGTTATATCCGAGCAGTATTGGGAGGAAAGGCGGTTTTTTATAGGTTATCTTCTAGCACCGAAGGGAGTAACGTATTTTTCTAAGTCCTCAATTTGTGGCTCGCTTAATTCAGTTAAAACCCGCCAAAGAACAGTGTAGCTACCATCAGAACGGCGGCGAACTGGTCGGAAGGCGAGGATTATGTCGCTACCTTGTGTTTTGAGTAATTGGTCTAAATAACGGCGCTGTTCTTGGGAAATGGGTTGACCGCTTAAAATGAACTCTGGTAATTGAAACTGTATTGTTCTGACTAAGTAGGTGTTATTAAGTGCTACTTTAGCGCTAGCTAATATGGTTTTGTTCTGGTTCCAATTTTGGTTTTGACCAGTGATGAACCGCCGTCTGTCTACTTGTAGGGCTCCGAGCTGTTTGGGGGGCTTGTAGTTTAAGAAAAAGTCCCGTGTTTTCAGTGTAACAGCTTGCAGCTTGGCATCTAATTTTTCTAAGGGTACATCTCCTAAATTAACCATAAAACTGTAATCCACACCGTTTGCTTTTAGCTGGAAGTTATCGGCAACGATCTGAAGTGGTAGACTAGGGATAAAGCTTCCTCTCGCCTTGCCCAAGGATGGGTATGGATAGCGTTCGCTCACACTTTTCTGCAATCGATTTTGAAGAGTGTTCAACGGACGAAGATATGCTGTATATGGCAATACCCGGAAAATGCCAGTGTTTGGCAGATCCAGCAACTTGGCGTAAGTTTGTGGTTCTTGGCGGTCAAGGTCGTAGGTAAATCGCTCAAGTGCAGCATTTGTTTCCTTTGGGTCGTACAATTTAGTTCCTGCGGGAAATGCTGCGATTCCATTCGCCAGATGTACCCTAGCGGCTTCCAAAATGGCGATCGCTCTTTCGGGTGCTGTAATAGCAGGTTGCATCGGTGGTACATAATTAGCCAAAGGTTTTTTCGCAGTTCTACCAACGACTGGCGGTGGAGCGGTAGGTAAATTTGGCTCTTGTGTCGAGAAAGGTGTCGCTGGTTTTGCTAGATTGGGACGCTGTACAGACGATATGGAAAGTACCGGGTCTGATTGTCGCTCGCCACTGACGAGAGGTAAATCTCGGACTAAGGCTAGTTCACCACGCCGAGATAATAATACGTCTAGCTGTGGGGCAAGTTTTAGCAGATCTTGGTTAGAAGCATACAAAGAGCAGTAAATTTTGGTTTGTGATTGCGACCACTCTTCTGCTATAATAGGAGAATTTGCCGAATCTTGTACTTGTTTACACAGAGCTTCAGGACGATTGTACTGTCGAAAGAGAAAACGTTCCACAGCATGAGTTTGGACAGACAATTGACCGCGCACAGCTCGCACTTTATTGGGGTCTGGGGAAGAGATGGCTTGTTCAATCCGAGCCACTAAGTTAATGTGCTCTTGTACTAACCGACCAGCCGTCGTGTAGAAGCTTTCGCGTGGGCTGAAAGCCAGAGATGATAAATCTAAAGATTTCGACTTAAATTCAGCAGCAAGGGACGTTCTAGAAAAGGAATCTAGGCAAAAAGGCACTAAAAGGCTAAAAAGAATGTATCTCATCGTAAAAACCCACTGTTGGATAGGAGTCTGAAAAATCTAAAATAGATATTAAATTGAAAAAAATAGAACGACCATTCCATCAACAGCCGCCAGTCAATTTTACTCTCACTACCACGCGTCGTCGGTTTGTTACCAGTGCTGAAACACGATTACATGCAAGTTTCCCAGGATCAGCCTATTTCTTCTGAGGCTCCACTACAACTGTTACTTTTTGTCGATGGACGTCCCAAGTCCAAGCAACAAGTGCAGCGAATTCGTTCGTACCTAAAAGAATTGCAGGCTGAGTATGATTTCGATCTCCAAATTATTGATGTCGGGCAGCAACCCTATTTGGCAGAACACTTCAAATTGGTAGCCACGCCAGCTCTAATTAAAATTCATCCGGAACCAAGACAAATCCTGGCTGGTAGCAACATTACAGCTCAATTGAGAACTTGGTGGCCCCGTTGGCAAGCTGCAGTGGACGCGTCCTTACAATTACAGAATGGTTTACAAGAAAGTGATGACGGTAATGGTCGTGGCAAAGAACCTAAATCTACAATTCGTTCTGTAGCTGTTTCAGCCGAACTCATCCGACTCTCAGATGAAATCTTTCGCCTCAAACAGGAAAATGAGAAGCTAAAAGAACAGCTACAGTTCAAAGACCGAGTTATCAGCATCCTAGCCCACGACCTCCGCAATCCTCTCACTGCAGCTTCCATTGCAATGGATACTTTACAATCCAACTATAATTCGGAATCAGGGGCTTTCGAGCGTCTCACACCAAACATGACAGTGCATTTGTTCAAACAAGCCCGAAGCCAAACAAAAACTATAGACCGTATGATTACTGACCTTTTGCAAGTTGGTCGTAATAGCGATCGGGAATTTCTTATTCAACCGCAAAAGGTGGATTTGGACAAACTTTGTCAAGATGTCCTTGAAGAATTACGCGATCGCCACACTGCCAAATCCCAAAAGATCCAAAAAGATATTCCCAAAGACTTGCCCTGTGTTTATGCTGATCCAGAGCGCATACGACAAGTCCTGATTAACTTATTAGATAATGCTATAAAATATACACCTTCTCAAGGTATTATTACTGTTGCTGGACTTCACCGAACAACCCAAAAAGTTCAATTTAGCGTGGGAGACACTGGACCCGGTATTCCTGAAGAAAACCGCGATCGCATTTTTGAAAACCATTACCGTTTGGAAAGAGATGAAGCTACAGAAGGTTATGGAATTGGTTTGTGTTTGTGTCAACGCATCATTCGGGCGCACTACGGTCATATTTGGGTAGATGACAATCCCCAAGGTGGAGCTTGGTTCCACTTTACATTACCTGTATATCCAAGTTAGATATGAGGGTGTAGGGGTGTAGGGGTGTAGGGGTGTAGG
>JAWQFQ010000444.1:0-3266 GCA_035967975.1 Scytonema sp. PMC 1070.18
CAAGGCAGAAAACATCGAAAATGCGCTCGCGGCTTTTACTGCTGCTTTAACTGTCTACACTAGGGAAGCTTTGCCTCAACAATGGGCAATGACGCAACATAATCTCGCAATTACCTACAGCGATAGAATCAAAGGAGACAGGGCAGAGAACGTCGAAATTGCGCTCGCGGCTTTTACTGCTGCTTTAACTGTCAGAACTAGAGAAGCTTCGCCTATTGATTGGGCAGCAACGCAAAATAATCTCGCAAATGCCTACTATTCTAGAATTCATGGAGACAGGGCAGAGAACGTCGAAAATGCGATCGCTGCTTATACTGCGGCTTTAAGTGTCAGAACCAGAGAAGCTTTGCCTATTGGATGGGCAGCAAAGCAATATAATCTCGCAACTGCCTACTATTCTAGAATTCGTGGAGACAGAGCAGAGAATATCGAAAATGCGATCGCTTCTTTTGTTGCTGCTTTAAATGTCTACACTAGAGAAGCTTTGCCTCAAAATTGGGCAGGTACGCAAAATAATCTCGCAAATGCCTACAGGGATAGAATTAAAGGAGATAAGGCAGAGAACATCGAAAATTCGATCGCTTCTTTAGTTGCAGCACTCGAAGTTTACACCCGTATTGCCTTTCCCCAAGAATGGGCAGGGATACAACTTAATCTGGGAAGTGCTTACAGAAATAGAATCAAGGAAGATAAAGCCCAGAATTTAGAACAGGCGATTGCTTTTTATATTGCAGCATTGGAAGTTTACACCCCCAAAACCTTTCCCCAAGAATGGGCAACAACACAAAATAATCTGGGCAATGTTTACTCACTCAGAATTATGGGAGATAAAGCCCAGAATTTAGAACAGGCGATCGCTGCTTACACTGCGGTGCTGGAAGTTCACACCCGCACTGCCTTTCCTCAAGAATGGGCAAGGATGCAAAATAATCTGGGGAATGCTTACGCACTTAGAATTAAGGGAAATAAAGCCGAGAATCTGGAAAAGGCGATCGCTGCTTACACTCAGGCACTGGAAATTTACACCCGGACTGCCATTCCCCAAGAATGGGCAAGGATAAAACTTAATCTGGGGAGTGCTTACTTATACAGAATTGAGGGAGATAAAACTGAGAATCTGGAAAAGGCGATCGCTGCTTACACTCAGGCACTGGAAATTTACACCTGCACTGCTTTTCCCCAAGATTGGGCAATGACGCAAAATAATCTAGGTGCTGCCTACTCTGACAGAATCGAGGGAGATAAAGCTGAGAATCTGGAAAAGGCGATCGCTGCACATACTGCGGCTTTAACTGTCTACACTAAAGAAGCTTTGCCTGTTGACTGGGCAGCAACGCAAAATAATCTCGCTGTTGCCTACTTGGACAGAATCAAAGAAGACAGGGCAGATAACATCGAAATGGCGAGCGCTGCTTTTACTGCGGCTTTAAGTGTCAGAACCAGAGAAGCTTTGCCTCAAGACCATGCAGAAACTTTGTTCTCACTGGGAATTACTTACCAAAACGCAAACCAGTTTGACTTAGCATACAATAATTTTAAGTCTGTCATTATTACCATAGAATATTTACGATCAGAAATAGTATCTGGTGAAGAAAGCAAACGCAAACAAGCGGAGCAGTTTAACAAAGTTTATAGCCGCATGGTAAAAGTTTGCTTGCAATTAAATAAGACTACTGAAGCAATTGAATATGCTGAACGCAGTAAAACCCGCAATTTAGTTGAACAAATCCTGGAACGTGACGCTAAAACCATCTTCCCTCCAGAAGTAGTTATTCAACTAGAAAAATACAGAGATGAAATAGCCATAGGACAATATCGAATCCAAAATGGTAAAACTGAAAATACCCAAGAATTAGCACAACATCTCAATCAATTGCGACAGCAGCGTAATGAATTGCAAAACCAGTACTTAAGTGTTGGTTTTGATTTCAAACTCGACTCATTCCAGACAACTTTAGATGAAGGTACAACCATTATCGAGTGGTATATTCTCGACGATAAAATTCTGGCGTTTATTGTTAAACCTACAGGAGATATCACTGTTTGGCAATCCCAACCAGAAGATCGAGAAGCTTTGAAAAATTGGCTAGATAGATATTTGCAGGACTACAACAATCAAAAAGACGAATGGAAGCATAGCTTAGGGGAAAAACTCAAAACATTAGCTTCTATTCTGCACATTGATGAAATATTACCCCTGATACCAAAAGACTGCGATCGACTGATTCTAATTCCCCATCGCTTCCTACACTTGCTTCCTCTTCATGCACTTCCAGTAGGCAAAAATCATCAAGATTCCCATTATCTTCTAGATTTATTTACAGGTGGCATCAGCTATGCACCCAGTTGTCAACTTTTACAACAAGTACAAAAGCGAGAACGTCCGAATTTTGAATCTGTCTTTGCCATTAAAAACCCTACAAATGACCTTGCTTACACCAAATTAGAAGTAGATAGTATTTTAAATCTTTTCTCTTACCATCAAGTATTATCCGACAAGCAAGCTAGCAAAGATGCACTACTTCAAGAAATGCCAAAGCTAAAAGAAGCAAATTTTATACATTTCTCTTGTCATGGTTCATTTAATCTTAACTCCCCCCAAGATTCTTGTTTATTGCTAGCAGAAAGCAAAGACGAGAATAATGACTTCGATTTAAGTAAATGTCTTACTTTAGGTAACTTATTTGAACAAGATTTTCAGCTAAATAATTGTCGTCTTGTCGTCCTCTCTGCTTGTGAAACAGGTTTAGTTGACTTTACAAATGCTAGTGATGAATACATCAGTTTACCTAGTGGATTCCTATATGCAGGTAGCACTAGTGTGGTATGTAGCTTGTGGAAAGTCAATGATTTATCTACTGCATTCCTAATGATTAAATTCTTACAAAATCTGCAAACAGCTATGATGAATGATGAAGATTCTTCTGTTGCAGTTAATTTAAGTCAAGCTCAAAAATGGTTACGGAATTTAACTAAAATACAGTTAGAGGAGTGGATTAGGGAGCATAAATTAAATTTGAATGCAACGTTGGAAATGCAACTACGCCGTTGGTTTAATAATATACCCTATGATTCTCAACTATTTCAGTCTCCCTTTTATTGGGCTGCTTTTTGTGGCGTTGGGATATAAATCTTGGAGGTAGCAACAGGTAGGAATAATAAGGATCGTAAATGCGATCAATTTCAAATAATCTTCTTGCCGTTTTTTTTAATCACTGACCGATCGCACAAAATGCTGCCCAATATCGAGGATTTTGAAATAGTTT
>JAWQFQ010000445.1:0-3226 GCA_035967975.1 Scytonema sp. PMC 1070.18
TCCTGGTAATGTGAGCGGGTTTAAGTACTGAATTTCATCACATATGAATGCGATCGCGTCTTTCCCTTGGCTTTTGAGTTTTTCGACTAAATTTTGTACTTGAGAGGAAATTGTTTGTGAAGAATCCCCTATTGGAGCTGGTTCTGGCGTGTCTGTCATGCTATGATACCTCCATGTTTGTTTATTTTTTAATTTTTTATTTTTTGAGGAAGTGCTCTCGGTGGAACTTGAGCGCTTCCTCTTTTGTTATTGTTCATAATACATCATTGTGGAAATTGCAAGTGTGAATTTTTTTAAGGAATTTTAGAATTTTCCAACAGAAAAATCACTGAGTTTATAAGGAAAACGTTTCAAGCCTGTGCTTCTGTTGTCATCAAAGGGTAGAATCTTAGTCCGCCCGACGTTCAAGCCTCTTTTTCATCTAAATACTATATGCCCTATGAAATTATCCTTGCACCGGAAGCTGTAGAAGACTTACGCGGTCTTAGGACAGATGTGCGTCAAAAAGTTAGAGAAGCGATAGAAACTTTTTTAAAATACGAACCAACAAAAGTTAGTAAAAGTAGAATTAAACGTTTACGAGGGATGTCTAGACCTCAATATCGTCTCCAGGTGGATGAAATACGAGTTTTTTACGACGTAACTGGTGAGGCTGTAGAGATTTTGGCAATTGTGCCAAAATTAGAAGCAGAAACACTGGGTTTGCACAAGAAGGAGAATTGGATGAAGGAAGTAGCCCTTACGGAAATTCAGAATGATTTATCTAGATATTTAGAATTAGCTGAAAATGAAGAAATAGTTATTATCAATAATGGAAAACCAATAGGAATTTTGATTGGTTTACAGTCCGATGAAGATTTATTTGATTACCAACTAGAGAATGATGCACGCTTTTTAAAGCGGATTCAGAAATCGCGGCAAAGTTTACGTAAAGGTAAAGGTGTAAAACTGAACGATTTAGATATTTAGTATTCACAAAAGTAGTTGTAGGACTTGAAGCTGAAAGAATACTAGTAACTGCGGCGGAAATAAAGCTACCATTTGAAGGAGGTAAAAAGCTGACACAGTAAATATTCTTTCTTTTTACTTTTAACGTTTTACTTTTGCCTTGTTGTACTAGGCTTAAGAGGATGTTTGAAAAGTCCTTTCATTAGTAACAAAACATTCAATATCCCCCTAAATCCCCCTTAAAAAGGGGGACCGTTAGAGTATTTTCCCCCCTTTTTAAGGGGGGCTAGGGGGGATCGATAAGTGACTAAAATCACAACCAACCACTTTTCAAACAACCTCTAAGAGGGAGCTTCCGGTGGGAATTTCTCTGCCAATAACAAAATTGCATCCTCAATTAAAAAACGTCGTGGCGTCCCTTGCTGGTGGCTCAACTTTTCAATCACCAAGCCAGCCTGTTCACAAATGCGTGGTGGTTGATACTCCCTTCCTTGACCCACATACCGCCATGGTGTTGGTTCCGATTTGGGTTGAGCTTGTTTATATGTTTTTGTTTCTTGTTGAATCTCTTTGTTTGATATTTCCTCTTGAGTTGCTTTTTCCAGCATTGAGTCTATCACCTGAGGGGGCGTGCGACCTGTGGCTAGTTGATGCAGTGCTGTCGGTGAGAGGTTTTTAGCAATTTTGTAGAGTTGCTCAATTGTAAACTTTCCGAGTATGGGTGCTAGTTTTAATAATTGGTTTGCAGCGCTTGATATCCATCCGAGAGTGTTCGCTAATGCTTCTTTGTACTGTTTGGGCTTGAGATTGGCTTTGAGGAATAGCAAAAATTGTCCTATTTTCGCCGCTCCTGGTAATGTGAGCGGGTTTAAGTACTGAATTTCATCACATATGAATGCGATCGCATCTTCCCCTCGATTTTTGAGTGCTGCGATGAGATTTTGTACTTGAGAGGAAATTGTTTGTGAAGAATCCTCGATTGGAGCTGGTTCTGGCGTGTTAGTCATGCTAAGATATCTCCAGTTTTCTAATTTATAATTTTTTTGATTTTTTGAGGAAGTGCTCTTGCGGAACTTGAGCCCTTCCTCATTTGTTATTGTTCATAATACATCATTGTGAAAATTTCAAGTGTAAATTTTTTTAAGGAATTTTAGAATTTTCCAACAGAAAAATCAGTGATTTTACTACGAAAAAACAATTTTAATTATGGTTCAGACAATACAAGCTAAAGAAATAACCCTGCTTGACTTAGAGACCAATTTTGGACTCCAATTTGGGAGTATTGAAGCGTTTGGGTCAATTGGCGAGAAACGGCAGTTACAAATAAGCCTCAGCACCAGCGATCGCGCTAGAACTAAGATAAATTTACTGATTCATTTAGCGGGCGGAAGTTCTCAAACTGATGAATACGATTGATAAATTAGGTCTTAAGCCCTTGTTATAGTAAGGGTAGGAAATAACGGGAAAAAATGGTCGCCATGACTCAGCTTTTAGACAAACCAGCCGAACAGCGATTCATTCAAACTGGAGTCAGTTGGGAGAACTTTTTGGCAATTCAGAAAGGATTTGCCGACTTCCCAGGAGTCCGTCTGTTTTATTTTGAGGGAGAATTAGAAATTTTGTCTACTTCGCCGGAGCATGAGATTGTTAAAGGCAACATTGGCTACCTCATTGAAGACTATATGCTTAAAGAGGGGATAGAGTTTGTAGCAACTGGCTCTTTTTCTCAAGAAAAAGAAGCGGTGGCGTCAGTCCAAGCTGATGAGTCCTACTGTTTTGGTGAAACAAAGCCTGTTCCAGATTTAGCAATTGAGGTAGTCATTACTAGTGGTGGACTGAATAAACTCAAAAGATACAGTGCGTTAGGGGTGAAAGAGGTTTGGTTCTGGGAAGATGGCGCGATTTCTATGCATTATTTAAACGGTAATGAATACATTGAGGTTCAGCAGAGCTATTTTCTACCCAACTTAAACACGAATCGGTTAGCGCAGTGTGCAATCATTGAGTCTAGATATCAAGCGGTAAGAGCATTTAGGATTTACTAATCTAGCATAGGTCAGCAATTGTAACTTCCAAAGCAACGGTGCTAAGTCGTCTTTGCGGTTCAATAATTCATCCCTATTTTATGCAACGCCGTCTGGGATACAGCGATTTTATTTGATTGAAAAAATATATAAATATTTATCCATAAGTATTTAGGCTTAAGAGGGAGCTTCCGGGGGAAATTTCTCTGCCAATAACAAAATTGCATCCTCAATTAAAAAACGTCGTGGCGTCC
>JAWQFQ010000446.1:0-3226 GCA_035967975.1 Scytonema sp. PMC 1070.18
GCATACTTGAATAAAAGTGAACAAATATTAGTAAAGTCCTAACTAGTTATCGACCTTCAGATTCTAAAGTTTTTTAACAAAAAATTAAAAATTTATAAAATATAGGCGACAAGTATTTTTACTATATCAATGTGATTCAAGGCAAGCCAAGAGTATTCCTCATGACGGTCAGCGAAACTGAGTACATCAAACAAGACGCAGCCACCCGCGTCCGGGTGTTAAGCGAAGCATTACCTTACATCCAACAATTTACAGGTCGAACCATTGTTGTCAAATACGGTGGTGCGGCGATGAAAGATAACAGTCTTAAAGATAAAGTCATCCGTGACATAGTGTTTTTGTCCTGTGTTGGCTTGCGACCAATTCTGGTACACGGTGGAGGACCAGAAATTAACAGTTGGCTGGATAAGCTAGGAATTGAGGCGCAATTTAAGAATGGACTGCGAGTCACTGATGCTCCCACAATGGATGTTGTGGAAATGGTGTTAGTCGGTCGGGTCAACAAAGAAATTGTATCGTTAATAAACAAAGCCGGCGGTTCAGCCGTAGGATTATGCGGCAAAGATGGTAACTTAATTACAGCCCGTCCTCAAGGTGAAGAAGGTATCGGCTTTGTAGGAGAGGTAAGCAGTGTTAACATCAAAATTCTGGAAACACTAGTCAGTAGTGGCTATATTCCCGTAGTTTCAAGCGTAGCAGCGGACGAAACTGGACAAGCTTATAACATCAACGCTGACACCATAGCGGGAGAAATAGCAGCAGCACTGGGAGCGGAAAAATTAATTTTGTTGACTGATACACGAGGAATTTTAAAGGATTATAAAGACCCTTCTACTCTCATTCCGAAAGTAGACATTCAAGAAGCACGAGAATTAATCGCAACTGGTGTTGTCGGTGGTGGGATGATCCCAAAAGTCAACTGTTGCGTACGTTCTCTGGCTCAGGGAGTACGCGCAGCACACATCATTGACGGTCGCATTCCCCATGCATTACTTCTAGAAATCTTTACCGATGTTGGTATCGGGACAATGCTGATGGGTTCTCAATTTATGTCATAGGGGTTAAAGGTTATTCGCGCTGTTAGAAACCCGGTTTCGTAAAAGTTATCGGCTTTCTACTCCGGGGTCGTGTCCTCGCTCGCTCCACTTAATATTGGACTTCCAAGAAATAAATTATCCATCTTGTGGTACGGGCGTCCCCGCCCGTTCTGTACAGGTGGCGGGCTAGAAGCCCGCACCACAAGAAATTTTTGAAGATTTTTTTACTTGGAAGTCCCTAAGGTGAATCTTTGATAATGACCGGATGAACAAGTGTCGAATTTCTAACTCTAGGATTCACTAAAATTGGATTAACAATGGTAGAGTCTTTTACACTATACCGTTGCCGAGGATATCGGTCATAATCACCCTTGTATCTTCTCTGAGGATAAGTGTTGTAAACACGACTCGGTATTAGTCCCGTGCTGGGATTTACAGGTACTGGAGTTGGAATGGGACTACCATAAATAAATGAGCCAACAGCAGGGGGTTGGCTATGTTCGTAGGAAGTTCCACGGTTGATTATGATAACACTTTGGGCACCAACAGGGGCGGTAGTGGCGGACATTAGCGCTACAGTTAACCCTAGCCCAAGCCAGTTCTGTCGCGATCGCATAATTTTCAACGCATTTATTGACTATTTTATCAGTACAAATATTGAATCATCTTTTTCAAATTAGACTGAAAGAAAGAATTTTTATAAAAATACTGCTACCCGTGGTTGCTGCTATTGGCAAAATGAAGGCAGTGCTGATTTTTTGTAGGCAAACCGTGAGTTCAGAAAGTTTAGAAATTGCGAAAACTAGGTACCAGGCTGGGAAAGTCGCTTTTGAAAAGGGTCAATACCGGGAAGCAGTAGAACAGCTCGAAAAAGCAAGCGCTTTATTGGCTCCTAATTCCCGCCTTGCAGGTGAGGTTAAAATATGGTTGGTGACAGCTTATGAAGCAACTGGGCGGTCAGACGAAGCGCTTTCCCTTTGCGAACAACTTAAGAGCCATCCCCATATAGAGATTAGCAAACAAGCACGGGAATTGCATTATATATTGAAAGCACCAAGATTGCAACGACCCAAAGAATGGATGACGGAAATTCCTGACTTAGGTGCAGTCCCTGATAACGAAAGCAACATTCGTTTTAGCGCCAACACAAAATCCTCCCAAAAGGTACCTCCTGAGATGAAATTCGATGACCTTAGCCAGGTCAATACCAGAGATAATCGGTTTATATGGGCAGCTTTGGTTGCTATTGGTTTAATTCTAGCTGGCTTGGCTTGGTTTGGTTTTTCATGAACCATAAAAAGCATGGACGGAAATCTTAGAAAATCTTGGGAAGAAACAGCAAATGAGAAGGGAGAATAAATTCAAAATCCAGAATCCCATTTTATGCATTGTCGTGTTAACGTCTCTGCTCCTAACTGGTTGTGTTAAGTATGACTTAGGTGTTAACTTTAACAATGCGAATTATGGTGAATTAGTACAACATATTCAGTTGGAAGAACGACTTACTAGTTTCAGTGGCGACTCCGTATATGAATGGTTGGATAGCATAGAACGTCGCGCTCGCAAACTAGAGGGGAAAACGCAACGGCTTTCTAGAGAAGAAGTGTTTGTGTCTATTCCCTTCAGCAATGGGAAGGAATTACAAGCTAAGTTCAATAAGTTTTTCCATCCCTATGGGACTCAAAACTCTAAGTCGGTTCAAAGTGTTTCTGATGCGGAACTACCAAAAATAGAGTCAAATATCTTGTTGTTTCAGAATAATTTCTTACTTTTGGTACGGAATCGATTGATTTATGATGTAGACTTGCGATCGCTCGCACTGATTTCCAGTAATGGTAACGTCTTGGCGAATCCCGGTTCTATTCTCGATTTGGAATTTGGCTTAAAGACACCTTGGGGTGCAAAGAATATTGAAACAGCAGAAAATTCTATCACACCAGAAAAAGATGGAAAACGGTTTGTGTGGAAGCTTCAGCCGGGACAATTAAACCATATTGAAGTGGTTTTCTGGCTTCCCAGCCCGCTCGGAATAGGGACTTTGTTGATTATTTTGTTTGTTGGCGCTGGATTTTACCTAAGATACATTTTTATGCCCGATCCCCGCATTCAGTTTGCTGGAAAATAGGGGTGTAAGGGGGTAGGGGTGTAAGGGGGTAGGAGAGGGGTAACTAGAATGTTTCCCCCACACC
>JAWQFQ010000447.1:0-3187 GCA_035967975.1 Scytonema sp. PMC 1070.18
ATGGGACGGCAGAAGCCCACTGTGACCGCTTGCGGCACTGTGGGTAGTTCACACATTGAAGGTACAACCACCCCAGTTGACTATGTTTTTGGGGTGTTATTTCCTTTCGCCCGCGATCGCGTGACGGATTTCCTCATCACCTATCAGCAGAATGTTGAAGTGACAACCGACTTGGAATTGTTAAGACAAGAGTACGAAACTGACTTGAAACAGGGACTGTCAATCCCCAGTTGGGAAGGAACTGAAGCGATCGCCGCTGTTCCTTACATTCATCATTTGATTTCTCTTGACCGTAAATCTACGGCTTTAAAATCATTAGAAGGTAAAATTTGGAACTTGGGTTATCAAGATGGTACCTTGCGATCGCAGGTCTTTCCAGACGTGAAACCCGCATTTGAACGCTGGACATCAGCAGGAAAACGGTTGTTTATTTTTTCATCAGGAAGTGTTCAAGCACAACAGCTCCTCTTTCGTTACACTGAGGAGGGAGACTTAACTGGTTTTCTGAGCGGTTACTTCGATACTCAAATTGGTGCGAAACGGGAAGCGGAAAGCTATCGTAAAATAGCCGATGCTATTGGAATAGTACCAGACAAAATTCTTTTCATTTCAGACGTAACTGCTGAGTTAAAAGCAGCTCAAACAGTTGGAATGCAAACGCTGTTTTCCATACGTCCGGGAAATCATTCCTTTGAAACGGAAGGGTTTCAATGCATTGAGAATTTTGGTAGCGTTTAAGAGTTATGTGTGCAATCCTACTCTGGATATTTCCTGGAGCTATGCAAAATTCTTAATATTTCTACTGTTGTGGTCTTAACTCGATACACAATAATGTAAGGAGTATTGCCAATCACCAGTTCCCTTGTTCCTTCTAAGCGACCTAACCTTCCCATGTGTGGAAAAGAGGCTAGTTGCTCCACAGCTGCTTGAATTTTCAGAATTGTTCGTATAGCTGCTTCAGGATTGTCTACAGAAATATGTTGATATACCTGCTCTAAGTTTCGCAGTGCTTTCTTGAGCCATTTAATTTGCATGAGTTAATCTTGCAAATACTGCTTGTACTTCTTCCTCGCTAGCAAAATCGCCCGCATCTGCTTCTGTAATACCTTTTTGAATTTCTTCTATTTGCCACTGGTGTATGTCTAAATATAAATTGATAGCATCATTAAGCACATAGCTCCGGTCTCGATCCATTGCTGCGGCGATCACATCAAGTGCAGCTCTTTTCTCGCTATCAAGGCGAAATGTAACATTCTCTTTGCTCATCTAAAATCTCCATCAGGTGCTAGAAATGCGTAATCTTATTATGCCATACATTGCGTTGCATTGCAATGCAAGATTAGCTTTTGCGAAGCTATCACATAAGCAGGCATTAGCAGTAAGCTGTTTACTTATGGCGTTTGTAACAGTTTACTATGGCAACGATTAACGACAATTACCTCAAACTTAAAGCAGGTTACCTGTTTCCCGAAATTGCGCGACGGGTTAACACCTTTGCAGAAGCCAATCCTGATGCTAGTATTATTAAATTGGGTATTGGTGATGTTACAGAGCCTCTGCCGGAAGCTTGCCGTACAGCGATGATTAAGGCAGTTGATGAAATGGGCGATCGCAATACCTTTAAAGGCTACGGACCAGAACAAGGCTATGCTTGGTTGAGGGACAAAATAGTAGCACACGACTTCCAAACACGGGGATGCGAAGTTGACGCTTCGGAAATTTTCATATCCGATGGTTCCAAATGCGACACGGGTAACATTCTCGATATCTTTGGAGATAACAACGTCATCGCAGTCACCGACCCAGTATATCCCGTATACGTAGACACCAATGTCATGGCGGGACATACAGGGGAAGCCAGCGAAAAAGGAGAGTTTGAGGGCTTAGTCTACTTACCAATAACAGCTGAAAACAAATTCACTGCAACTATTCCTTCTCAAAAAATCGATTTAATTTACCTGTGCTTCCCCAATAATCCCACAGGTGCTGTTGCGACCAAAGAACACCTCAAAGCTTGGGTAGAGTATGCAAAAGCACACAGTTCCATCATTTTCTTCGACGCAGCTTACGAAGCCTTCATCAGCAATCCAGAAATTCCCCACTCCATATATGAGATAGAAGGAGCAAGAGACTGCGCGATCGAGTTTCGTTCCTTCTCCAAAAACGCAGGCTTTACCGGAACCCGTTGCGCGTTCACAGTTGTCCCCAAAACACTGACAGCAAAAGCTGGTGATAGTTCCGATATAGAACTGTGGAAACTGTGGAATCGTCGCCAATCCACCAAATTTAACGGAGTCTCCTACATCGTACAGCGCGGAGCCGAGGCGGTTTACTCCGAGGAAGGTCAAGCACAAACGAAGCAGCTGATAAACTTCTACATGGAAAACGCCAAAATCATCACCAAGAATTTGACAGACGCCGGATTAGCAGTTTATGGAGGAGAAAACGCACCCTACGTTTGGGTGAAAACCCCGCATGGTTTATCTAGCTGGGATTTCTTCGATAAATTACTGCAAAGCTGTCATGTTGTTGGTACCCCTGGTTCCGGTTTCGGTGCGGCTGGTGAAGGTTACTTCCGCCTTTCAGCATTCAACAGTCGGAAGAATGTAGAAGAAGCCATGAAGCGAATTATTGAGAAGTTTAAGGTATAAAAGAGTGAAATAGAATTTGGGGGGCGAACAGCCGTTCGCCCCGTCAGAGACGAATTACTCCCTTTCCGCCCGTTCGCCGTCAGGCGTTCCCGTAGGGTAGATTACCTATTTAAATGAACCGCAAAGACGCAAAGAGCGCAAAGAAAGAGGAAAAGCAGATCGGTAATCTTATAGCGAGAAGGGAGTAATAGAATTTTCAGCATCCACCGTGCGATCAGGTACCACTTGTGCTGCTACATTATTACAACACAATCAGTGAATTGCTTCTTGGATTTTAAGCCGGAGATTTATTTAATTGTTGACATCCTCCCCCTAATAGAATTAGGGGGATTCCAAACATCACTGCTTGGGTTTCCTCTTTCTACGATTCAGCTTATCCTGAGGAGTTTCCCCACCAGAACAGAGGTCGATATCTCTGCTAGGCGATTAACGTTCACGTGGGGCACACGTCAAGTCGCTTCTCTACGAGACGCTGCGCGAACGCTCCAATTCGTAGTTCGTAATTCGTAATTCGTAATTATTACCCCACCAATAAA
>JAWQFQ010000448.1:0-3148 GCA_035967975.1 Scytonema sp. PMC 1070.18
CTGTTCCCGATTCCGTACTTGTTATTTTAGCATAACAAGTACGGAAGAGCCAAAATTATTTTCGTATTCAAAAGCGTGCTGAAAATCAGGTAATGTAATCATTATTACTCTCTATTTATACATTGGTAAATTGCTTATTCAACAAAAACTCGACAATTTCAAAGTCTGTGAGAGAATCTATTTCCCAAGCTGCAGCTTCGCTCATTGGAAACAAGGATATTTTTCCACCCAAACGATTTCCTAATTCCTTAATAACCCAAGGTTTGAAGATATAAATAGAACCATTTTCCACAAATTGTGGATTCATGTCTTGACGACGGGGGCGGTGGCGATAGTCATAGTTAATAGATTTTACTATCCCATGAACCTTTTCCCATAGAAATCTGTGTGAAGGTGACACCGATACTAAGGAATCAGCATTCTCTGTCTGAAGTTTCTCAATGGCACGATCAATATCTGTAGCAGTTCTAATTGCAGATGTACATTGGAGGAATACAACTAAATCTGGTGAAATACCTTGTTGTTCAATTTCCAAAACTGCATGGATAAGAGCAGATTCAGAAGAGGCTGTATCATTGGCTAGTTCTTCAGGACGATGAATTATCTCTGCTTCATATTTCCTTGAAATTTCTGCGATTTCCGGATCGTCAGTGGAAACATAAACATTATTAATTAATTTTGCTTCCTTCGCATTGAGAATTGAATGAGCAATTAATGGTTTGTTTCTTAAAGAGCGTATATTTTTACGAGGGACGCCTTTAGAACCACCCCGAGCGGGAATAATTGCAATGATTGACATAAGTTAAATTCCTGATTTATGTATGTACGAGTTCTATTTTTGAAGGGTAGACATAGAATCAGCATTGGCTTAAAATTCATTCTAACGTTGTTGGCAATGCCTACCAACACGTTCTATCAACCCGTAAGACAACAGAAAAAAGCAAAAAGACTTGTATTTAAAACTATAGCTTATATGCAAATTCAATCGGTAGTCGCCTCAGTATTGCATCTCTTATTCTTTGAGATAATCGACTTAAATGTTGTTGAAGCTTTTTCCCAATTCGCCTCCAAATCGGTACACTCCCATGAGCACGCTTTGTTCTAGCCTCATAGACGATATCTGGAAGAATAATTGCAGTAAAATGTGCTTTCGGTGTATCTAAGCGCAAAGCATCCTGACGGCATACCAAGGCTGGATCGCAAAGTAGCTTCTCGTATACATCAACGTAGTGTTGCACAATCATTCGTTCACACCAGTATAAGTCAATCCACTCACGCCCAGCTTTACCGATAGAGACTGCTTCTTCAGGATGTTTTAATAAATACATTAATACTTCTCGTGCATCCTCAAGCCGAACATTAATAAATGGGCATATCTTCGATCCAGTGAGTTCTTGTAAGAGTAATTCAGTGCGAGAATCCAGATAGGAAAGGACTGCTTTGCCTAGACACATCGCCTCTACCCCTGAGATATGATAACTGCCGGTGACAAGGTCATCTAAAATGATTTGTGCTTTTCGCTTTTCAGAAAGAACCTCTGCTAATGGACGACCGGATATCACTTTTGTAGTACATCCTGTCAAACGTGCAACTTGTTGCATTATTTCTATTGTTTCAGGCGCACCTTTAGTATTCCATCGCTCTTGCCAAGCGCTAATAGATTTGGTGGGACTAAAGAGTATGTCAGTGGACAATTCTTCAAACGTCGGACAGTATTCTGGATCTTCCGTTGGGATAGCGTTAGGTACTACTCTTGCAGCAGGATAAAAACGTTCAGGGTATTGAGCAATAACTATCGAAGGTATGGGTGAAGCAAGCAATTCAGAGACACTGATTCCCATGACGTTAGCTACCAAATTCGGCTCGCTTCTAAATTGCCTAACAAAGGCTGTACCCTTTTGACGTAGCGAATTGAAGTCTACTGAAACAAAGTCTTTTGAATTATAGTCAAGATAGTTGTGAAAATGAATAATATCAGCTTTCTCAACTAAATCAAGTGTTTCCTCTGGCGTTTCAGAGTGGACTACATCGTGTGGATATTGTCCCCAGCGCTCCAAATCAACTAAGCGCACATTATAATTAGTGTGCTTTTGTAATAATCGAACTAGACGATAAGGACCACCCGCAAGTGGTGTTTTGGAGAAATGAACAATTCTGAGGTTCACGTTGGCTATCTCCTGAGAAGTTTGGTAAAAGGGTGTAGGGTGGGTGTCCTCGTCTGCTCTTGCTCGTTGACGGCTCGTGTCGCCCGTACCACAAGAGATATTTGAAGACTTTTTCATTTGGAAGTCTCTAACGTTCAAGTAATATCCACGTTCGGGGTTGGTAAAATCTAGCGTTACTTTGTCCTTGTAATTTTTTAACTGAAAATTTGAAAAAATCAACTCTATCTAAAGTGTAACTTGGAGGATTACCTTGAGCTATAAAAACTTTCATTGCATATAGACCTAGTCCAAGACCAAGATATGGCATATAAACTTGAATCTCATGCTCTCCCGGAGACAAGTGGAAATATTGTGCATCATCATAGCTATTTAAAAATATAAGTGGTTCACCTTCTTCATCTAATCCTCTAATAGCTACACGAACACTAACATTATCCACGTTTTCTCTGACTTTGCAAATAATACAAAGATAAGTGTTTTCACCACTTACTAACGATTCTATTGTATTTCCGTCGCTATCTCTAAAGAAAAGTGCAATAATATCTAAACCATTACTTTCATTCTCTGTTTTTTCCTCTATCAACAATACTCCTGGAGTCTTTTGTGTGTCCAAAAATAAATCTTCCTCATATTTTTCCATAACTGAAGATGTATTCCCAGACATAACTAACTGTCCTTTCAATAGATAAACGGCAGAGTTACATAAAGATAGTATTGAATAAGCATTATGACTAACTAATATAAAAGATGTACCATTTTGTTGTAGTTCATTTAACTTTCGAGAGCACTTTAGCCTAAATTTGACGTCACCAACAGCCAAGACTTCATCAATAAGCAAAATATCTGGAGCCGTATGAACGGCGCTAGCAAAACCCAAACGTGCAGCCATACCAGAACTATAGGATCGCACGGGAGCATCAATGGCATTCCCAATTTCTGCAAACTCGACAACTTCATCAAATCGTTCATCAATTTCCTTTTTA
>JAWQFQ010000449.1:0-3084 GCA_035967975.1 Scytonema sp. PMC 1070.18
ATTATATGGGCATTCCGGAAGATTTGCCAAGATATGCCCAGATATTTTTATTCAGTTACCAGCCCTCCCACTCTATTTTTGATAGAAATAAGTTGAATGCTAAATTTTTTGTCCACTTGACACATCTGTTGGATAGTGCAAACTCACACTATCACCCTTGCATTCCTGCATAAAGCAATCGTACAAATAAACGGATGCCATCATTATTCTTCAGAGTTGAATAGGAGGGAGCTTCACGACTACCAATTGCACGCAGATCATCTAGGAGTTCTGGATGAAACTGACAAGTAAATGATCGCCGGATTTTCTTGGTTTCAAAATCTTTATAGTTAATACAGGTAGCTGAACATTCTGTCACTATTTCACCAGTTTCTTCTGCTGTCGAACAAAGAATTTCCACAGAATCAGGCAGTTGTATCAACCATGACAAGGGGCTTCCTGCTATCACATGGCGATAAGGAACAATGGTATCATGAATATTGCGGTAAGCCCAATTAGCAAACAGTATTGCTTCTTCGTTGACTTCATCTGAGTGAACCATCGAAATTGAGACTTCACGTTCATATTGAATTGTCGTGTCAATCACACCTTCATGGGTATCACGTGTCACGTCATGAGCATGAATAATTTCCCAGGGAATATTTAAAGTTTCGCCGTCAGGAGATTGATAGGGCAACAACACGCGATTACCAAATTCCTGTGATTCATTGCGCGTAACTGCAAAATGATCGTCATTCCAGCCAGAAGCAACTAGGCGTCCATCACGCTTTTTGACTTGGAGTGTCTTGCCCATAGCCTCAATGCGTTCTGCAACTGCTTGCAGTGATTTGAGTGCTCTGCCATCCTTGTCGCGTTCCAGAGATGTTATGCTCTGGACTTGTTTAACGGCTTTGCGGAGCAGTTGTATGTGACCTTCGGCAGCAAGTTGATGCGCGACACAAATGAAGATGGCGGGTGCGCTAACGGGCGATCGCGAAATCAGCAATTTTTCCACTAATGCAAACATATCCTCTCGCGGGCAAGCAGGACTTGTCCAAGTGGATGGATCGTAGGTCAATGGCTGACCTCCTTGGACGACTACCGCGTACCCAGAGGTGATCGCCGGAACGACTATTTCTGGATCAATAACTCCACAGAACCAAACAGGTAATAAGACTGAGTCAATGTCAGCTACCTTCTGGGTAATATAGGCAATGTTCTTGGAAGCCCGAACCTCTTCACCAAGAGCATTAATACCCACATTTTGCCAAGGTTCAATAATGGTTATAGACTTGCGTAACAGATTGGGATGTTTGAGTAAAAACTCAAAATCTTCCCTTGAATGAATCACTTTTTCTAATGGCTTTGCATGACCCCATTCAAAAATACCATCAGGAGAAAATAGTTCTTTTTCTACTAATGGATTTCCAGAGGTTCTATCCGCTAAAAAATGACCTAATAAAATATGTACTGATTCAAAATCTGCATAGCCTGGATTTAAGTAGCCAGGAGCTAATCGCCAGTCGGCTGTGGAAGCTTGTGTTTTGTTTGCTTTTAAAGAATCTTTCATCGTTCTAACAGTTGCCTTGTACTTTTTCATTTGACACCCTAGATTATCATGTAGTCAATCGATCTAGTCAGACTTTTTTTTAAACTTAATTTAAACTTTTTGGACTTTGGACAAAAAAAGCGTGTTCGCGAATAATTTGATGCGGTTTTCCAAAAAAATATGGTTCTAGGTTTAGTCTTGCTGACCCCAACACTTGGCAGACTCATCAGACAACTACTACCCAACATCTGATCTGTAAGGGTCGTCAACTAACAGTAATGATACAAGCTTAGCATACTTATCGTAAAAAGCTTGACAAGTGACTACAAAGTGATTAACTGTATAAGCTAAGTACTACATTTCATAAATTCGGATCTTAATAAAGGCTTGTAGTAGCAAGGGAGAACGTATGCATCTCAGCCACAAACTACAACCCTACGAACTTGTGCAATTCTGTACTAAGCCAATACACTTAAGTTACAGCAGATTGCAAATTGGTGAAGTACTGATATACTCTAGCTGAACCGTATTGCAAAGTAACCATGTCTTGAAATTTCAGCAAAAGCGTTACGTTTTTGTCGAACATCCAAATGTGAGTCAATACCATGAAAATCAAAACTCTAATTTCCTCTATTAGGACCATTTGCTTTAGCCTTGTTGTGGTGCTCAGCGTGTTTTTTATCACTGCTAAAGCAGCTTCTGCTGCAAATATCAATGAGCTATTAAACAAACCTGTTTTGATTGAAAATCAAGAGACAAAGCGGTATCTGTTTTCCGATGGAGCCCCAATCAAAGGAAAGCGAGGAGATGAGGGAGGCTGGTTAGCATCAAGCGGCTTTGAAAGCCCTAAAGTCGTTGGAACTGATGCCAATTACTACAATCGTGCCCTCTGGAAGATTATACCGAATGGTGATAGTTTTCTGATTGAAAATCAAGAGACAAAGCGATATTTGTTTTCCGATGGAGACCCAATCAAAGGAAAGCGAGGAGATGAGGGAGGCTGGTTAGCATCAAGCGGCTTTGAAAGCCCTAAAGTCGTTGGAACTGATGCCAATTACTACAATCGTGCCCTCTGGAAGATTATACCGAATGGTGATAGTTTTCTGATTGAAAATCAAGAGACAAAGCGATATTTGTTTTCCGATGGAGACCCAATCAAAGGAAAGCGAGGAGATGAGGGAGGCTGGTTAGCATCAAGCGGCTTTGAAAGCCCTAAAGTCGTTGGAACTGATGCCAATTACTACAATCGTGCCCTCTGGAAGATTACAACGCCATTATCACAAACTGCAGAAAGCACAGATAGATACAAGTATTTGAGGAAAGAAACATTCGAGGGTTGTTTGTCCTAGATTGCTCACAAACTCTCAAAAAATTGAAAACCAAGTTCAGGCAATTCGTGCTAGAGATTCGGTTTCTGCCTAAATCAATAACTAACAACTTGGGTTAACTGCGGCTAATAACAATAAGATATCTGGAAAAGGTAAACGTTTCCAATACTCTCAGAGGATGTTTTAAAAGTCTTCTTGTTAGTAGCATGCACACTTCACATCCCCCTA
>JAWQFQ010000450.1:0-3079 GCA_035967975.1 Scytonema sp. PMC 1070.18
CCCTACACCCCCACACCCCACACCCCACACCCTAATTCCAAGATTGCTTTCTCAAATTAAGACATCTATGTCCGGATAATCGTTATGACAAAGTGAATACTGATATTGAATGGAAAAAATTACAAATTTTATTCCTTCTTCAAGCCTCCAGACTTATCCGTGGGGTAATGATGCTAATCGCTGAAAAAAGAATGAGACATATAATAGATTTTGTAGGGCGCAATGCCTAGTGTCCCTATGCATGAATCCGGTGCAAACATTTTTTGAATTGGTATAATTACGAATTGCGTTGACGGTTCTCAGGTAAGTTTAATGGCGGTTTTTCTCTAGTTAGAATTTGACGATGAAATTGATAGGGATTATACTGATATGTAGATAAATAATCAGAAACATAACTTTGCTTGAAAAGGTTAGAAGTTTCAGATTATAGCCCTGAAATAAATTTCGGGCTAATAGCTTAAGTCAGTTGAAACTGACTCAGATGTACTTTGCACAGGAATAAACTGAGCTTTCGATTCAGCTAGAATCTATAAACTATAAGTTTTTGACTGAAAGCTGAGGGCTTAAAATTTATTTCAAGGCTAAGATAACGGAAAAAGTCAGAGGTCAAAAAAGGAACCTAATATGCGATTGAAAAGATGGGAATCTCCCCGTAGAAAAGGGAGAAATGACAAAGGCAGAGGCGGTTCTGCACGACAGCGACAACTCAAAAAGCAGCAGCAGATGCTCCGCAAGAAACTTAAGGAAGGGAATCAACCAGATAACAATCACAAAGAAAATAGAAAAGACAAGCGAAAGGGGGAAGATAAGTTAATCTTCCCCCTTTTTTTGTCTTGATTTTTGCGTAAAAAAGCAGTGAGAGACTTTTTGATAGATGGCGGTTAGAGTGTGATAAGGACTGTAATTAATGCTGTAAGGAATACAATAGCTGAGGGGCAAGAAACTCGGTATCTTAGAGATACCGGGTTTCTAATTTTTACTATCCACAAAGTATCTAAAAATACAATTTTTATTGCCAATGTCAAATCGGAACTTTGGCTATGCGATCGCTAGAAATTCTTAATTATAAATTTCCTGTTTTTACGTAAGTAAAATCAATTTTTTTGAGATTAAAGGATTTATAAAATAAGTATGAGCTAAATATAAAGATAGTGTGAATTTTACTTAAAAACTATTAATTGGGTATGTTTTTAGAGTAAATTGTTATACAGGCTGAAACAATAAATTGTCACCAGGGAAGTCAGCGATTCACTGAAAGAGCTACTGCATCTCCATGTGTTAACTTCCGACCTAACCCCAAGTCTTGACGACAGTCAATAATAGCGTAATGAGCCAACGCGAATATTGGGAATGGTCAAGTCGGTATGTTGGTATTTCGTAGAACACAAGGAGTGACTTATGGTAGGAAAGGTTTTTCTACCTACACAAAAAGTGCTTGATTTTCCGATTACTGCCCTGCGTTTTCAAGACCAGATGCAGACAATACTTAGGTGGGCTGCAGCTCGCGAGAGCAAGACAGTATGTGTAGCTAACGTACATATGCTGATGGAAGCATATTGGAATCCGGATTTTGGGACTGTATTGCAAAATTCAGACTTAGTCACTCCTGATGGTATGCCTCTCGTGTGGATGATGAGGCTTTTAGGAGCACGTCACCAAGATCGGGTAGCGGGAATAGATATCTTACAAGCTACGTGTCAGCTTGCTCAGAAGGAGAATATTGGTGTTTTCTTTTTAGGTTCACAAATAGAGATTCTTGCTCGTATGAGAGCCCGGTTAGAGAAAGAATATCCCCAACTAAAAATCGTAGCGATGGAACCATTACCCTTTCGTCCCCTGACACCTACCGAGGACGAAGCACTAATTCAAAACATTAATTCTAGTGGTGCAGGTTTGATATTTGTTTCTCTAGGCTGTCCAAAACAAGAAAACTGGATAGCTCAACACAAGGATAAAATACATGCTGTTATGCTAGGGTTAGGAGGTGCTTTCCCAGTTTATGCGGGACTTTATAAAAGGGCACCTCGTGTGATACGGGATTTAGGACTTGAATGGCTGTATCGGTGGGTACAAGAACCCCGTCGCCTTTGGAGTCGGTACACAAAAACTATTCCTCCGTTTGTGTGGTTGGCATTTAAACAATTATTGACATCAAGTTCTTTTATCAGTACGCCATTCCATATTCGCGAACGCTATTTAGGGTGGAAGAATTAGAGGATTAGTGATTGCTGTGAAAAGCGTTCCTTAACAACTGGATTTCAAAAATGTCGGGAGCAGTGCGATTGTAGTGTTTGGAGTTCATAGGTTTTAGTTTTCTTTGATAGCGTCTCTAGCTTTCGATGCTAATATGGGACGCTCAAGGTTTTTTAAAAAACTCTTGTGTAAAAATTCCATATTGTAATTTGATTCAGATAAGTAGTCGTACAAAATAAATTAGATTCTTCCGTACCTGTTATGTTAAATTAACACTTCGACGGAGGGAACAGGAAACAGGGAACAGTGCTGAATTACAGCAATTTTAGTCAGTTTAAAGAATATATAAATATTTATCCATAAGTGCTTAGTACAATTTATAGATTTAAAATTTTGTAGAGACGCTATATAATGTTGCGTCTATAGTCGTGCTTTCTAACGCAAGGATTGTATTTTAATACTGAGTCATTAAATAACATCAATTTCTCTTGATACAAGATGTGAAATTCCCAAAACTTTCTAAGTATCAGACATAGGCGTGGAAATTAATTCTGCGTTACCCAAAACCCTTGGTAGGGGCTCTCAGCCGTACCCTCCGGGAAGGCTCCGCCAACGCCCTTACATCTTTTTCACGCCTGTGTCTATTAGTAGCTAACCTACTTAATGCAAAGAATTGGTTTAAGATTGCTAATCAATACTGCTTAGATAAGCGAAAATTAGAAACCCGGTTTCTTGGAGAAACCGGGTTTCTGGCGGATTTGTAGCACCTCAAATATCGTTAACCGAGCAGTATTGGATTGCTAATAGGAATAGGAAGAGCAAAAATCAGCCTTTAGAGGATGTTTGAAAAGTCCTTTCATCAGTAGCATGCACATTCAATATCCCC
>JAWQFQ010000451.1:0-3066 GCA_035967975.1 Scytonema sp. PMC 1070.18
CTCCCTCCCTCATCATGATCCCCACAGGTGGTTCGTTGGGAAAAATTAAGTTTGCTATGCATACATGGAAAACTCTTACCGCATCAGTACAGGGATTTACAAAATATTTCCAACAAAATCAGGTCAATTCTTTTTGTGTCTTGCCTTTATATCATGTTAGTGGTTTGATGCAGTTGATGCGTTCTTTTACTACTGGTGGTCAAATAGCTATTTTGCCATTTCAACAATTAGAATCTGGCGATACATACAATATAGAGCCATCAAAGTTTTTTATATCTCTGGTACCAACTCAGTTACAACGTCTCCTACAAAATCCAGAATTAACACATTGGTTATCTCAATTCAAAACTGTGCTTTTAGGAGGTGCGCCAGCGTGGAAAGAACTTTTAGAAAAGTCAAGATACTATAACATCCGTCTTGCTCCCACCTATGGAATGACGGAAACTGCATCCCAAATTGCTACTCTTAAACCTGATGACTTTCTCAGTGGTAAAGATAGTTGTACTCAACTACTACCCCATGCTCAAATTAAAATTTGCAACGAGCAAGGGGAGGTTTTAAATAACAATGAAATAGGCAATATTACCATCTATTCTCCGTGTTTAGCACTAGGATATTATCCCAACATCAGAGATGAAAACAATGGATTCCAAGTCGATGATTTAGCGTTCTTAGACGACCAAGGTTATTTACATATTGTAGGTCGTAACAGTGACAAAATTATCACAGGGGGTGAAAATGTTTATCCTATAGAAGTTGAATCAGCTATTAGAGCAACTGAGATGGTAACGGATGTTTGTGTTATTGGAATAGCAGATAAAGTTTGGGGACAAGCAGTCACAGCAATTTATATCCCTAAAAACTCTAATATTTCTGAAGTACAAATCAAAGCTTTACTTAAAGAGAAAATTTGTAAATTTAAAATTCCCAAATACTGGATTACAGTACAACAATTACCTCGTAACTCTCAAGGTAAAATAAACCGTGAGCAGATTCAGCAAATCGCTCACATTAAATTAGGGTGTAGGGTGTAGGGTGTGGGGAAGAAGATTGGTTTTAGATGGTTTCTCTGGATTTTCTTCTTTCAGCACTTTCAGCACCTTTACGGTTGTTCTCCAACCATTCCTTCATCTGTTCTGGAAAATCCCGTTTTGTTCTGCTGGCTGTATCAATACAAACGTGTCTGGTAATGACCTTCGCAGCTAATACCTCATCCACTGTGACTTCATAACCAACTTCAAAGCGATCGCCACTCAGTTGTTGTGCTATTAAGCCTATGACAAGATTATCCCCACAATAAAGGGGACGGAAAAAGTCAACGTTAGCATGAACGATGGGAAAAGCTACAGAGGGATGGGTAAAGAAGTCTTTGAGCTCGACCCCAGAAGTTAATAGAGATTCTTCATAAGCTTCATGACACATAGACAAGATGTTAGCAAAATAGACAACACCAGCAGCATCAGTGTCTTGAAAGCGAACAGTACGGTTATGGATGAAAGACATATTGAAAAATTTAATGATTATTCAAGGATTTTTAGCCTACTACTGTAACTAATATTACTGCAAATACACCTGCTAAACTGTTATGCGTTCAGTTTAGGGACTTCCAAATAAAAAAGTATCCAAAAATCTCTTGTGGTACGTCTGTCTCAGACGTCAGCTTGTCAGGAAGGGCGTTACACCCATCAACCTGTAGGGGCAATACTGCTCGGTTAGCAGTGCTAGACTCGTTTTTATCCCCCCAGCCCCCCTTAAAAAGGGGGGTTTGAAGTCCCCCTTGACAAGGGGGGTTGGGGGGATCAAGCCAAAACCTACGTAGTATTGCCTGTAGGAGCAGGCGTCACACCCATCAACCTGTATGTCAACCTGTAGGGACGGGCGAGGACGCCCGTACCACAAGATAATTGCAATGCATGCGCTTTAGCGCAACTACAAACAACTACAAGCCTTTATTGAGTGGCTCATAAATGTCTTCAGAACTGGGATTGAGATAGGGACGTTGTAAATCAATACCGAACTGAGCAAAATGTTGATGAATTGCTCTCATCCTCTGTTCGACAGAATGGCTCCCTTTTTGCCACACTTCTAGTAAAGCATTAGCGACAATTTGGCAACGATTCATACCAAAATTTTCTTGGGGCGCAAATTTTTGAGTTGGTTCTTCTGCTAATCCCAATCCAGGGGCTAAAAATTTTGTAAACAAAGGGATTTGATTGTGGAAATGGGATTGATGTAGCTCGTATACGGGTTGAAGGACTTTCCGTACGGCTGGATAGTCCTCACATTCAAAGTACAGTACCCCTGAGTCGTAGCGTCCGTAAGCAACGGGATTGTGTAGAACGTGAAAACTGAAGGGGATTGCGGCTGCGTTTAATTGTAGGGTGAGACTCTCCATGAGAGCGATCGCCCCGACTGAAGTCACATTAAAGTAAATCCGCCCTAAACCCAAATCACTCTCAAGGTTAACCTGCAAATCCTGACCAGTGTTACTCACTGCTATGTAGAAACCATTATATAGCCGATTTTTAGGCATCCAAATCGAAATCACTTCACCAGCTTTGGCAGATTTCATTGCTGGTTCTAAGTGATTATTGCTTTCAATATATAATGTTAAACCTCCTTTGGAAACTGCCATACTACCATCGGGTTCCTGGCGCAATACAAACCATCCTGGGTCAAAGTAACCAGTACCGTGGTTGTTAGCGTGCAATTGTTCGTAAAATTCTAAATCAATTCCAAAAATCGAATTGGTTTCTAAGCTTTTGTGTTGTGAATAATTAATTCTATTCCCATTGGGAGTCAGTATAGTTTGTAGGGAACCGTTGTAATAAATACCATGAAGAAAATTTCGTAATAACAGGGAAAGATACTTCTGTTGTAGAGCTAGAGAAGTTTGCTGAAACCGAGCCGCTATTTTCGCTGGTAGTGAAAAGGGATGGTATTCAGGATGGCTAATGCAAAAGTTTGATTCTATTTGAATGTTGTTAACTATATCTAAAAGAGAATTTAATAATGGTTCGGTAGTAGTCTGTAGCATTCAGGGGTCTAGGGGTGTAGGGGTGTAGG
>JAWQFQ010000452.1:0-3047 GCA_035967975.1 Scytonema sp. PMC 1070.18
GACAGCTTGCCGTAAAGACTCTATATCTTTTTTCTGAGGTTGAGGTTGAGCGGGATTAAAACAGCATTGGCTGTTAACTGAGATGCATACCCTCTGAATACATCAACGGCGACATTGTACAAAAGCCAATGCCAAAAGGAAAACACAGCCGCTTACAGTTAAGGCTTTGCAATAGTATCAACGAGAACACAGAAAACGAGAAGATTGCTTATGCCTGAAGAGAATTGCGCTGTAGCTTTGGTACACGCTCCATTGTACCTGATATAGCAGTTTTCAAATGGTCAAGAATTCGTTTGATATGAGTTTTTACTTACCAACTTGTCGTCGGGAGAGGATTCTAATTCAAAATCAAGTGATTCAACAAAGGTTTTGTTATCAGAGGTAATAAATTCTTCAAATAACTCAAAGAAACGTAAGAGCGCAGTGCGTTCATCTTCCGAGTAGAAGAGAATTACTTTATCCCAGGATTGGCTAGAGGAAATATTAAATTTTTGCTGAATCCATCCCTGGAATTCTGTAAATTTTTTTTCTTGTTCAGTTTGAGAAATGCCTAATTCCCGACGAGCAAGAATGTAACCTGCTAAACAAGAGCGGAGGTTACTGATTGCTGGTTTCCCCAAATACATTGAGGGTCTTTTCTTAATCTTCTGAATCAATTCGTAAAAGCTACTCATACTAAACCTCTTACTTAGAAATCAATTTCTGTGATTTGGAAATCTCCACCTATATCTTTTATAGGGCAATAAAGATTATTGATCCAATCTAATCTTAAGACTCCTTGAGGATGAATATTATCAAACACCAACTCTGTGCCTTCTATTTCCAGCGCAATTGCTTCATGGCGTCCATTGGTGGAGATATTTTGGTCTTGAATTTCGTGGTAAATGTTACAAAAAGGGTCTTCTGTACTTCCCGTAAACAATTTAATCTGTTTACCACGGATTCCTTGCTTGCTTAGGAATCTTTTGATAGCTTCAGCACATTGAACGCATTCAAAGATTTGAAAACTACTAGCAATGCTAGTGATCTGACTACGTAGTTCTAAATTATACACATTTTCTCAGTTCCTGAAAATCATTGACAATATCATCCTCAGTGAGTCCTTTTTCAGCCAGCATATGACTGAGTTTGGTGACAGCTTGCCGTAAAGACTCTATATCTTTTTTCTGAGGTTGAGGTTGAGCGGGAATATAATAACCAATCGTCTCCCCATGACTCGTCAAAGCAATGGGTTCTTGAATTTCCCTTGTGTACTCACACTAGAGAATACGATCTGCTTTGCTGCTGCGCCGAGTGCGATACGCATGAAGGCGTCTGCGCTCCGCGCAATCGCCCAAACAAAACACCTTTTCCAATCTCATGACTCCCCCACCGCAAACACCACAACCAGATCCATCATCTGACACAACCCAAATAGTCGAAACTCTCATCTCCACACTCTTAGGTTGCACCCCCGAAGAACTCGAATTTGCTGGCGGCGACTTTAAATAACATTGATATTATAAGAACAGCAAGTTCTAATTAACAGGTAAAGTTATGGAGAGTATTAGAATTAGAACATATATTGGTGATGATAGAATTCTGCAAATCCGACTTCCGGCAGAAATGGCTAACCAAGAATTAGATGTAGTAATTGTCTTTCAACCTGTAAGCAAAGAATCCTCCCAGCCTGCAAACACAACGCCGGGCGAACTAGGGTACTCTCGTATGTTTGTTGAAGAAGTAATAGGTAGTTGGGAAGGTGAACCGCTTGAACGTCCAGAACAGCTTCCTTTTGAGACGCGGGAGGAGATTCAATGGCCTACCTCCTAGATACAAATGCGTGTATCCAAATTCTCAATTCACCAAATTCACCTGTTACTAAAAAAGTTCTATCAATTCCTTCTAAGGAAATTTACATCTGTACTGTTGTTTATAGCGAGCTGTATTACGGAGCCTATAAAAGCGCAAACGTTAACAGAAACCTGACTCATCTAGAAAACTTATTTGCTGAGTTTGCTGATTTACCATTAGATCGTCAAGCGGCAAAAATAGCTGGAAATATTCGCGCCCGTCTTGATGCTAATGGTACTCCAATTGGTGCAAATGATTTGTTAATTGCTGCGATCGCTTTAGCCAATGACCTCACTCTTGTCACCCACAATATCCGCGAATTTAGCCGTATTGATGGTTTAAAGTACGAAGACTGGGAATAGCTAGGTCGTTAGATACGGGGTCATCTTGGTCGGGTAGCAGGATTATATCGCTATGTAAGGTTAGTAAAAGAGCAACTGTAGAGAGGAGATGGAAAAAAATGGTGAAATTCTTATAGAAGGACAAATCCCGAAGGAGATAATATTTATAATCAATAATTAGTAATGTTAGCTAAGCCTTCTTGAAAAACCTATGTCAGAAGAGTTGTCAGCCATTGTACGCAGATAGGTCTATTCTAGTCTTTCGACCAAGTCAATAAGCAGAATTATTATTACGTAGCCCGCGCTTGCCAGTATTAGAGAATATCAACCTAGACATAACAGTAGATACAATTTTTGATTGGCTCTTGATGTCCGGTAATTAGCCCACGGGTATAATATTTTAAGATATTGTACCTCATTTACCGCTTTCATCGCCTTACTTGAGAGCACAAACACCAAAATATTCCGTTATATTGACCAAAGTTGGGTCAAACGCAGCCAACCCCGCAGGCGATCGCGCTTTGTTGGTTCCTTTAAAGCATCGCTTGATATTGCCTTGGCTATAGGATAATTGTTCTAGTGATCGCCCTTGCCACCAATCCAACTAATAATGGAGTAATCAGCACTAAATCGCGCAGGCGAGCGCTCATGACCAAAGTTGGCTCAAACGCAGTCAACCCCGCAGGCGATCACCGAGGTTGGTTCCGTTAGAGCATCGCTTAATATTTCCTTGGCTGTGGGATAATTTTTCTATCGACCAAAAGAAGAAAACACCCTCAAGCGATTAAAATCTACTTTCTGACTTTTTCAGCAAGCCCTAACTAAAAATTGAAATTACTTGAATACTTGTGACTCGAAACATTGGCTTAGTTG
>JAWQFQ010000453.1:0-3031 GCA_035967975.1 Scytonema sp. PMC 1070.18
GTGTAGGGGTGTAGGGGAAGGGGGATTTTCAGGAGTTTGCAACAGGTGATTGAGGTAAACGATGGGGATGAGAGTGCCTCGTAAGCGATATACGGGTACATTGTAAAGTATTTCAATACTATTGAGTGCTTGCTCTTCTTCGAGGCGAACTAGTTCTTGTATACTCGTCTGGGGAATTGCATAGCGATCGCCTCCACTGGTAATAATTAATGCAGGGATAATTGTCAGCGTCAGTGGTAGCTTAATTTTGAACGTTGTTCCCTGTCCCAGATGGCTGTAAATTTCCAGAGTTCCGTTAATTTTTTCAATACTGCTCTTGACAATATCCATCCCTACCCCTCTTCCAGAAAGGCTGGTGACTTGTTCGGTGGTTGAGAAGCCAGGTAGGAAAATTAGATTCATGGCTTCCGATGGACTCATTTTAGCCACTTGCATAGCGCTAACTAAACCAAGTTGCTGCGCTCGTTGTTTGAGTTGTTCTGGATCGAGACCGCGACCATCATCACCAATCTCAATATTAACTTTGCCGTTTTCATGAAAGGCGCGTAGAAATAGCCGTCCTAAAGGTGACTTACCACAAGCAGTTCTCTCAGATGGTAACTCAATACCATGAGCGATGCCGTTCCGTACTAAGTGAGTCAGGGGGTCTTTGATGGCTTCAATAAGACTTTTGTCAATCTCAGTATCCACTCCCTCCATTTCAACTTGGACTTGTTTATCCAAAGCGATCGCTAAATCGCGAATCACGCGAGGGAATTTTTGCCAGATTGAACTAATGGGTTGCAAGCGAGTTTTCATTACCTCTTCCTGCAACTGTGTTGTGATTGAGCTAAGGCGTTGGCAAGTCGTAGCAAAGGCAGTATCATTAATTTTGGCAGAAAATCCCATCGCTTGGTTACGCGCTAAAATCAGCTCGCCTACCAAGTTCATCAACCGATCTAGCTGCTCAACAGCAACACGGATATAAGAGGATTCTGATGCACTCAGCACTGAACTTTCAGGAAGTTCTGTCTTACGATGGACATTACTACCGCCTAACTGTTCCACTTGTGTATTGACAGTAGATAGAAGTGGTGCAGGAGAGATATCTACTTGTTCCATCTCCTGTAATTCCGTCAAAGTTGTGATGAGTTCTGAATAATCTTGATCTCCCTCATGCCTGGTGGTTTTAATCTGGGATAATATCTGGCGGATAGTATCAACTGTTTGAAGTAATGTATTGATGATGTCAGGAGTTAGAGCTAACTTGCGATCGCGCAAATGACTCAGCAAATTCTCTCCTGCATGAGCCACTGATTCCAATTTTGGAAAGGGTAAAAATCCACAATTTCCTTTTAGCGTATGGAGAGCACGATAAATGCGAACTAGGGCTTCTCCGTCAGCTGATGCTTGCTCTAGTTCGATAATATCTCGCTCTAGCTGGTTCAGATTATCATAGCTTTCAACGAGGAACGCTTCTATATCATCATCAATTTCTGCTAACTCCATTGCGTCGGTAGATTACAAATCTGATTCTTTCTAATCTTAATCTAATTTTCAACCTAACCTAAATCTTTCTTGAGAGAGATGTTATTATATCTTAATGCTGAAAAGATAATTATTAGTATAGCATTATTTATATATATTTTCAGCACAAACTCTTATTTTTGCAAAATTTTTTAATAAAGCACGCGACAAGATAAAGTTTAAAATAAAATAGATTTCTAATTGTAAAACTATATTTAACTTTTCAAATAAATTAGTTTTAATTAATTGTGATAGTGGTTAGCTAACTTCACTCAACGATTCTCAAGGTAAAAAATCAAAAGGGCAAAGCTGATGGCATTGATTCTTATTATCGATGATGCAGCCTTCTCGCGCAGAATGATTCGTAAGTTTCTGCAAGTCGATGGCTATGAAATTTTAGAAGCAGCCAATGGGCGCGAAGGGTTGGAAATAATTCACAACCACAAACCAAACTGTTTGTTAGTGGATCTTTTAATGCCTGAGATGAACGGATATGAATTTTTGGAGAACCTTCAAAAAGAAGGATTAAACATTCCCACAATTATTATCTCAGCTGATATCCAGGAAGGAGCACGGAATCAAAGTTATAATTTGGGAGCCGTCAACTTTATTAATAAACCTCCGAAAGAAGATGAATTGCGAAAAGCAGTCCAGCAAGTTCTAAATAAAAAGGAATAACAATTTTATGAAAGTAACAGAAGAACAACTGGATGCTCTACAAGAATTGATTAATATTGGAGTTGGTCGAGCGGCGAGTCTACTCAATGAGATGGTAGACTCTCACATTCGTTTAGAAATTCCGTTTGTAAAAGTATTAACTGCTACAGACGCCTATGAAGAATTACTAACACGATTTCAAGATGATAATTTGGCAGCTGTAAGACTGGGTTTTACAGGTTCATTTTATGGTACGGCTGGTTTAATTTTTCCGACAGAAAGCGCATCAACCTTGGTTGCAGTCCTAACTGGTGAAGAACCCGGTTCGGCTGACCTGGATGCAGTCAAAATTGGCACCTTGAGTGAAATAGGCAATATTGTGATTAATGGGGTGATGGGTTCAATCAGTAATGTGCTGCTTCAGCACATGAATTATACGTTACCTATTTACTTAGAGGATACAATTGAAAATTTATTGTTACCTACAAATGAAAGTACATCAAAAATTTTGATTGCTCAAGCCAGGTTCGCGATTGAAAAATTAGAAATTATCGGAGATATTCTTTTAATTTTTGAGGTAAGTACATTTGATGCATTAATTGCTGCAATTAACGAACAAATTGGAGTTGCATAGAAAAACCGGATAATTGTAAGCATTCAGCCGTCAGCACTTCAGCAATCAACCTTTATCTTTGTATTCCTAAATTTCTAGTAGACTCACTAAAAGCTCCCATTGGCTGATAGCGGAGGTGCTCATATAAGATTTCTATTTGATTTTTTAACAAAACTCGTTACACCTTAATATTCTAGAATCCTATTGCCTATTGCCTATTACCTATTGCCTATTACCTATTGCCTATTACCTATT
>JAWQFQ010000454.1:0-3020 GCA_035967975.1 Scytonema sp. PMC 1070.18
TGTGCAATAATGTCAAACAATGTCGATTAAATGGGGGATGAGGAATTTACTCTTCTTGCTCTACTATCCTGTTAATAATTGTTTCATTACCCTCTTCTCCCCTTACACCCCTACACCCTACACCCCACACCCTCTTCCTATGTCAACCGTTCTGGCGATTGAAACTAGTTGTGATGAAACTGCTGTAGCGATTGTTAACAATCGTAAAGTTTGTAGTAGTATTGTTGCCTCACAAATTCCTGTACATCAGCAGTATGGTGGAGTGGTACCGGAGGTAGCATCTCGTCAGCATCTAGAAACAATTAATGACGCCATTTCTCAAGCCTTGGAACAAGCAAATCTAGATTGGAGAAATATGGATGGCGTTGCTGCAACTTGTGCGCCGGGACTTGTCGGAGCGCTACTGGTGGGTGTAACTGCTGCAAAAACCTTGGCAATGGTACATCAGAAACCATTTATTGGGGTTCATCACCTAGAAGGTCACATCTACGCAACGTATTTGAGCGAACCTACCTTAGAGCCTCCGTTTCTGAGTTTATTGGTTTCTGGGGGACACACAAGTTTGATTTATGTTAAAGATTGTGGAGTGTATGAAACTCTTGGCGAAACTCGTGATGATGCAGCTGGCGAAGCCTTTGATAAAGTAGCTCGGTTGCTGAAGTTGGGATATCCCGGTGGACCAATCATCGATCGCTTGGCGAAGGAAGGGAATGCACAAGCTTTTTCTTTACCAGAAGGAAAAGTTTCTTTGCCTAGTGGAGGATATCATCGGTATGATACGAGTTTTAGTGGATTGAAAACAGCAGTGCTACGGCTTGTACAACAGTTTGAAAAAGATGAGCAAAATGTACCTGTTGCAGATGTTGCGGCTAGTTTTCAGGAAACTGTGGCGCGATCGCTCACCAAACGAACAATTGCTTGCGCCCTTGATTCCCGTCTTTCCACCATTGCTGTTGGTGGTGGAGTAGCAGCAAATAGTTGTCTGAGAAAACACCTACAACAAGCAGCTCAAGCGAATAATCTCAGGGTATTATTTCCCCCTCTCAAATTTTGTACTGATAACGCCGCTATGATTGGTTGCGCCGCTGCTGACCATCTCAACCGAGGTCATACCTCTTCACTGACCTTAGGTGTACAATCCAGACTCCCACTGACCCAAGTAGAGTTGCTGTACCAAAGGAATTAGGGTGTCGGGTGTCGGGTGTCGGGTGTCGGGTGTAGAAATTCATAATTCATAATTCATAATTCATAATTCATAATTCTCTTGAGATACAAGAGAACGGATATGATTGGCAACAGCTTCGGGCTGTTCTAGCATTGCTAAATGTCCGCAATTGGGAATTTCTATAACATTGTTACCGCAGTATTGAAAGCTGGGATGAAAACTAGCTAAGTGGCGAACATACTTAGGTTCCATAACTCTATCTTCAGTACCTGTTAGAAAATAGACTGGTTGTTTGAGTTGGGATACTAATTGGGGTAAATGGTTAATTTCTTCTTCTGTTGTTGATTCTAAGAGTGTTCCTAAAGCAGCTTCTGGATCTGCAGCCACGAAATCAATCACTCGCTGACGAGCCCAAGTACGCTCTAAAGGACGTGCTACACTTGCACGTGTAAAAAGTAAATCAATTAAGGGCACTTGGCTAAGCCATCGAGGGCGGACTTGTAAAAATCGCTGTCCTGCTGAACGAAACTGCTCAAAGGCTTCTTTGAGATAGATACCACCACCTGAATTAATACAAATCACTCCTCGAACACATTCGTGCATCTTAGCTGCTCCCCAAAGAGCGATGGTACCGCCCAAGGAGTGACCGATCAACCAAGCGCTAGTGATGTGTAACTCCTTCAAAAGAACTGCTAAATCACGAGCATATGTTGCAGGACTATAAAGTGATTCAAAGGGATTGAAAAACGCATCAGCGGATTGAGCACTCAAGCTAAAATAAGTTTGTTCTTGACTATAATCGGTCTTTAGCTTAGGATGTGACTCACCAAATCCCCTTAAATCGTAAGACAGGCATTGAAATTCATCTGACAACTGAGAAATGACGGGTTGCCAGTAACCACGGCTGTTGAGCCATCCGTGAATAAACACCAGAGTATGTGGGGTTTTTGTGGGAGCTGTGAGCTCGTACGCGTGTGGAACATCCACGATTTCGATGGTTGCCATACTTCTATCCTACTCCGAATTAGGAGAGGATGGGGAGGAGTGTGGAGTGACCGGGTATGAGGTGTAGAGGAAGATGAAGAAGTGCATTTTTCCCTTGCTTCCCTTGCTCCTCATCCGAGTAGCCTCAGTCGAACTCCCTCAGCTATTTTGTGTCCTAAATATTCTGGAATTAGGCTCTCATTAGGTCCAAGTAGATAGAGAATCAGGCGCGTGCGTCCCCGCCAAACTAATAAATTGGCATTTACGACTAATAGGTCTTCTTGCCATATAGCATACATAACTTTGTAAAATAATCCCGGTTGGTTATCAGCTTCAATAACTAGGGCTGGAAGATGAAAGACCGGATCGACGTAGAACTCGGTCTGCACTTGTTCTAAACCAGTATTTAGGTTAAATTCTACCGCCAGCATCTCTTCTACTTCAAATCGCCCTGCTAAAGCCTCTCGTATGGCTCTACAGACGTTGTCTGAGGTTTTTTCTGTCAGGGCTTTGCTACCCCTGGACACCAGCAGTTTGATAAAAACTAACATGGGCGCTCGAATTTGACCGTACAGACTGAGACCATGTATTGTCAATCCGTAAGCAGCTAGTACACCAAAAATATCGCTGAGAAGGAAAGACTGGTTACGGTAAGCGAAATGCAGCGCACTTTTGCTACCTTCCGGTTTCAACTCAATAACAGCTCGTCTAGTTTTATATAGACGGTACGCTAACCTGAGATTTTGCAACTGAATCTCGCTACTGACAAATTGCTCATAAAACTGGGGAAACGCTCGATTGAAGCGTTTGAGGAGTTCTAGTGTCGAAGATTTTAAACCAGAAGACATTGTAGGGGGGGGAGTGAGGGAGG
>JAWQFQ010000455.1:0-2999 GCA_035967975.1 Scytonema sp. PMC 1070.18
TGAGCTTTTTGATTTTATTGCAGGAACTTCGACAGGAGGTATATTAGCGTTAGGATTTACAAAACCAAGTAAAGAAGATAGTACCAAACCTCAGTTTGCAGCCAAAGAACTAGTAAATTTATACAGAAAAGAAGGAGGCAAAATTTTTCAAAGAAGAAAAGAGAAAAAATTAAATATTTTTGATGCATTTCACAAAAAGTCTTTGAAAGCTATTATGGATAGATTTGCCCCTGGAGTAGAACCAGAAGATTTATTTAGTAGCAAATATTCTAGGAGAGGGAAAGAAGATGTAATTAAGAGTTACTTTGGGGACACATATATAAAAGAAGCGCTTACAGAAGTTTTGATTACGAGCTATGCTACTAACTTCAGAAAACCGATTTTCTTTACTAGTAATCCTAAAAAAGAACAAGAATATAAAACATCTCAATCCTTCCGTTTAATATGTGAGGGTTACAAAATGAAAGATGCAGCATTAGCAACTTCAGCTGCACCCACATACTTTAAACCCTATCTTATTTCTGCTATTAACCATCCAGATAAAGAGTATACATTAGTTGATGGAGGTGTGTTTGCTAATAATCCAACTTCTATTGCAATTATAGAAGCAATGAACTCTTACAAATTGAGGACAGGGGAGAGCATCTCTTTAGATGATCTGTTGGTAGTATCTATAGGAACAGGAAGAAAAGCACGTGGATTGGATATCAAAGATATAGCAGATTGGGGACAAATTAAATGGGTAGAACCATTGATTAATATGACTTTAAACGGTCAAAGTGAAGTGGTAGACTATCAAATGGAGCAATTGTTATCAACCAACCTACCAAATAATACTCAGGATAAACAACACTATTATCGATTTCAACCACAATATTCAGAAACCAAAAACTCAGAAGAGTATAGTATTAGCGGTGATGCTTTAATTTATGTGAATGACAATATGGATGATGCTAGTCCTGATAATATTTCTGATTTAGTAAGAGCGGCAGATAGATTTATTGATATGGAGAGACATAACTTTAAAAGATTAGTAAATAATTTGAAAATTATGAAGCAGTCATTGAGTTGACACTATTTATCATGTTATTTTTATTTAAAGGAAAAAATCTTATGATGGATATAGATGAGTTAATAAAACAAAGGTTGAGAGAACGCGGCTATAATATTCAAAGAGAATTAGGTAGAGGTGGTTACGGCATTACCTATCTTACTACCGCTCCAAGTCATCCAAACTTAGTTGTTATTAAAACTATCAAGAATGATTTATTGCAAAGTCTCAAATCTGATATTAGTGCGTTAGACTCCCTAAATAAAATACTAAAATCCTTTAAAAATGAAGCCAATACTCTCCTCAATTTAGAACATCAACATCCTAATATTGTCAAGTTTATCGAGATATTTAGTGAAAATTTAGAACTACAAATTGATAACGTTTCAAGCAATCCGATTGGTAATGTCTATTCATTAGAATTAAGGTTTCTTGTAGTGGAATATATTGAAGGAGAAAATTTAAAGCAGCTTTTACATAGAAAAAGTTCTTTTTTATCAGAAGAAGAAGCATTATCCTATGTTAAGCAAATTGGTAAAGCATTGGCTGTTATTCACCAGAAAAATGTGTTACATCGAGATATTAAGCCGGAAAATATTATGGTGTGTAAAAAGACTAATAATGCGGTACTAATTGATTTTGGAATCGCACGAGAATTTACCCCTGAAATTACCCAATCGCACACTGTAGCGTTCACAGATCCATATGCTCCTCCCGAGCAGCTTCGTAGAAAAGATAAACGAGGATGCTATACCGATATCTACAGTTTAGCTGCAACACTATACTATCTGTTAACGAAACAGCGTCCAACTAGTGCCTCAGAAAGAAAATATGATGAAGAACCCTTAAAAGAACCTCAGACAATTAACCCTAACATTAGTGATAGAGTGAACCAAGAAATTCTTTGGGGGATGGAATTGGAGCCTAGTAACCGTCCTCAGACAGTTGAAGATTGGTTAGAAAAATTATTACCCTCCTACCTTAGTTCTGAAAAAGGTGTAGATTATACAAGACTGCGAGATTTCCTGAAAGCAGGACAGTGGAAAGAAGCAGATGAAGAAACTCTCGCTGTCATGCTTAAAGCAACTGGTAGAGAAAAAGAAGGTTGGCTAAGTTCTGAATCTCTCAAAAATTTTCCCTGCACCGACCTAGCTACTATTGACAAACTTTGGGTAAAATATAGTGGTGGGCGCTTTGGCTTTAGCGTGCAAAAGCGCATCTGGGAAAGCGTTGGGAAAGACTACGAAAAGTTTGGCGGACGCGTAGGATGGAGAAAAGGATGGTTGTGGATGAATAAAATGTGGGTCTACAAAAATGTTACTTTTGACACTTCAGCACCCCCCGGACATCTCCCGACCGGGGGCGCAGGGGGAGTGGGACCGGGACGGGTCTCTTCTCTCGCGTCCAGACTTGTGAATTGTAACCTGTAAAGCTTTCCCAGTTTTATTAATATTTGTAACAGTACCTCTTACCACGCAAGAATCAGCATTTCAAAAATCCGACGCCCTGTCGGGAAATCAAAAGTCAAAAGTCAAAAGTCAAAATTAAGAACCACTAAAATAAATTTAAGAACTTATAAAGTGACAAAATATTAAAGGCGATCGCCCACATCTGTTCTCTGCAAAAGTCAATATGTGTTGGGTGGCTATGCAAAGGTCAAGCTGGTGGGTGCGATCGCCTCCAGTGGCGTCAGCCATCGCTCTCCCTTGAACGAAGCATTGTCAAATTTTACTGATAGTCATGTTTTCAATAAGTGCGATCGCCCCTACTCATGTACCTATTGTTACAGCACTATCTTAGTGATAGCAGACGCTCAGTTTACAAAAACAACATAGCATAGCAATTGTCAAGTCTATTCGCTTATCGTAAAGGAACATCAAAATTTTTGACTGTAACAGCATCCACTCACTTACGTTGTGCATAAGTTGGCTTTGTTTCCCCTTATAAG
>JAWQFQ010000456.1:0-2901 GCA_035967975.1 Scytonema sp. PMC 1070.18
GGGATCAACCAGTGCTTGAAATTACAACAAACCACTTTTCAAACATCCTCTTAGCCATTAGCCATCAGCCATTAGCCATTAGCCATTAGCCATTAGCCATCAGCCATCAGCCATTAGCCATTAACCATTAACCTTACTAAATAAAGTTTGGTATTGAGCATCTACCTTTGGAGAGAAAGGAAGCAAAAACTCGCTTTTTGCAAGAACCTCAGAATCTATTATTAATAAGTTGCGTAAAGATGTTTGGATATCAGTTGCAGCAATCTGTACGGGAATTGGTGAATTACCTTTAGTCAACAAAGAAATTTCTTTAGCAATTTTAGAAGTCAAACAGAAATCCATCCATTGGTAGGATAACAATTCACTGTTTTGACCGACAGGGCTTACCCAGACATCACTCCAAAGGGCTGTTCCCGATTGAGGAATAAATGCAGCTAACTGTGGGTAACGTCCCATCACTTGCACAATATCACTTGACCAACCAACCGCCAGCCATGTATCTCCAGTGATAAGAGGTTCCAGATACTTGGTGGAGCTGTAGAATTTTACCTGTTGGTCTAAAGAAAAGAGTTCCTTTTCTAAGTTTGGAACTTTATCGAGATTCTCTGTGTTCAAAGATTTTCCTAGCTTTTTTAACACTAAACCGATGACGATCCTTGATTGATCTAACAGAGAAATGCGCCCTCGCAAGTCTTCGCGCCATAAATCACTCCAATCTTTTGGCGTCCATCCTAATTCTTTCAATTTGTCTTGACGATAGACGATCGCAATGCTACCCCACCGATAAGGAACACCCCACACTTTTCCTTGAGGGTCAACTTGACCTTGATTGTTACGAGTCACTAATTCTTGCCATCTTTGAGGCAACATAGACCATTGTTCCATCTTTGTGACGTCTATTGGTTGAATCAGCTTCTGCTGAATTGCTTGCGCTATCCAAGCATCTCCCAAAGTTACTAAGTCAGCTTTTGCAGCATTTCTGTTAAGTTGAGGGATTGGTAGATTGCGACTCCATCCTTCAGCTTTAGTGTCAGCTTTTTGCTGTCTAGCTTTCAATTGATCGTATAAATCTTTTAACTGCTCTGCTGGACTAAACTTTAATTGAGCTTTTAAACCACTGCTAAATTGAGTGACGACCTGAGCAGGGATAGAGTCTTTCATTAACTTAACATATAACCTTGGCTTATTATTTTCAGCACATCCCATTAGTATTTGTGAGAGTGTTAGCGCACTTGTACCCAGTAAAAAAGACCGTCGCTTCATTAGTTTAAAATGTTCGATTCTGAATTTTATAAGAGAAAGCTTTACCAGTCAGCAGTTTCAGCAAATCCAAGTTTAACAAGAATCGAGCAAAAGTCGCATCAACAAGGTGTGGGGATATGGGAGTGTAGGGTGCGGGGGTTTCCATAGTGAAATATCTCAGGGATAGGCTGATATGAAAATTAAATTTATAAATCACTAACGAAATTGAAATTATTAGAAAATTATTGGTTTTTCACAACCTTTCACAATTAACACAGTAAACTATAGGTAATTACTCACTTTCTTGGTAAATTGCTGTATGTCTTAATTAGAAAGAGTTTGAGGGATTTTTTAAGAAAAATTTCCTAAAATTTAATTTTTCTCCAGATAAATGCTTAATCTTGCTTTAACTATATATTGAGATATATTTCTGATTAAAAATTTAAGTATTGATTTTCAACAGAAAATATTAAAAGTTAAAAAAATCATAAGTATGGTTAACTTAGCCAAGAGATTTAATAACATAGAGAAAAATAAGCGGATGAGGGTATTAAATGGAGCCATTACAAAAGCAAGTCCTGACTTTGAGTCAAAAGCTGGATGCCCTCTACCAGGTGATTGAACAGCTGGATGGTAAAGTTTCTCAAGCTTTATCGGAATGCTATGTTGTAAAAACACAAGAACCTAGGGAAAATGAGCTGGGACATAGTGACACCGGGCGCTACCAGTTAAAAGGACATATCAGTTTCAATTCAGAACTTGAACATAAGGATGTCATCGCAGATGGTATGTATCCAGAGATGAATCTTCAAGGTGGAGATAAACAAATAACACCAGAAATTCAAATTCAACGACTGACAGCACAATTAACCGCAGCATACAATCGCATTGCTGCTCTGGAAGAGCAATTATTGCTCAAAAGAATCCAATTGTGACCAAAATCTCAATAGAATAAGGTGTAAGGATGCCAGCATTGCAAGGTGTAGGAGAAATTAAGAATCTAAAAAATCCCTTAAAACCCTATCCCCATAGTAAAAATTAAGATATGGAAATAAAGAAACTAAATTCTTCATGCACTTGCCCAAATTCAGCTGTGAACTCTCTCTCCTACACCTAAACTCCTAAATCCCTAGAATTTCTCTTAATCTGGTAGTAATTTTCTAACTGAACTTCGATCGCTTGCAAAAGTTGGTGTTGCTGCCAATTTTGATATAAATAAGCAGCTATACAAGCGCCGCCTGCTCCCACACCTTCTTTGACAAAGCCTTGTTCATAAACTTGAAGTTGAGGATAACGAGAATTAGCAAAACTGAGTCCAGTGGCTAGCAGGGGTGGAGTAACCTCATGGGAGGTTATACTGCTTTTGCCAATGAGCTGGGCTAATTCAACTGTTCCACCTGATGGGTCTTCAGCTACCCATCGGGTTGTTCCAATAATGACTTCTTCTGGTCGCCAAGATAAGTTATGGGATTGTGCGATCGCACTCGTTAAAGCATACACCGCCAACATTTGCGTCCCACCTGCTAGCAAAACGCCACACCTGCGGCTGATAGCAATAGTCATTCCCGCGACGACGATTTGCATGGGATCGCCTACTGCAGCTACAACTTGGAGGGGATCGAGAGTATAGGGATGTAGGGGTGTAGGGGTGTAGGGGGG
>JAWQFQ010000457.1:0-2972 GCA_035967975.1 Scytonema sp. PMC 1070.18
CATCAATGCGATCTATATAGTCAATCCATCGACAATGATGAGGTGAGCGCATCTCATTGATGAGATGTAACTTGAAGCAGATGATGGCAGTAACTGCCACGATGTCCTTCCACAAGGGAACTGCCAGAAAGTATAATAAGTAAGTCGGCGTTAAAAAATCAACCTATGTAACGAAATGTAAAATCAGCGTAAAGCCTATAAATGCGTCGTTCTAAGGCTTTTACAAAACTTAACATACATTGTTTTTATTGCACCGACTTACTTAGCAGCTAAAACCTGTATTTTTGGAATGTTTTCATTTTATAGCTAAAGGCACAAGTTAGATTTATCGAAATAATTTTTATCTATTTTGTGTAAAGTTTTTCTGGCACTTTTATACTTTGTGCAAATTTATAGTTTTACCCCTCATCAAAAAGTAGAGATCGCATCACCAAAAAATAGAGCTTTCAGACGTAGTTGTGCAAATTTATCCTTCCACCCTGTGCAAATTTATCCGTCAAGTAACAACTTTAAACCCTTACTAGGACTTGATGTCCAGACGCCATTTGTGAGGGGGTCTGTGCGAAGGGTCATTTTCGGGGTTGAAGAGGGGGGTCAAGCGCTTCGATGCGCTGCAATTCGGTCAGGGGAGCTATATCTTGTTTTCCAGAAAGCTGTCTAGTTTCAACTTTGTTAGGACTAACATCAACACTTAACGAAATTCCTTCTCCTTCAGACACAGGTTCAGAACTTATATGCAGACCAATCACTCCGATTATTATCAGTACAATTGATAATAGTTTTATGAGACTTACAGACTCGTGAAACCACAAAATCCCTATAGATACTATCAAGACTGTTCCTAAACCAGACCAGACTGCATAAGCAATACTTACCTCAATTGTTTTTAGAGCAAGCGCTAAGATGCTAAAACAAAGAGCATAGAAGACAAATATGAAAATCGAGGGCCATACTTTAGTGAACCCTTCTGAAAATTTCATACAAGTAGTTCCTGCTACTTCTAAAAGGATTGCTAAAATCATATATATCCAACTGAGCATATTTTTTTACCTCTAAATCGTTCAACCCAACCTACCAAAATTCTTATCCGAGCAACATCGGAAACACTCTAGTTATTATACTTATTCAGTATCTGACTTCAATCAAATAAGAGTGCTATGGCTGCAAGCCGCTAAGTGGACTGTAGGTTAGAAGAACAACAGACTAGTCAAAGAAAACAGGTATGCTTTCAAATGTGCGGCTATGACTTGGGCGTTCGGGGCGTAATTCATAGTCATGTGATTCCCAGGAACTTCGTGGATATTTAATCCTCCTGTTGCCAAATTGACCCAAGCTAACTCTGGATTGTGGGGATTAATAGTATCCCGCTCGTTGGCTCGGAAGAAGATAACGCGACCTGGGTAGGTTCGTGGTGTATAGTTCCGCAGAGCCTGAACGTCCACCTTCATGAGGTGAAGGAAGAAGTGAAGCTCGGCAAGCCCGTAATCTGCAGGCAATTTCATAGAATGCCTCAAGTGATCTAAAAATTTGAGTAATCGTTCGTCCGGTTCCATCTGTTGAAAATGCTCCGTAGAAAAGGAAAAATTAGCACCGATATTGAGTAAGTACGCCAACATTTGCAACTCATCATCTTCTACTTGTGCGGGCATTTGACCAGGACCTGGAGTATCTATGAGGGCGAGCAGTGCTACTTTTTCACCTAGTGCCAGAAATTGCTGTGCCATCTCAAAAGCCACAGTGCCTCCAAAAGAAGCACCCCCAAGAAAATATGGTCCATGAGGCTGAACAAAACGCATTGCTTCGATATATTTAGTTGCCATCTCCTCAACTTTGGTGAGTGTTTGTGTTTTCCTATCTATGCCTTGCGCCTGTAGCCCATAGACTGAATAATCTGAGCGTGAGGCTTCTGCCCGTTTAAGCTAAATAGTTCGCCAAATCGCGATAGATGTAGACGTGTCCGCCAGAAGGATGTACTAAGAAAAGAGGTTGTTTAGAACTGCCAGATTTAATTTCTACCAAAGATTCGGGAAAGGCTTGCTGAGGTAGTCGGTTGAGAACGGTAGAGGCGATCGCGGTCTGTTCTATTAATTCAGCCAACCGGGCAATAGTGGGCGAACTTAGCAAGCTATGGGAAGACAATTCGATTTTTAGGGTTTCGCATAACTTAGAAATCAGGTGAACTGCGAGCAGGGAATCTCCCCCCAATTCAAAAAAGTCATCGTAGATTCCCACCTGCTCAATCCTAAAGAATTTTCGCCATATTTCGGTTATGGTCTGTTCGAGCTGATTGCGGGGAGCAACATAGGAATTTGGTAAATTCGGTCTTGTTGAGTGGACCGAGTATAAATCTTTGTTTGAAGACTTTGTATGTAAAGTCTCAACATCCGTCTGAACAGCATCATCTTGACGAACAGTAAATGCTACATTCTCTGATGTATCCTCTAACACAGATGGTCTGGTCACTTGAGGCGGTTCAATCCAGCAACGCTGCCGTTCAAACGGATAAGTCGGCAAGGGTAGGCGATAACGTTGGGAGCCTGCATATAATCCTAACCAATCTACTTGTATTCCAAAAAGCCAAAGTCTACCTAATGTGTTTAACAAAAAGGCAATATCAGATTGTTGGTCTTGGGGATGTCTTATCGAAGAAAGTATAATATGTTTTGTCGCTTTATCTACGTGTTTTTTCGCGATCGCACTCAGCGTTCTTCCAGGACCAACTTCTAGTAAAATCAAATCTTGTTCTTGCAACAACCTTTGCAAGCCCGAACTGAAAAGCACCGTTTGGCGTAAATGTCTAGCCCAAAAAGTTGGATTTATTGCCTCTTCTGCTGTAATCCAAGTTCCGCTGACGTTGGAAACATAAGGGATTTGAGGGGGTTTCAGGTTGACTTTTCTCACTTGCTCAGTGAATATCTGTGAACTACCCACAGTGCCGCAAGCGGTCACAGTGGGCTTCTGCCGTCCCATCA
>JAWQFQ010000458.1:0-2972 GCA_035967975.1 Scytonema sp. PMC 1070.18
TAATTCTAATTCCTAGCCAGAATCCCCGCAACTTTAGTTCGGGGAGATGGCTCAATTTCACATGAAGACTATAAACGCGCCCATCAGAAAATTTTACTGACACAAGGATGGATTATTGACGGGTTTGGTTGCATGGAAACCGTCTGGCAGCGACTTGATGAGGCGGATAGCCTGGTTTTTATCGATTTACCACTGTATGTGCATTTTTGGTGGGTGACTAAACGAATGATAACAGGTTACTTTCAACCACCTTCAGGCTGGCCTGAAAAGAGCCCAATATTCAAGAGTTCGATGAATAGTTACCGTGTACTTTGGTTATGCCACAAATATTTGACCCCAAAGTATCGTGAGTACATCAAGCAGGCGCAAAGTACCAAAAGCGTTTATCACATTCGCTCGACTAGACAAATTTCCCAATTTTTTGAGTCGATTGAAAATAAGTGAACGAACACTCTCACATCTGGTTACTAACGCGTGTTGCTAAAGATAAAGCTGTTAACCGCCTAATGGAGTATGCAATCATTGGCAGCATTGACCAATTTAAGGAAACGTGCGACCGTGGCTCGATTCTAAGGTATTTGATTGGATGTGTGTTTATGCGATGTGGTAAAGTTTGAACTGTATTACGGAGCTTATCGGAGTTCACGCCGAGAGAGAAATTTACAGGTACTGCCATGAACAGCAATATCAACACAGGCTCAGCAATCAAGCTGAATGAAGCATCTCTGTCTGGTTTAGCGAACAACGTCCGCGTACCGAATTACGATCGCCACCAAATCACCAACGGAATTGTCCATATCGGTGTGGGTGGGTTCCATCGAGCACATCAGGCATTATACCTTGATAATTACTTCCATCAGCATCCCAGCAGTGATTGGGGAATCTGCGGAGTTGGGTTATTGGAACTTGACAAGCGGATGCGGGATGCACTGAGTTCTCAAGATTGTTTGTATACTTTAGTTGAACGCTCACCATCCGGCGATCGCTCTCGTGTCATTGGTGCAATTACGCAATATCTGTATGCACCGGATAACCGTCAGACAGTAATTGATACCTTAGCAGATCCTAAATGCCGCATTGTCACGCTCACCATCACGGAAGGAGGCTACTACTACATTGAAGGTAGCGGTGAATTCGATGTCAATCATCCCACAATTCAGTACGATTTGCAGCATCCTCATGAGCCAATCGGAGTCTATGGCTTTTTGACAGCAGCACTCGACAGACGCCGTAAACAGGGATTAGCACCGTTTACTGTGTTATCCTGTGACAATCTGCAAGGCAATGGCAATATTGTCCGCAAAATGTTAACTGCATTTGCAGAAATGCGCGATAAGCCGGGTACGGCTTGCGCCAAAGGCGATCGCGATTTAGGAACTTGGGTTGCTGAACAAGTCGCCTTCCCTAATTGCATGGTCGATCGCATTACTCCCGCCACAACTCCAGCCGATATCAAAATGGTGGCAGAACAGTTTAACATTGATGATGCGTTTCCAGTTGTTGCCGAACCGTTTCTCCAGTGGGTTGTTGAAGACGAGTTCTGTGCAGGTAGACCCGATTGGGAAGCCGTTGGCGTCCAAATGACCAGTGATGTTCATCCCTACGAAATGATGAAAATCCGACTGCTCAACGCCAGTCACTTGTTAATTGGTTATCTCGGCACTTTGGTAGGCTACACTTATGTCCATGAGGTTATGGCAGATCCATTGATTCGGCAAGCGGTTGATAATTTGATGGCAGAAGTAACACCCACACTCCAACCTGTACCTGGTATTGATTTAGACGATTACAAAAAGACCTTAATTGAATCCCCATAGCATCAAACAGGTTGGGGTATACGATTCTCTAGCTCAACTATTTTTGCTTTAAGTGATTCTATTTCTTGCACTAAAGCAAGCAATATCATTTCGGTCTTTTCGTCAAAATTAGCTGTTTCAATAATTGCTTGTAAGTCCATTATTCCTCCTTAGTTATATATCTAATTAATACTGATCATCTCTAATCTTGAAATTAGATCCTTTACTCAAATAACCAGCTATTTGGTCAATCCAATATTTCAATCGATTAAACTTATGCTCGATAAGTTTTTCGTTTCCGTTAATCCGATATTCAAAAAAAGTTTTCTTCTCTGCATACTCAGTCAGATGAATATCAAGTTTGTGTTCCGCTTTCATTAATCGCTCATTCAGAACGTAATCCGATTTAGTCAACCTTTCGCTCAAAGTATCTTTCAGATTGTCAATTGCTGTATAGACTGAAGATTCTAGGCGATTAATTTTTGTGTGTATGGTTGCTTCTGCTTGTGCAATTTTGTAAATAATTCCAATCAATGCCGCCAGCCCTAGAATTATTTCTATGTAATCTTTTGGGTTCATTGTTTGGGGGTTTCCTCCTCCAGCCCCGGTTTTTTCAAAAGTTCTTGTATCCTTTGCTCATATGCCTCTGGTTTAGTTTCTGTCCAAAGGTCAATTTTATCTTGCCTGCGCTTATAAATCCCATCACTCATAGGAATGCCACTTCCCCTTGCACCCGCTGATTTATATTGATTGAGAATTGTGAAATAAGCAGGATAAATCCTCGTAGGTTGCTTCAGATATTTTTTGTCTTTATCTTCAGCGCGGTCTTCAGAAATGGTGGGCTTTTTGACGATTGAAGCATTGCTAAGAGCGGCTAAAGCTCTTAAACGGTCTTCGGCTTCATCGCCAGTTTGCCCCATGACTTGCATCTGGCGACCATTTGATAATATTCCCGTCGCTCTAAAGCGTCCCCACATATAACCGTTGGGTCCGCCACAAGCTAATTTAATATCGTTCCAATCAAGCTTAGAAGTTTTTACATCTGGAATTGAGTAAGTTGCTGTTACTAATCGGTTTCCACTATCCCGTCTCCAAGGTGGTTGAGCAACACTGTAAAAAGTTATTACTAGTGCAGGCTGGCAAAAATAACTGACCAGCTGACAAGCTAGAGTAGCG
>JAWQFQ010000459.1:0-2860 GCA_035967975.1 Scytonema sp. PMC 1070.18
TATAAGAATATAGGTTTGTACATTTGTGATTTTGTGCAAATAATATTTATAACCGTTATCATATGTAGCGCTTATGCATATCAGTATTGCAGAAGACCTGAAAAAACGATTCCACGCAGCTTGTGTCCTACGGGGGCTGAAAATGAGTCAAGTGATTACTGAATTGGTTCAACAGTGGCTAGAAGCACATGAAGTTTCCGTAAGTGATGAAAGGAAGAAGTAAAGGTTATTACCATTACTTGGTCTAATTTTACGATGCATATCTTTTTGGAGTAACACTATGGCTTTTAAAGCAGCAGTCTTGTCAATTGACGGTGGTGGTATTAAAGGTATTGTTCCTGCAATGATTTTGGCTGAGATTGAGAAAAGAACAAACAAACGAATATACGAATTGTTTGACTTGATTGCAGGAACGTCAACAGGAGGAATATTGTCTTTAGGTCTTAGCAAACCAAATAGCGATAGAACTGGGGCACAGTTTAAAGCTGAAAAATTAGTAGAGTTGTATACGAAAGAGGGGGAAAGAATTTTTAAGAAGAATGAGGAAAAGAAAATTCCTCCATTCAAATTAGAAGGTTTAAAAATTTTATTCAATTTATTTAAACTTCAAATCGATCCCGAAGAATTGTTTAGTAGTAAATATACACGAAAAGAGAAAGTACAAGTTATTAAAAAATGGCTAGGAGATAACACACCCATAAGTCAAGCACTGACAGAAGTTTTGATTACCAGCTATGCCACTAACATCCGAATGCCATTTTTGTTTACCAGTAACTCCGACAAGGAGAATTTAACTTCTAGAAGCTTCCGTGAAGTCTGTTCTGGTTGTACGATGTACGATGCAGCAATGGCGACTTCAGCAGCCCCGACATTTTTTAAAGCTTATCCTAAAAAGTTTATGGATAGAAATAGAGGAGGAGAATACATATTAATTGATGGAGGCGTCATTGCTAATAATCCAACTTCTATTGCCATTGTAGAAGCGATGAAATCTTATGAAATTAAAATGAATGGCCAACAGATATCTTTACCCGAAATTTTAGTAGTATCCCTAGGAACGGGAACAGCGATTCGTGAATTCTCTAAGGAAATAAATGATTGGGGATTGATTAAATGGGTAGAACCTTTGATTAGCATAGTGTTTAGCGGACAGAGTGAAGTGATTGATTACCAAATGGAATATTTGTTGTCAAAGCCACAATATTACCGATTTCAGCTTGATTATAAAAATGGTGGCTTAGCAAAAAGACGAGAATCTTTTGAGTCTCCTTATATAGTGACAGAAGAAATTGATGTGAAGGATGAAATGGATGATGCAACTACAGAAAATATTAATCATTTAAAAAAAGCTACAGAACAATTTATTAAGGAAGTAGATAGTGACTTAAATAAACTGTGCAATTCCCTAACTAAAGCATTGAGTACTAGAGAACTTATCAAGAAAATTTAGTAATACATTAGCTGCTGCCAACATTCAAATAACCAATACAAAAAAGGAAATCACCAAAAATGATTTTATCCCAGGGCGATAGTTTGCAGAATGACAAGTACATTATTGAGAAACAGTTAGGTAAAGGGGGTTTTGGTATAACGTACAAAGCACAAAACACCTTTTTGAGTAGGACTGTGGTTATCAAAACTATTAATGAGGAAAACATCAAAGGTCCAAATAATCAGAAATATTTGACAAGGTTCCAAAGAGAAGCAAGGATATTGGCAAAGTTATCAGCACAACGTCATCCTCATATCGTACAGGTATATGACCTTTTTGAAGAAAATGAAATACCCTACTTAGTCATGGAATTCCTTTCTGGAGGGAGTTTGGGGAATTTAGTACGGAAGCAGGGAAAATTATCGGAATCGGTTGCGTTGCAGTACATTAGCCAAATTGGGTCAGCATTAGAAGTTGTACACCAGGCAGATTTAGTACATCGGGATGCTCATCCAGACAATATTATGATATTGAAAAACCAAGCTATCCTAATTGATTTTGGCATCGTTGGAAGAATTGATGCCCCTTACTTGACAAACGAACATCCCACTCATTTTTATTTTGCTCCTTATGAACAAAAAGATGGAAGCATTGACCCAAAAGTAGATATTTATGCTTTAGCAGCTAGTTTATATTATGCTCTCACCGCTCAGTATCCGATGCCTTCCTTTAACCGCAAATTAAGAAACGAGTCTTTAACGCCACCAAAGGAATTGAATCCAACTATCAGCCGCCAGGTGCAAGCAGCAATACTGAAGGGAATGGAATTAGAAGCTAAGAATAGACCTGACTCAATGCAAGAGTGGTTGCAATTGCTTCCAAGCACTTCATCTAAAAATAATGAGCTTAGTTCTAAAAAAGGTGTAAATTATACACGACTGCGAGACTTCCTGAAAGCAGGACAGTGGAAAGAAGCAGATGAAGAAACTCTCGCTGTTATGCTTAAAGCATCTGGTAGAGAAAAAGAAGGTTACCTAAATTCTGAATCTATCGAAAATTTTCCCTGCACCGACCTTCGCACAATAGACAAACTTTGGGTAGAATATAGTAATGGGCGCTTTGGCTTTAGCGTGCAAAAGCGCATTTGGGAAAGCGTTGGTAGAGACATAGAAAAGTTAGGCGATCGCGTAGGATGGAGAAAGGGATGGTGGATGAATAAAGAGTGGATTTCCTACAGTCAGGTAACTTTTGACACTTCAGCACCCCCTGGACATCTCCCTTACCCTGGCGGGGACGGTATATGGGTATTTTGGCGATTAAGAGATTGGTGTATATTTTTTTCTCTCGCATCCAGACTTGTAAAGTTTAACCTGTAGTGCGATTCGTTGGCTAGAAACCAGTCCTTGTAAGGATTTGGAGGATTAGTCG
>JAWQFQ010000460.1:0-2846 GCA_035967975.1 Scytonema sp. PMC 1070.18
CCAAAAGTGGCGAACGAGAGTCCTATATTTCTCCGTGGGCCCGTGATTTTTATAAGAAGCAAGGGCGGGGGGGAATTATTTTCCCCCACACCCCACACCCTACACCCCTACACCCCTGCATCCCTTACACTTCCGCTGCAACAGCTTCTTGTTCTCTTTCGACGAATGTCTGAACGCGAGAGCGATATTGTCTGAGGGAATCATCCACCCAATCGCGATCGTGACTGTTGGCGTATAAATGTACTATGGGTTCGCTCGCATCTGGTAAAACGAGCACCCAACTGTCATCATAGGGTTGGCAAATTTTCACCCCATCAATTAATTCCAGATTTTGAGCCGGGTGAGTTTCTACCAAATAGCGCATCAAAGCTCCCTTAACCGTCCAAGGACAACGGACATTATAAGATTTATGAATCACACGGGGTAATTCTGACCTGACAGAAGCGAGAGAACGCTCTTGAATTGTTAGCATTTCAATGAGTTTAGCAGAACAGAACATAGCATCAAATCCCGGATGCAGCTGTGGGAAGATAAACCCAGTGTCGCCACTACCGCCCAATACCACATTAGAATTCTTTTGACAAGCTTCCATTAAGGCTGTGGGATTTGCTTTGGTACGAATGACTTTACCATCATGACGGCGAGCAATTTGTTCAACAGCGCTGGAAGCATGAACTGGAACTACCACCGTTCCCCTTGGTTGGGCGGTTAGCATCATATCTACCATCAGGGCTGTCAGCATTTCACCGCGAATGGGAATCCCTGATTCATCAACCAAAATGAGCTGTTCGCCATTAGCCGATACTTGGACGCCAAAGTTTGCTTTTAACGCTTCTACCACATGACCCAACTGAGTCAGAAGTGCTTCACGGTCAGCTGTTGAAATCGCAGTTTTATTAAGACTAGCATTCAGTACAACTGCATCAGCCCCAAAGTTATCTAACATTTGGGGTAACACTGCACCGGAGACGGAGTAAACATAGTCAATGATAACTTTTGCCCGACTGTTACGAAGTGTATCAACGTGTAGAAGTTTTTCAAAAGCTGTGCAGTATCGGTCAACCACTTGGGTAGGATAGGCGACATCTCCAATTTCATGAATTTGCGCCCGTCGCATATCTTCCTTGAAATAAGCCCCCTCTATTTTCTTTTCCAAAGCTTTGGAGATGTTAATACCTTTGGCGTCTAAGAACTCAATCAGGATATAGTCAGGACGAGTGGGGTGTACCCGAACGTGAATACCGCCAGAGACGGACATTGTGGGGATAAGTGTGCGAGCAATTGGGATAGCAGTAGCATCAAGGTTTTGAATATCAATACCTACTGACATCAGCCCAGCTATTAATGACCGAGTCACCATCCGAGAGATATTGCGCTGGTCGCGGGAAACAGTGATGCGAGAACCCGGTTTGAGGGTAGAACCGTAAGCGGCTCCCAATTTGACGGCAAATTCTGGGGTAATATCAATATTTGCCAATCCTTGTACGCCACGTTGCCCAAATAAATTACGTTGAGCAGTGTTACCCCAAATTAAGTTAATATTAAGGATGGCCCCGGAGTCAATCTTTTTACTAGGCCATACGCGTACAAAGGGGCTGATTTGGGCTTCTTCCCCCACTGTTGAGAGAGAACCAACTATAGCACCTTCCAAGATATGAGAGCGTCGGTCTACACGAGCACCACGGCAAATAACACAAGCGGATAGATGTGTTTCGTCGCCTACTATACCTCCATTCCAAATAATTGGACGTTTGAGGTTAGCATCCGCACCAATGGTAACGTTGTCGCCAATTACGGTTCCTGATTCAATCTGCACTCTTGCGCCAATACGACAATTGTCCCCAATCACTGCTGGGGTTTGAAGATCGGCACTAGGGTCTATGTAAGTATTTTGACCTACCCAGATTCCTGATGAAATTTCTTGATACGGAAAGTCAAGCTTTACTTTACCATTAAGAGCATCGTAGTGAGCTTCACGATAAGCGTCTAAGTGTCCAACATCACACCAATAACCCTGGGCAATATACCCGTACATCGGCTCATTTTTTTCTAGGAGCAAGGGAAACAATTCTTTTGAAAAGTCACTTTCTTGGTTAGGTGGTAAGTATTCTAGAACTTCAGGTTCTAAAATATACGTACCCGTATTGACGGTGTCGGAAAAAATCTCACTAGTGGAAGGTTTTTCTAAAAATCTGTTAATCCGATTTTCTTCATCGGTAATGACCACCCCAAATTCAATTGGATTGGGGACACGGGTTAAAACTAAAGTCGCTTTTGATTTCTTTTGTTTATGAAATTCAATCGCTGCTGTGAGGTCAAAATCTGTTATGCTATCTCCACTAATGACTAAAAACGTTTCATCCAAAAGTTCAGCAATGTTTTTAACGCATCCTGCAGTACCCAGAGGTTGGTCTTCTTCAACTGCGTAGGTCATCTGCACGCCAAAGTCGCTACCATCTTGAAAATAGTCTCGCATGACATCTGGCAGATAATGCAGTGTGGCAATAACCTCTCGAATGTTATGCCGTTTGAGAAGATTGATAATATGTTCAGCAATGGGTCGATTCAGGACGGGAACCATTGGTTTGGGTAGGTCGCATGTCAGCGGACGAAGCCGCGTTCCAGAACCCCCAGCCATCAGTACTGCACGCATAAATCCTCCTTATCTATTTGCACCACTTGCTCCGTCAACACCCACAAGAGACATCATGTTTCTAATCTTTAGTCTCTTATAGTTATTCCAGTTTAGGTAACTTTCGCAAGATGCATCCGGTCAGGAATAGGAATATCTACTCGTCACACTAGCTTGTTTGTCAGTACAAAATCAAGCGGGGGGTGAGGGGGGG
>JAWQFQ010000461.1:0-2816 GCA_035967975.1 Scytonema sp. PMC 1070.18
GGTGGATGTGAAATGTGCATGCTACTGACGAGAGGACTTTTAAAACATCCTCTTAGATGTAGCCACTCAAAGTGCAAAATTTTTAATACTTTCTACAAATACCAGAGTATTTTCTAAATGGATGTTATGTCCTGCATAGCTAATGACTTCTAATTGACATAACTCACACATTTTAGCCATCTTAGTATTAATAGCTATAAATTTTTCATCATATTGACCGACTAATAAAAGTAAAGGAACTGTATTCTCTTTTAATTTTTCCCATACAGGAGGTTGGAATCCCGTACCCATCCAACGTAATGATTTAGCTAACTCAATTGGATTGTTTTGCAACCTACGTTCTATCATTTGTTGAAAATGTGGATGATTTTTGATAGAACCAAAAATTGGTTGTTCGTACCATTTTGATAGAAAAACCGTGAAATCATTTCTGCTAGTACTTCTTTCTAATTTTCTAGCAATTTGTTCATCTCGTCTCATTCTTTCTACTCGTTCTGCTTCTGTTACCAAACCAGGAGAAGCAGATTCTAAAATGATTTTAGAAAACAGCTTGGGAAAATATAGGCTTAGATATAATGCCAATCTTCCTCCCATTGAATAACCAAGCAAAAAGCATTTCTGAATATTCAAATTATCTAGTAAATTTATTAAAGCACAAGCAGTACTTTCCATTGTGTAACACGCATTATCACCCAGTACTTGTGTTTGTCCATGTCCTGGAAGGTCAACTGTTAAACAATAAAAATCATCACTTAGTAACGATATTGCTTCATCAAATTCATAACAGTTACCCATAAAACCATGTAAAAAAAGAATCAGTGGCTTGTCTGAATTACCACTGAAGGAATATTGAAATTGATAATTTTTGCTATTCACAAGTAGGATAATTCTAATAATCTTAATCTTAAGAAGAACCAACCACTTCAGCTAAAAATCAAAGGTATTTTCCCCACATCCCACACCCCTCTCAAGGTAAAAACCTATCTAAAGCCGCTTTGAGTTGTTCAATTTCATCTTCCATATTGCCTTCTTTGGCAGCGCGAGCAATACATTCTGTTAAATGTTCATCTAGAACGATTCGCGCCACCTTGTCTAGAGCGCCCCTGACTGCAGCAATTTGTAGTAAAACATCGGGACAAGGGCTACTTTGTTGCACCATGGTCTTGATGCCACGGATGTGTCCTTCTATACGAGAGAGCCGATTGACGATTCGCCGTAAGGACTCTTCACTATGAACGTGAGAATGAACCGAATGTTCATGTCTATGGGATTTTTCTTTATGTTTTTTGTCTAAATTATCACATAAGAAATCCTCATCCTGTTGGGAATTTGACGAGGATTGTTTTGTTAATCGGTTCGTTCCAGTCATGATTTTTGCGATGGTGCTGCCAGTACATTAGATCCTAGCCTAGAGACGAGACAAGAGGATGAGGGAGAAAAGGCTAATGAAACTTAAAACAATAAGCAAACGTCTACAGATAGAGATTTTCATAAAACCTGTCAGAATAGTTTTAGAAACTATTTTTGTCACAAGCAAACAACAATTAGGCTGAAACATTAGGTTGTGGTTATGCGATTTTCCAAACTACCTCGGTCAATACGCCAACTCACTACTCATGTGTTAGCAGTGATGTTAGGAGTTGTGTTAACTGCGAGTACTCTGCGTGTCTCTCCTTCTCAAGCAGAACCAGCCCCATTTTTTGCGACTGTTGAGTCACCACAACTGGTAGCCCAACGCCAGTCACCAGCTAATGCTGCTATTGGTAGCAATAGCTTTGTTACAGCAGCGGTGAATCGCGTTGGACCAGCAGTCGTCAGGATCGACACTGAACGCACGGTAACTCGCAATCTCGATCCATTTTTTGATGACCCCTTTTTTCGGCAATTTTTCGGTAGATCTCTACCAAGACAGTTACCATCTGAACAATTGCGTGGTCTGGGGTCTGGTTTTATTTTTGATCGCAGTGGGTTAATCCTAACTAACGCCCATGTGGTAGATAAGGCTGATAAGGTGACAGTTCGTCTTAAAGATGGGCGTAGCTTTGAAGGAAAGGTACAAGGTGTTGATGAAGTCACCGATTTGGCAGTTATTAAAATTAATACAAATGGCGATTTACCAGTCGCTCCCTTAGGTTCTTCTGGTAGTGTCCAAGTAGGAGACTGGGCGATCGCTGTTGGTAATCCTTTAGGGTTAGATAACACCGTCACTTTGGGGATTGTCAGTACCCTGAGACGTTCGAGCGCTGAAGTTCGGATTCCCGATAAGCGGTTGGAATTTATTCAAACCGACGCTGCTATCAACCCTGGTAACTCTGGTGGACCACTATTGAATGCTCAAGGTGAAGTTATTGGTATCAATACAGCCATTCGTGGTGACGCAATGGGTATTGGGTTTGCTATTCCTATAGATAAAGCTAAATCTATCGCATCTCAGCTACAACGAGGAGAAAAGGTTGCTCACCCATTTATTGGTGTGAGAATGGAAGACTTAACTCCAGACTTTGCAAAGCGAATCAACTCCAATCCCAATTCTCCCATTCAGTTGCCGGAGGTTAACGGTGTTTTAGTCCGACAAGTGATACCGAATTCACCTGCTGCGTCTGCTGGTATACGTCCGGGAGACGTAATTGTTCAGGTTGATGGAGAAAAAATTACCAAGAGCGAACAGCTGCTCAACATAGTTGAAAGCAGCCGCGTCGGTCAAGTATTACAGATGAAAGTGCAAAGAGGTAACCAGACACAACAGTTGTCTGTACGCACAGCGCAACTTCAAAATGATTCCTAAAAATAAGGGTGTGGGGTGTGGGGTATGGGGT
>JAWQFQ010000462.1:0-2774 GCA_035967975.1 Scytonema sp. PMC 1070.18
TGTTCCCGATTCAGTATCTGTTAATTTAGCATAACAAGTACTGAAGAACCATAATAATAACAACTAGAAACATACCTAGAAACTCATCTAGAGAGAAACCCGGTTTCTTAAAGAAACCGGGTTTCTAGAAGCATGATTGGGTTTTTGGAAGCATGATCGGGTTTCTAGAACCATTCTCGACATCTCCGGAAAAATTTATATGCCACGTCGTACCGTTGAACTCAGAGCAGGTCACTATTACCATATTTACAATAGAGGTAATAACCATCAGTCCATCTTCTTTGAGCGAGACAACTACCTGTACTTCTTACAACAGCTAAGAAATTATCTAATCATCGATGCTTTGGATGTCATTGCTTACTGTCTCATGCCCAATCACTATCATTTATTAGCTTATCTCAAAACCGATAATCTTCCAGAGGTGATGCAGCCATTTCTGCTTTCCTATACTAAAGCTATCAACAAACGCTATGAAAGAAGTGGTTCACTTTTTCAAGGGCGTTTTCAAGCAATATATATAGATACCAATGAATATTTGTTACATTTATCGCGTTATATTCATATGAATCCAGTTAGTGCAAAGTTGGTAGAACGAGCTGAAGATTGGGAGTTTTCTAGTTATTTAGAGTATATTGGATTGCGAGGTGGTACTTTACCCAAAGTAGACGTAGTGCGATCGCAGTTTGCTTCTCCTGATTCTTATCGTCTTTTTGTGGAATCGTATCAAGAGAATGATGCACAAATGATTAAGCATTTAACGTTTGAATGATGGGGGTTTTTGGAAGTTGGTTTTTTGGAAAGTGACTCGTTGAGGCTGAGAAACCCGGTTTCTTAAAGAAACCGGGTTTCTGGACAACTCTACCGAGAAACCCGGTAACTCCTGCGAAACCGGGTTTCTGGACAACTCTACCGAGAAACCTGGTAACTCCTGCGAAACCGGGTTTCTGGATCAATATGACAATAGTTTGAAGACAAAAAATAAATTTCACAGCGCGGAGCAAAAGTCAAATTCATCTAACTGAATATAGCCTTTAACCCGTTTTAACGGGTTTGAGCTTGAGCGCCCGAATTTTAATTCTGGGCTTATCCTTAGGTTGTTGAAGAGTGACTCGTTGAGGCTGAGAAACCCGGTTTCTTAAAGAAACCGGGTTTCTGGACAACTCAACCGAGAAACCGGGTTTCTGGACCAATATGACAATGGTTTGAAGACAAAAAATAAATTTCACAGCGCGGAGCAAAAGTCAAATTCATCTAACTGAATATAGCCTTTAACCCGTTTTAACGGGTTTGAGCTTGAGCGCCCGAATTTTAATTCTGGGCTTATCCTTGGGTTGTTGAAGAGTGACTCGTTGAGGCTGAGAAACCCGGTTTCTTTAAGAAACCGGGTTTCTGGACAACTTGAGGGTTTTCGGAAAATTTGAAATAACACAATATGACAAATGAAAAGATACGGTAATCTTTATCCTCAAATCATAGATTTTACAAACTTGCTTGAAGCTGTAGAAAAGGCGCAACGGGGTAAGCGATCGCGAGATAATGTATTGGAGTTTAACTATAATTTAGAATTAGAACTAGCAGACATTAAAAATCAATTAGAATCAAAAACCTATCAACCTGGACCTTACAAAACCTTTAAGATTTATGAACCAAAACCCCGTTTTATTTCAGCTGCACCTTACCGAGATAGAGTTGTCCATCATGCCATTTGCAATATTATAATGCCTATTTTCGAGAAAACGTTTATTGATGATTCCTACGCCAATCGTCTGGGGTTTGGAACTCATCGGGCTTTGCGTCGTTTTACAAATTTTGCTCGTTCGAGTCGCTACGTGTTGCAGTGTGATATAAAAAAATATTTTCCCAGTATTGACCATGCTATTCTTAAAACAATCCTGCGTCGGAAAATAAAATGTAAGGAGACTCTATGGTTAATAGATACAATTATTGATAATAGCAATCCCCAAGAACCTATCGTAGTTGAACATTTTCCAGGAGATGATTTACTATCACCCTTGCAGCGGCGACGGGGGCTTCCTATTGGTAATTTAACTAGTCAATTGTTTGCTAATGTTTATCTGAATGGTTTTGACCATTTTGTGAAAGAGGAACTGAAAGGGAAAAAATACCTCCGCTATGTAGATGATTTTGCTTTATTTTCTGATGATAGAGAGTTTTTAGTAGAAGCAAAACAGGCGATCGCAGATTACTTGGTCAGTCTCAGATTAAAACTCCATCCCGTCAAAAGTCAACTTTTTGAAACTAAACACGGTGCTAATTTTCTGGGATTTCGGGTATTACCAGACCGAATTCGGGTGAAAAACGAAAATCTGCGAAGAGGAAGGCGGCGAATACGACAGATGCAAAAAGACTACAGTCAAGGTAGAATAACATATCAGGACGTATCTCGCTCCATGCAAAGCTGGCTAGCCCACCTGAAACACGGTGACACTTGGCGGTTGCGTCAAAAGATATTCGCATCTCTTGTCTTTACAAGAGAGTGAAGATGGGGTAGGCATTTCCGGATGCTGCGTGGCGGTTCCTGGAACGACAATCCCAGGAATTGCCGTTCGGCGTATCGTAACTACAACGACCCGGACAACAGGAACGACAACATCGGTTTTCGCGTGGTTGTTTCCGTCGCCAAAACTCTTCACTTGTCAGAACTGGCTGATGTGAATCTGTCGGGCGTACACGAAGAGTTTAGACCTGTTCCAGTGATGTTAGCTCAACCCATAAAGAAGCCCCACGTCCTACACGAAGTGAGGCGTGGGATG
>JAWQFQ010000463.1:0-2773 GCA_035967975.1 Scytonema sp. PMC 1070.18
GTATTAATAGTCCTGAAATTAATTAAGTAATTGTTTCGCTTACTTATATCTTTAAATTACTCAACCCTATGCAATTTACTAGAAAAGTTTTTATACTCTAGCCAAAAATATTTTAAACCTGCATAGGGTCAAACTCTTCCAAGATATATAAAAGCGAGTTCAATATTCATAGCTGGAGCAACTATAGTGAAATGGTGGACACTAAACAGGTTAAGTCTTGGGAACTGTCGAGGGGAAGAGATTACAGAAGCGAAGGAATTTTTTACCCAACTATTTTCTGGAGACGAAGAAGTTTCCGATAAGGAAATAATTCGTCAATTATGGGGACTCTATAAGTCGGAGAGTCCGGAAAAACCACTGGCTGAAAAATGTTTACGTTGCGTGATTTCTCACTATATCAAAATCCAATGTTTTGATTTAGCAAAAAAATACGGTAGTAAACATGATTTTACTGTAGAGGATTTATTCCCTTTTGTTCTCGATTGTACTGATAGCTCATTAAATAATGGTAATCATAATTCTCTTACAGCCAGAATTCTACAAAGTTTTAAATTAGAACAAGCTAGTTTATCTACTTGGACTAAAAGAATAGTAATCACTGATAGGGAATTAAAAATATTTCTCCTGGAACATGGTATTGAACTGGTAACAAATTGGTTACTACTCAAACAATATAATTCTCGTAAATTGCGGCAAAATTTATCCGAATTACCTCGTTTTAGCTCAACTGAAATCCAGCAATATACACGATTACTTGAAAGTTACCAAAATGTTTATTTAGCTGAAATTCAAGCTGCTCGGAACCAGATTAATCAAGAAAGAGAACAGCAAGGATTGAGAAAAATAACAACTCCTTATCCAGCACCAAATCATCAGCAGTTAGTTTCTATGGCTGAGGAGTTATCACCTATTTGGAAATTATCTCCTGAAGAAGTTTTAAAAGAATTACAAAATCTTGCTCAATTCATTCGAGATTATAAAAGTAGTCGTTATCATGATGCAGCAAAACAAAGTCAGACTAAATCAAATATTTATGATAATAATCAGCAAACAAGTGAGATTTCAAATGTTTATCGTCAGCTTTTACAGGACTGTTTAATTGCTGCAATCAAAGAAGTAACTGAAGAACGAGTTAATTATCTTCAAAGTAAGAGAAAAAAAAGAGACAAGCCGTTTTTACAAGGGCTTGATTTCTTCCACTGTCAATATGTCCCAATGACAGAAATTGCTGAGAAAATAGGCTTAAATAATCAGTCTCAGGTGAGTCGTTTATTAGACCAAACAGCTTTTCGTTCTGATATTAGCAGACGAACTTTAGTTAAACTGCGCTCAAAGTTGCTAGAACAAGCTCAAATTCATAATTCTCCCAGTCAACTGAAGAATTTAGAATTAGAAATCAATACTTTTGTAGATGAAGAAGTTAGCAATGTAATGCAAGAGGCTGAGAAAGAAGCCAGTATTAGTAAAAATCGAGTTATGAGAAATCTCTTGTCTATAGCAATTTGTCAATATTTAGATACAAGGAAGTAAATAAAATGAATAACTATATGAATGAATCTCAAATTGAATTAATGGATTTTAATAAATTAGAAATTATTCAATTTGAGTCAGAACAATTGGAATCAGCATGGAAAATTACTGACAATTTTAAATTTGATGAGGGAAAATTACAAACATATTTTCAAGCTTTAGGGTTAGTTGCTTTTGAAGAATGGCTGAATAAACGAGAACCAAATTTATTGATAGATAAAAAACAAGTTTCTCTATTACATCCTGAATGTTCTCAAGTAATTAATGCTGTTTTTAATTTACAAGTAGGAGAATTTAAAGTTTGCTTGATTCCTACTCTCAGTTTCAGCGACGAACTGATAGATATTCCTCAAGAGGTAATTAATATTCCAGCATTCGCAGCTCATTTTTATATCATAGTTGGAGTAGAAGATGAGTTAGAAGTTGCTGCAATTAGAGGATTTAGCCGCTACGATGAATTAAAAAATATAACTAGTCAAAAATCAGTATTATCAGATGGTAATTACGAAGTTAGTTTAGTGAATTTCCATCAAAAAACCGATGATTTATTACTTTACTTACGGTGTTTATCTCCCCTAGATATACCTTTACCTACAATCTCAGATAACCACAATGATTATCTCCAAGATGTAATCAAAATTTTCACCCAGAAAGCTGTAAATACAGGATTATGGATACAAAATCAACTTGATGAAGTAGCTGAAGAATTATCTTGGAAATTATTATCAGCACCTTCTCCTTTACGGAAATATGAAGTAACTGCTGGGAAAGATTTGGATAGTATTCTTAGAGAGATTGATGTAGAAATTCCTGAGAGAGCTGCTCGTAGTTACCGAGATATCACATTAGCAGAAACTAAATTGCGACTTTATGCATTAACTTGGTGTCTACCAGAAACAGATGGAGACTGGAGTTTACTAATTATCTTGGGAGCAATTCCCGGAAGTAATCCCCCTTCGGGAGTGAAGTTACGAATTAGCGATTCAACAGAGGTATTGGACGAAGAGGTATTGGAAACAGATAGCAACAGCGATAATTTATATACCCAAATTGTGGGAGCTAAACAAGAGAAGTTTTTAGTCACGGTTACTTCTGCTGATGGTACTGAAATCTCAAATTTATTTGAATTTTGTAGAGAGTGAGGGTAGAGGGGGTAGAGGGGGAAGAGGGGGTAGATTTAACACATCGGACGCGGCGGACGACCGCAAGGGGGAAGGTCTGGGTGGTCGCGGTGCAGCTATGA
>JAWQFQ010000464.1:0-2765 GCA_035967975.1 Scytonema sp. PMC 1070.18
CTCCCTCCCTCCCCCGGTCACATCTGGCTGGGATTGACCAACTCAACCCGCAGTTTGCGAGCTTATGAATCCTTGGGAACAATTTGGGAAATGGTAGCCCGAACTGCCTTTACACAGCTAAATTATTCATTGGGGCTGTTAATCGTAACAATAATTGGAATGACACTTGTTTACCTTGTTCCACCTGTAAGTACTCTTTTGGGTTTACTGACTGGAAGTTGGCTGATGGCTGTGGTGGGTTTGGCTGCTTGGCTGAGTATGACTTACGCCTACTTACCCACAGTTCGATTTTACGGATGTTCTCCTTGGTTAGCGGTTTGCTTAAGTGCGATCGCTTTCCTTTATACCCTCATGACTATAGACTCAGCTTTGCGCCACTGGCAAAAGCGAGGCGGAGCCTGGAAAGGTCGGGTATACTCTGAAACACTGGAATAGCGGATAGTAGTTAGTGGATAGTAGTATTTTTTAGCACCTAACACCTAACAACTAACAACTAACACCTAACAACTAACACCTAACAACTAACACCTAACAAAACATATGCCATCTATTGCTCGTAAGAACCTACTAGAAGATATTCCTCGCTTTTTAGTGGCGCAGGCTGGGATCATGTTTGCTGTTTGCTTAGTCACTATTCAAACTGGGCTTCAATATGGATTTGCTCGCTCCTCTTCCCAGTTAATCACTCAATCCCGTGCTGATATTTGGGTTGCTTCTCAGAATATGCAGCACATAGGGTTAACTACGTCCATTTCCTATAAACAAGTGACTGAGGCTAGGAACGTAGAAGGTGTCGCCCAAGCTGAAGGTATTATTATTAGCGGAGGTCTTTGGCACGAACAAGAATCAGATGACATCTCTTCCATTACGGTGGTTGGCGCACAACCAGGAGGATTATTATTTCCTACCGAAAATATGACTCAAGGAAGTTTTAATGACCTGAAGCAACCCTACAGGTTTATTCTTGACAAGACCAGTCTCCAATCTCTGCGTTTAAAGAATTTAGGTGAAGTTGGGGAAATCAACAATATCCCTGCAAAGTTGATAGGTTTTACCCAAGGAACTCAGTCTATCATCTTTGGCGCTTTACTATTCACTTCTTTAGAAAGTGCTAACACTTATATCAATTACGGTTCTGAAAGAGGGGCTACCACTAATGACAGTGGCTCTTCTGCAAGAACGATAGCGTCAACAGACCCTATTAGTTATGTTTTGATTCGAGCTCAACCTGGTCAAAACATACAGCAGCTCAAACGAAGACTGGAAAATAATTTACCCAATATCCGCGCCTATACTCGCGAAGAGATGGCGGAAGTGACGCAAAATTTTTGGCAGGAACGTTCTGGGATTGGATTTGTTCTTGGTATTGGTGCTGTCGTTGGTGTTGTTGTGGGCGCAGTGGTTGTTAGTCAAATTCTTTACGCCTCTGTCACAGACCACATCAAAGAATTTGGAACGCTTAAGGCGATGGGAGCGTCTGATTGGTTTATATACGGCGTAATTATTGAGCAGGGACTGTGGATGGCGATTTTAGGCTATATACCGGGAATGGTGATTTGTTTGGGCGTCGCAGCGTGGACTGCAACTTCTCAAGGAATTGTAATTTTAATCACACCACTATCAGCAGTGGCTGTGTTAGGAATTACGGCGGTGATGTGTATCGGTTCGGCTGTATTTGCTATTCAAAAGGTAACTCGTGTAGACCCAGCAATTGTATTTAAAGGATGATTGACTCAAAATTATTAGTTGCTAATTTGTTATTAATTGTTCCTATTCATCTTAATTCCTTTCGTATGCTTGCCTATGCCATGATGAATTATGAGCGATTAATTTACAAATTGGAACAAATCCGTTTGATTGAACAGTAACATATCAGGGATGCAAGAGGTGCTATTTGCTACATAAGTTTTCCCGTCCGCTCGTTCATCAGTTTCAAAGACTGCACAACCTTCAGCAAAAAAATAAACAACTTATAAAATTGCCAAGACAGGAGCAAATGGCTGATTTTAAACTTAATTCTAAAAAGTTGACAACTAACACATATCAATATACTTCTATCTCACCTACTGCTATTCTCGCTGAGAGAGTGGAAATGGTTATCCAGTCGAAGCAGCAAGGTCTTCAAATTCTTAAGCAAATTGACTGGAAAATTCCAAAGGGTAATATTGAAATTTTGATGGGACCTTCTGGTTCGGGGAAAACAACTTTACTGTCAATTTTGGCTGGATTGCTAACACCAACATCTGGGAATGTTTATCTTCTCGGACAAGATATTACTAAAATGTCTCGGAAACAATTATCTCAGTTCCGACGTAATCACATAGGCTTTATTTTTCAAGATTTTAATTTATTTCCCGCACTAACAGCTATTGAAAATGTGGAAGCAGCTTTGAATCTGAAAGGAATTCGGGGAAAGCAAGCATATCAGCAAGCACAGGCTATGCTGGAAATGGTGGAATTGGGGGATAAGGCTCAGCAACTTCCTCGCGATTTGTCAGGAGGACAAAAACAACGGGTGGCGATCGCTCGTGCGTTAACCGGAAATCCCCAACTCATTATGGCAGACGAACCAACCGCAGCTTTAGACTCCCACAGCGGACATTTGGTGATGGAGCTACTACGCCGACTTGCGAAAGAGCAAGGCTGTACGGTGTTGATTGTCACTCACGATCCCCGCATTCTCGATTTGGCTGATCGCATCGCTCATATTGAGGATGGGATGTTGAAGTAGTGAGGGAGTGAGGGAGGGAGTGAGGGAGGGAGGG
>JAWQFQ010000465.1:0-2735 GCA_035967975.1 Scytonema sp. PMC 1070.18
CATCTCACACTGCCCTTTCGGGTCAGATGTGAGGCTTCTTTTAGATTAAGCTAAACTATAGAATCTGAGGTTTAGGAGTACCTGTGGAAATCTCTGTGGAAATTGTGGAAGAAGTCTTCCAACTTTACTTTTCTTTACAGAAGACACCTACTGCTGCATTGAAGGAGCGGAGAAAATTCTACTGGATACGGGAATGCGTATAGTAGATTTTGCAGCTGCTTTTTTAGGGTTTGTAGGAGAGGGGTTATTCTCTGATTCAGAAGCGAATGCTGGTTGACTATCGGTCAAATTACCAAAATCGCCTGAGTTTGTTTTCCCAGTGGTATCTTTAGCTGCACTAGGTTGAGATGATGTGAGTATAACGTTGTTTTTAGTAGTTTCTGAATCGGATTCTTTAAGATTTTGCGCTGGGCTCTTAATTGCGATCGCGGTACCACTAATTACTAAGATTACCACTAGCAAATGGTGAAGGTATTGAGGCATTGGGATAGCTCGAACTTTTACAAAAGGTTTTTCTATTATTTCGTTACTGGGTAGTAACTCTTCCAAATTTATCTACTTGGTAATAGTCTCTACAAGAGAATTTTCTCGGAGATTTCTTATTTATTTTTCATTTGTCAAACAACTTGTGTTTCCGCTGTTTTGACTAGATTTTCTTATGAAAATTTAAATTTTTTATAAACCAAAACCATTCACAATACTGCAAGGGATACAGTACCAATACTGCTCGGATAGGGATTTCCAAGAAATAAATTATCTATCTTGTGGTACGGGCGTCCCCACCCATCATATACAAGTGGCGGGCTAGAAGCACGCACCACAAGAAAGTTTAGGAGACTTTTGTATTTGGAAGCTTCTAAAACAAAAAGGTAGTCCGCAAAACACCAATTGTGATGGGTTCACTGTTTGGACTATGACCGGGTTCCCAAATATGAATTATTCCTGGCGTAATACTAATATTATTATTTATCTGAAAGCGGTAGAAAGCCTCGAGTTGATGGGTTGTTCCTGGCTGTCCGTCCGCACGTCCCAAACCTGTATTGAGAAAATCAGGAATGTTGTTTCCTATAGGTAGGTCACTACTTGTAATTTTTGGAGGTTGTCCGAAATAAATTCCGCCTAAATTCCCCTGAGCAAATAAATCAGGAAAATTTAAATATACCATGTAATTGATTGTTTCTACATTTCCTGACTTTCCTGGAATGTGAGAATTTGTATAACCCAGCCATCCACCGAAAGTAAGTTGAGTCGAGAGTTGCCAATTTACAGAAGTCCCAACAGCATTTGTTTGTAGCGGTTCTGATTTTCCGGTATTGGGATTGACTGCAGTTAAACATTCGTCGCCTACGAAAGTTAGTAAACAACCATCAGAAGAATAATTATTAACGTAATATAAACTGACATCGAAAGTGTCAGTTGGTGTGAGTAGAAATTGTACACCAGTTGTGGTGTTTCCATCAAATAAACCACCGCGTTTATTGGGATTTCCTGGAGTGTTGCTAGAATACAATGCTTGCACACTTGCACGTTTGGCAAATTGCCAATCAACAGCGACACCAGCTTTACCAAAGCCAATATTTAAAATAGGGTTTCTTTGGGCAAATATAGACAAGGGTCCGGTTGCAGCACTTTCTACCCTGTTAGGACCTCGAAAAGCAGTGGTCATATTGACATTTGATGTTCCTATCATGAGTGCTAAGTTGTCTGTGACAAGCCAGTGATAGTGAAGGTCGTTAATTATGAATTCACTATTTGTGGGATATTCGTAACCAAGAGCAACATCATTGCTCAATCTGGGTTTACTGGAACCAGCCCCTACTAAAAGACTTGTTGTTAAGTAACTACGTGGGTTGAATTGAGTTTTTAAAGAAAGCTGTGATAGAGAGATGATATTGATGTTTCTACCAGGGTCTTCAGTCTCTTTTGTTCCATCTCTGGGGTTAACATCACCACGGTTGTTAGTGCGCCCTTGAATACCGACAGTTGCGACTCCAGAAAGTTTTGTGATTGGAGAGAATTGATTGGCTTCCATTGCAGCAATGTTGGCTTCAAGATTATCAACTCGACTTCGCAACACAGCTAATTCCGTAGCAAATTCTTCTTGCAATCTTTGTAAAGTGATTAAATCTGTGCGGATAGCTACATTATCTGTCGCCGTGATGATTAAACTATTGACTCTCTCTAAACAAGTATTCAATCCCGTTGCAAATTCATAACGGGTAATAGCACGATCGCCCCGATAAGTTCCATTTGGATAACCAACAATGCATCCGTAGCGTTCCACTAATGATTGCAGTGCTTGAAATGCCCAATCTGTAGGTTGTATATCCCTGAGTTGGGATACTGATGTTACTTGCGCCATCGCATCGTTTGAAACAATTGGGTTATCTGAAGACGTAACGGACGTGGGAACTGCGATCGCCTTCATTGGTAGTCCAGTGACTGCTAATACAATGTATAAAAAAATAATATATATGTCTTTATTCAAGTTTTTACACCTACATCCTTAACGATAGAGCGTATTAAAAATAAGCTCTAACGACATGAGTAGAATCGCGGAATTGCACAAAGTTATACGACAATATGGTTCGCTTAAGGATTGCGAGGAGCACAGAAACCCGGTATCTTTGAGATACCGGGTTTCTCTAGTCACCATTACCGTTAACCGAACCGTATTGAACCGCTACATTTTTCCTAGACAAAACAGGACAACCAAGGCATTTTTTAAATTGACC
>JAWQFQ010000466.1:0-2721 GCA_035967975.1 Scytonema sp. PMC 1070.18
GAATGGCACTAAGAAGTGCGACGCGGAGACTTGGAGACACGGAGACGCGGGGAGATTTAGATAGATTGGGAAGAAGGAGAAAGAAAAAGTGTTTAGGGAGCAATCCTAAAAATCAGGATTCAAAAAGTATATGAGTAAGCGCCCAACTCATGAGGCAGAAACTGAATGAAGGAGTGGACATCTGTATATTTTTTAACAATACTTATCCGGTGTGGTTTGGGAGTAGATTTTTGACATGAGTTGTTCAAAGTAACAATTATGAGATGTAGGGAGTGTTAAACTCCAGGAGCGCAATTAGGATTTGATGTAATGTAAGGGCATCAAAGTAGAGGGAGGCAATTAATAATAAAATCCTAATTGCATGATATAAGTTTACACAAAGCTATGGCAAATATTCGTTCGTTTAAAGAGTTAAGAGTGTGGCAAAATGCAATCGATGTTGCCATGATAATTTTTGAGTTGACTAAATCGTTTCCGGTAGAAGAGCGCTTTTCGTTAACAGACCAAATACGTCGTTCTTCGCGTTCTGTAGCTGCAAATATTTCAGAAGCTTGGAGAAAAAGAAGGTATTCTGCAGCGTTTGTCAGTAAGCTTTCAGATGCAGAAAGTGAAGCGGCAGAAACTCAAACCTGGGTGGAAATTGCTTTGAGATGCTGTTATGTAAGTCAAGAAGAAGCTTTAGAGTTAGATCGACGTTGTGAAGAAATATTAAGTCAATTAGTGACAATGGCTTCACAGCCAGAAAAATGGACAATTAAAGATAGGTAGATAGGTATAAATAATTGCGGAAAATTATGAGTTGACGGATTGAGTCTGAAGCTAGATATCAAGAAGATGGTTGTGTATGAGCGCTATACCTGTAAAAAGTCTCACAACTACCATGTATAGATTGCTGTAGAAAAGGCCTTGCGTGTTCTGTCAAACTAGATTGACACACAGCAAGGCTACTAAAAACATATACAGATACTATGCTAAGTCGTACTCAAATTCTCCAGCAGAAATTTACCCAAAGTATAGGTTTACCATTTCAAGAAATTTTACCGGCATCTGAAATTGAGAAAGCAATAAAAGAATTAGCAATAAAATATAAAAATCGTTTGTTTAGTCCGGCAGTGACAATCTGGGCGTTTTTATCACAAGTTTTGGACTTTGATAAAAGTTGTCAAAATGCGGTTTCAAGGATAATTACTTGGTTGTCAGGAGAAAATGTGGAACTTCCTTCTACTGATACAAGTGCATATTGTCAAGCCCGAAAAAGGCTACCAGAAAAATTATTACAACGACTTTTTGAAGAGAGCGGTGAAAATTTAGAATCAAAAGTCAATGCATTAAATTTATGGTGTGGTCGTCATGTTAAACTAATAGACTGTTCAACTGTATCAATGCCAGATACTCCGGCAAATCAACAAGTCTATCCCCAATCAGTTAGTCAACAACCAGGATGTGGTTTTCCTATCGCCAGTATTTGTGTGATTTTCAGCCTAATAACTGGTGCGGCAACGGCTTTAGCTATTGATAAATTGAATACTAACGATCTCAAACTAGCTAGAAAAATATATCAATTTTTGAATCCGCTAGATGTTTTATTAGGTGATAGTGCTTTTTGCAAGAGATGCTGATTTTTGCTGGTTGTCGAATCATGGTTGTGATGCTGTTGTTAGAAAACATAATGGTCGATGTCAAAAATTACAAGGTGGTCGTCTAGTTGGAAAAAATGATAAAATTTTAGCTTGGTCTAAACCAAAAAATCGTCCAACAACATTAACACAAGAAGAATTTGCGGCTTTACCTAATAACTTGAAAATTCGAGAGATTTTTTATTCAATTGAAATTCCTGGCGTATCCGTTCCAAATCAGTGACTTTAATTACAACTTTAGTTGACCCGAAAGCTTTCCCAACTCACAAGATAATAGAACTTTACCACTCTCGTTGGGATGTGGAGTTAGATTTAAGACATTTAAAAACTTCTCTCGGTATGGACATTTTAAGAAGTAAAACTCCAGATATCGTTCGCAAAGAAATCTATGTTTATTTACTAGCTTATAACTTATTACGCAGTGTTATGTGGTCTGCAGGAACTACTCATAGTACATCTCCATTAAGATTATCTCTACAAGGAACTCGTCGCCATTTAATAAATTTTCTCACAAGGTTAGTCTCTGTTTCTCAAACATTCCGTTATCAAGTTTACTCTACGCTCTTAAAAGTTGTTGCTCATAAAGCTGTACCACAACGTCCCGAACGAGTTGAACCCAGGAAGATTAAAAGACGCCCTAAACATTATCCTTATATGATTCACAGCAGAAAATCAATCTCAAATAAAATGAAAGTTGTATCATAATCTCGTTAGAACTTCTGATGAGGATACGTCTCTTTTTAAGAGACGATTTGTTTTTATCTCTCTTCTGGTCAAATTTATCAGATTAATTATGTGATGTGATGGCACTTGCTATTAACGTCTATTTTGAATTGTATTTATTCAAAGCAATTAGCACCTACCTTGAGAATCTTACCCGAATAGCGTCCTTGAAAAGCAAAGCTTATCTATAAGAGTACAATTGGGATTTGCCGACGCGGTTGTGACAATTAAACTCTTAAGGGACGTGAGGAACTCACTTCCTTTTTTGCAAGCCTAATCTCACAGTCTCTCAGTCATCAAGTCTTTCCTCTCCGCGTCTCCGCGTCCCCTAGTCTCCGCGTCGCACTTCTTAGTGCCATTC
>JAWQFQ010000467.1:0-2669 GCA_035967975.1 Scytonema sp. PMC 1070.18
GGGGGATGTGAAATGTGCATGCTACTGACGAGAAGACTTTTAAAACATCCTCTTACGAGATTCGATGGAAAGATACCGAGAAATATTTCGGCTGGCTGCACAACAGATGATTCAGGACAGTAACGACAAATTATCTGGCGTAACAGCGGAGTCTGTTGCCGCCTTTGCTTCAAGTTTGGTGGTTGGACATGCCCTCCAGGTGATGTTTGACCCTGAACAGTTCAACGCTGAAGATATTCTATTCATCACAAAAGTACTTTTTATAGGCTGATGGAAGAAAACACAGCTTAATTTAATGCTGAGAAAGCAAAAGTTTTGCCCTAAATGAAAATTTGGGCGCTCAAGCTCAAACCCGTTAAAACGGGTTAAAAACCATATTCAGTCAGATTTATCTGACTTTAGCTAAGAGGTGTGAAATTTATTTCTTGGCTCAAAACCTACGCAGTATTGCCACTTGTTCTTCTTATACCTACGCTACCTTGGATGTAATAAACTTCCTTGTTGTACCAGGTTCTCTAGAATGCAGCTTGCTCCATTATTACCGATTATTTACCGGATTCTCAAACCAACTTTTCCTAACTGTCTTTGGTGTGGTGATGCAAATTCTAAAATTGTTGCACTGACGTTTGATGATGGTCCCCATCCCCAGTATACGCCTGAGCTGTTGAAAGTTTTGGATCGTTATAACATTACAGCTAGTTTTTTCTGGCTGGGTGTGTGTGTCAACCGATCGCCACACATAGCCAAACTGGTGTGCGATCGCGGACATTGGATTGGGTTGCATGGATACGATCATCGCAATTTTCCCATGCTGTCCCCAGAGGAACTAAGGCAGAGTTTAGAAAAAACTCAAGCAGCCATATACAATGCGTGTCATTTAGCACCAGAAAGAGTACGTGATGTCCGTCCGCCCAACGGTCTATTTACTCCTGCAACTTTAAAATTATTACATCAATGGAATTACAGACCTGTGATGTGGAGTGTTGTACCAGAGGACTGGGTACAACCGGGGGTAAACATTGTAACACAAAGAGTTATAGAACAGGTCTGCAATGGTTCGCTGATTGTTTTGCATGATGGTGTCTGTGGTGGACGGGATGTTGCTGAAACAACACAAGCGCTCATTCCCAAACTGCTAGACCAAGGCTATCAATTTGTGACAGTTGATACCTTATGGCAAGCAGCCACAGGTTCAGTTATACTTTAAGCGGTCAGCTTTCAGCGGTCAGAGGTCAGCTATCAGCTTTCAGGAAAAAACTCATAGCTTATAGGTTTTAGCTGAATCGCTCATCTGTTGTTTATTCTCGTGCAAAGTATATCCGTTAACAGTCAGCACGCCATAAACTGTTATGGTACTTTTGAGCGACCGATATGTTGTTTTTCTTGAGAAGCTTCTGAATTAGGACTGTGAGTGGGAGAAGGTTCCTCTGTCCCCAACAAATTACGTACTTCATTTAATGAACTAGGTTTTGCAGGCGACTCTTCTGGATTACCTATGTACTCAATCAAGTCCTCTACTTGGCAATGCAGTGCGCTGCAAAACCTAATCACTCTTTCAATATGTTCCGTCCCGGTCCTACCACTTTCCCAATTTTGGATGGTACTTTCAGTCACACCTACGAGGCGTGAAAGTTCTAATTGGGTGAGTCCTGCCTTTTCACGTAGAAAAGCTATCCTTGGTTTTGCCTTCTGTTTCACTGTTATAGCACGCTCAATATAACCTTTAGCCGTACATCGTAACACTAAAAAAAACGTACGCCCAAAAAATTTCCCAAAAAAATTTGAGTCTAGCTCTTGACGCCCCCAAATTCTTTGGTTAAAACAGTTAGGTGTAAGGGATACTTCTAGTTCCAACCGGAAGAGAAGGAACCCAGAGGACAGACTAAGCGCATTGCAATCATGAATTTTTCAAAAAAATCTCTGAAGAATCCGAAACGATGCGATTTGATGCTGTAGCTCTCAACAGAGACACAACAAAGAAACACTCGATAGAATTCTTCGAGGTTTATACATAAGATAGCTACGCAAGTAGATATGGGTGCCTACATCTAAATAAAGAATACATAACCTTCACAACACACACAACTAACGAGGTCACATAAAAATGTTGAAGAAGTCTTTTGCTTTCGGTTTACTAGCTGCTGGTTTGATGGTTGTTCCTAACGCTGCATTTGCTGGACAAACTCAAGTCAATACTCAACAAACCGTACAAGAAGGTGCTGCTTTCGATGGTAGCAGTGTACGTCAAAATGCTAACAGCAACAGCACTCAAGTTCAACACCGCTCTGGAAGAACTCCCAGAAGCCGTTACGGTTATGGTCCCACCTGCAAAGCTGGTCGCCAAGTACAAGATAGCGCTCAATCTACCAGACAATCTGGTGCGGCTGAATACGGCTCCCGTGTCAACCAAAACAGCAACACCCGCAACCGTCAATCTCAAGTTGCTGGTTGCTAAGAATTGTTAGTGGTTAGTGGTTAGTAGATAGTGGTTAGTAGATAGTGGTTAGTAGATAGTGGTTAGTGGTTAGTAGATAGTGGTGAAATGCTCATCAAAAAAGCAATATAGCAACTAACAACTCACAACTAACAACTAACAACTCACAACTAACAACTCACAACTCACAACTAACAACTAACAACTCACAACTAACAACTCACAACTCACAACT
>JAWQFQ010000468.1:0-2608 GCA_035967975.1 Scytonema sp. PMC 1070.18
AAGTATGCTAACATGAGTGTATGGCTTATATACCACTCAGAAAAGCGGTCGAATTTCTGGGATTGCACCCAAATACTTTAAGGAAGTACGCTGATGAAGGGAAAATCAAAAGCATCAAAAACTCAGCAGGACAAAGACTCTACGACGTTGAAAGCTACAGCAAAGCTGGCGATTCAACTCGAAGTGCCGTTATTTGCTACTGCCGAGTCTCTTCCTCAAAACAACGCGATGACCTCGATAGACAAGTCGTGTATATGCAATCCCTCTACCCAACAGCAGAAATTATCCGAGACGTTGGGTCAGGTATCAACTTTAAGCGCAAAGGTTTGCAGTCCTTATTGGACAAGCTTATGCGCGGAGATAAGTTCACACTTGTGGTTGCCTGTCGCGGGAGACTTGCACGGTTTGGATTCGAGCTTTTTCAGTACATGGTCGAGCAAAACGGTGGACAAATCGTGGTTCTCGACAAAACTGTACACTGTCCTGAATCAGAACTTACCCAAGATTTACTCTCAATCCTTCACGTCTTTTCCTGTAGAATGCACGGACTTAGAAAGTATTCCAAAAAAATCAAGGAAGACTTATCTTTATCTAACTCCGGAACAGAAAACAATAATTAGACAATGGTTTGGTGTTAGTCGTTTCGTTTACAACCAAACTATTGAATTACTAAGAGACGGAGTTGTAAAAGCTAATTGGAAAGCAATTAAAGGCGAGATTCTGAATGGTTTACCTGATTGGTGTAAAGAGACGCCTTATCAAATAAAATCAATAGCTATCAAAGATGCTTGTCAAGCAGTAAGTAATGCCAAACTAAAGTTTAAAAAGACTGGGGAAGTAAATCGAGTTAGTTTCAAATCTAGAAAATCTCCGAAACAATCGTGTTATATTCCCAAATCTGCTGTATCAGAAAAGGGGATTTATCACACAATATTAGGGGAAGTTAAATATAAAGAAACTTTCCCTTCTAATTTTGGGGATTGTCGATTGGTATGCGCTGATGGTGACTACTATTTGACAATCCCCGAAGAAAGTCTACAACTAGAAACCGAGAACCAAGGGCGTGTTGTAGCTTTAGACCCAGGCATTAGAACATTTTTTACTTTTTTCTCCGAATCGTCCTTTGGCTGGTTGGGTAAGAACGCTAATATCAAAATTCAAAAACTTTGCTTTAAGTTGGATGAATTATGTAGCGCTATCTCTAAAACAACCGGACAACTAAAAAGACGACTAAAAAAAGCAGCTAATCGTGTAAGAGCTAAGATAAAAAACTTAGTGTCTGAACTTCATAAAAAGACAGCTAAGTTTTTGGTAGAGAATTTTGATGTCATTCTACTTCCCACTTTTGAAACATCGCAAATGTCAAAAAAAGGAAAGCGTAGAATTAGGGCCAAGTCTGTACGTCAAATGTTAACTCTGTCTCATTACCAGTTCAAACAGTTCATAAAACATAAAGCGTTTGAACATAACAAGATAGTATTGGACGTTGACGAAGCATATACATCAAAAACAGTTAGCTGGACAGGAGAAATGATGAAAATTGGTGGGTCTAAAATCATTAAATCACCATCCACAGGTCAAACCATGGATAGAGATTTAAATGGTGCGCGAGGGATTTTCCTTCGTCTGCGATTCGTTGGCTAGAAACCGATACCTGCAAAGGTACTGGAGGATTAGCCGCAAGGTTAAATAAACTGAGCAATCAGTCGGAACCTTGACAACTTGGTAACCATAGAGGTGAGTCTCATTTGACAAGTCCTCTCCCACAGGTGCAAGTGGTGACAGTATGTCCCCCATTTTTGAGAATAGCAACCTCAAACGATGAAGCGGGGAAACAAGACGGTAACTGGCAGCCCAAGCTGGAATCCCGTCAAGCAAGAACCTATGGGCAAAGCCTTGGCTTGAAGATGCGCTCGAACCATCGTCAAAATTCAACCAGCCATAATAGGGCTGTATAAGGCTGGAGCCAAAAGGCACAGGACTAGGGGCTGGCAAGTGCGAAGTTGACCAGTATGCACTCCCAATAAACCCGGTGGACAGCATCGCCCTAAAGGTTCAAACAAATGGTTATCAGGAACGAAGTAACCTCCCGTCTGCTCTCAGGTGGTCGATACTGAGTAGGTGCTAACCGTATGCAGCGACGAGGTGGGATTGAGTCTTAAGCGAACGCTCTTGTGTAATGCAAGAGATATGCCCACAGACTCACGGTGATTTGGATAGTAAAGGTACAAGTAGCAGTATATATGCCTAAAACGAGTTTAAAGACTACGGTGGAATGGAACACTACCCCCTGGCGAAAGCTAGAAAGGAATGTGTTTAAGCTGCAAAAGCGCATTTACAAAGCCTCTAGCCGTGGTGATGTCAAAGCAGTCCGCCGACTCGAAAAGACATTGATGAGGTCTTGGTCAGCAAAATGTTTAGCTGTACGCCGGGTAACTCAGGAAAACCGTGGGAAAAAGACCGCCGGAGTAGATGGAATTAAGAAATTAACTCCCAAACAAAGGATGGAACTAACTACCCAACTGAGAATAAACCAAAAGGCAAAACCAACGAGACGAGTTTGGATTCCCAAACCTGGAACGAAGGAAAAACGCCCACTAGGAATACC
>JAWQFQ010000469.1:0-65 GCA_035967975.1 Scytonema sp. PMC 1070.18
GGACTTTAAGGATTCTCTCCCTCCTTAAAAAGGGGACTTTAAGGATTCTCTCCCTCCTTAAAAAG
>JAWQFQ010000469.1:165-2583 GCA_035967975.1 Scytonema sp. PMC 1070.18
GGGACTTTAAGGATTCTCCCCCTCCTTAAAAAGGGGACTTTAAGGATTCTCCCCCTCCTTAAAAAGGGGACTTTAAGGATTCTCCCCCCCTTTTTAAGGGGGGCTAGGGGGGATCAACCAGTGCTTGAAATTACAACAAACCACTTTTCAAACATTCTCTAAGAAACGTTACAATATACACATTACATTTGTTATGTTGGTATAGCTAATTGTAAGTTGCTATTAGGTGAATACACAATGAATGAGAAGTTTTCGTAATGGCAGTTCAATCTTTACATTTCCATTACATAATATCAATTCCCAAAGCGCCCCCAATACTACTCAGTTAACAACAGTTGAGGTACCAGTAAGGTCCCAGAAACCCGGTTTCTGAGAGAAACCGGGTTTCTCCTGCATCGCTATCTTTTATCGATCGCTGCTACTGGTGTGAGAAAAATAGTACCCTTTTGTGTACCAAAAAATTTTTGTAATCTTGTCGCTTCAAGTTGATGAATTAATTAACAGAGTAAAAATGTTGCGTTAATACTTCAGCAGTCAACAGTCAGTTTTTCAGCTATGGGTAAGCGCTACAGATGTTTAATGAGCTACCACTATGCGTCTATGGAACGCCTGTCAAATATATTTCTATTGCTGAGTGCTGAAGTGCTAATAGCTGATAGCTAAAGGCTGAACGCTTACCACTCTATTTTCTAACGAGGTTAATTATGAAGATTTTTTTTAGTTTTGTTATCACTGCTCTTTTAGCTAGTGTACCTTACGCTAAAGTAAATGCACAAACAGCACTGTCTGCTTCTAGGAATGTAAAAGCGCTGCAACTTGAAGCATCTTCTGTCAGAGTTGTCAAACGTGAAATAACCCCTGGGCTCGTAACATTTACCCGCCAAAATGGATGCTGGCTACAAAATCCCATCTCCAAAAATTTTCTGGATGACGGAACGATTCTAGAAACTCCTATTCGATTGACTGCTTCCACAAATACCATTCCACAATGGCGAAATGAATCTAGAAAACCTTGGAAGTCTGCATTGACTGATTATGAAGGAGGAGAACGCAAAATGATGCTTCTCCAAATTGGACGACATCCTTTAACCACTATTGGAGTAGAAGAGAGTCGTGAAAAACTGTTAGATTCACAGATAGTATGTACAATTGCTGCTTACAAAATCTTTGGAAGCAACAATCGCTTGCTTAAACAAATCCCCACACCAATACATAATAGCTTTTCTTTACCTTTAGAACAGGGATGGCAAAGACATTTTCAGGAATATTAAAACGGATAATTATGCTAAATAAAAATTTCTTAAGATTTTCTTTCTCCACCATAATCCTCATTAATTTATTTTTTTTAAATCTTGTTATTCTACTGAAAAAGTCAAATGCTGCACAGATATATATCTATGATTTTGAGAATTTGAATTCTCCAGAAAGTATTTACTATGACCCAAAGATAACGAAAGAGAACAATGATTGCTTGAATGGTTTACTCCATCAACTTCCTCAAAATGGAGACAAAAAAACTACTGAAGCTTGCCTTAATACCTTTGGCTATAATCCTAACAAAAAAATAAAATCTCCGGTCATGTTTGTTTTTGAAATTGGTAAAACTTCACAGGAAGTGATAACCACTCTCATCTATAAAAATAAAAATGGTCAGATTCATCAAGAGAAATTTAAGGCTGTTGGCTCGCGTTATTATGAATGGCATATCAAAACAGGAATTTACACACTAGACTATCTTAAACCTGATAATAGCCCTAGTTTTAAGCCAGCTTACGGTAATTTTTATTCTTCTGAAGTCGAGAAAGATAAAAATGGTCATCCTGTAAACATTGGATTTCACGGGCGTGAAGGTAATTTAATGGCTGGAAGCGGTTCCAATGGCTGTTATCGCCATCGGGTGCAAGATATGAGGAGAGTCATGACAATAATTAAAAATGCTGGGGAAGATGCTGGTCTACCTCGTAATTGGTATGAAAGTACTTTACCCATTGCTGTCATATCAACTAAGCTATCAACAGCTGGGATAGTAAAATGATGCTAACCGTGCGATCGGTTTCTTATTTCCCCTTAACCAACAAGTATTGACATCTATGTTCTTATTTAATTTTCCTCAAGAAGAGTACAACCAATCCGACAATTAGGAGAGCAATTCCCCACCAAAGGGAGTCGCCTGGGAAAATCTTGAGCAAGAGCGTTACGATTCCCGAACTAACAAGCGACCATCCTATCGTTGTTCGATATTGCATAAATTACAGCTAAAGCCTCTTAAATGTATATAAAACCGAAATGTACCCTAAGAGGATGTTTGAAAAGTGGTTGGCTGTAATTTCAAGCACTGGTTGATCCCCCCTAGCCCCCCTTGGAAAGGGGGGAAAATCTCTAACGGTCCCCCTTTTTAAGGGGGATTTAGGGGGATGT
>JAWQFQ010000470.1:0-2563 GCA_035967975.1 Scytonema sp. PMC 1070.18
AGGAAGTCGAAACTATGTTAGGACTAAGTTTAGAGCAAACCAAGATTTATCAGGAAGCTAAAGCAGAAGGTCGAGAGGAAGGTCGCAATCAACAGAAAGCCGAAATGTTGAAACTCACTGTACCTCTATTACTCAAAACCGGAATGAGTTTTGAGCAGATTGCTCAACAGCTCAATGTCGATATCGAATCTGTCCACCGCGCCGCACAGTAGCGTTGACAAACTTGTGACATCTTAGACGCCAGATATGGCGTCTCTACAACAGATGTTCACCGACATTGCAGTGATGAGTCACCAGACGTGAGTTGACTGATTGAATCACAGAATTTCCATGCAACCAGAGCGATCGCCCTGGTGAGCACAATCACAGGCGAAAAGCACCCCAGCTGTTTCAAAACTCACTCCACCAAGTCTAGTAATTCTAGCAAATAGACAACTATTCACTCCGTGTTACTCTCACCAGCAAGTAGCAAAACATTACTATAGAGTTGAGTACTAATTCTGAACCTGGCCTGAATAATCAGGTCGTCCATCACTGTTTTAACCGTTGCAATCAATCCTCTACTCTTTGCTTCTTTGCAAAACCCCAATTAAGCCTGTAATATTGAGTCCTTCATTGAGTGCAATTCCCCTACCTAACTGCTCGTCAATAACTAAAAGTTCTGCATTTAGCTCCACTGCCAAAGCAATTGCTTCAGACTCACCTGCATCTAATTTTTTACCTCGCAATTTCTGCACTAAGGTCAGATCGGTAACAGAACACACAGTAATCCAGGTTTGCTTTGGTACTAACGCAGCTTGAGCATATATAGTCGCCACCTTTGCAATTTCAGTTTCAACAGCCTCAGGTATAACGATATTACCATACACTTGCTGAAGCAATGATAATTGACCAATAGCAGCCAAATTACTAATTGGTGAGGTATTGCAAACAATTGTCATAACCGCCCCAATCGTTTCAGGGTAGCAATATCAGTTTTGAGGTCTTCAACATCATAATGAATATAAATGTCACGACTAGCAATTAAATGTTGAAATTGAATTAAGTTCATTCCCAATAAGTTACTAGCTTTACCAATGCTAATTTTCTTTTGCTGAAACAGCATTATGACAATTTCTCGAAACAGCTCTTCCTCCGACATACCAGAGGCTTGAACGATCTCATCAGGAATTACAACGCTCATAAGTGGATTTTACTTAGATTATATATTATTGTAACTAATGACAATGGCAGTTTCAATAAATGTAGTTAACTTTGACCACAGAAAAATCAATTGAGACATTCCGGAATTTAGCTGATTGTAGACAAGTTGGTGAAAGTCTGGCGGCGCTCGGGAAAACCAGCGTGGGTGTTGATTCACCGCTATGACCAACAAGTAGTCAGTCTAGCAGTATTGGGAGATATTCAAGCATCTTGGCGACCACAAATGTATACTTATCAACTGTGGGGTTGTCAGATGAGTCTGAAGTTTCCAATGGTGAAACTGTTTGATTACGAGACGACAGATTTAGAACAAAATACCAATCCCTTTGCTGTCCTGGTGATGGCACATTTGCGAACCCAGGCAACGACTCAAAATCCCCAAGGACGACTGCAATGGAAGTTAAGTCTGATCAGGCAGTTGTATGAGTCAGGATACACTAAAGATAACATCGTCCAACTTTTTCGTTTGATTGACTGGATGATGGCTTTGCCAAAGGATCTAGAGCTAATGTTTGATACTCTTATTAATCGTTACGAGGAAGAAAAGAAAATGCCATATATTACTAGTGTCGAGCGCGTCGGAATGCTAAAAGTACGGCGAGAGGTTGTGATTGATGCGCTAGTAACAAGGTTTGGAGAGGTTCCACCAGAGGTAGTCTCTCAAATTGAAAACTTGTACGATCTGCCTGTTCTCAAGCAACTGTTTAAGCAAGCAATCACGATTAGTTCCATAGAGGAATTTCAACAGCTCATCCCACAAAGTTAAAAAGTGGTTTACCAATGCAATCAATCCGTAATCGCTTCTACGTGCCGAACAAAAAGTTAAGTAGAATGGACGGGTGTAAACCAGGTTCCATAGTTGAGCACAATCAGAGCGATCGCAACGCCGGATTAAAACTCGCCCCACAAAGTCCTGTAAAAATTCAGTGGGAGCGATCGCAACGCCGGATTAAAACTCGCCCCACAAAGTCCTATAAAAATCTAGTGGGAGCGATCGCACTGTTAGTTTCACTCCACCACTCCCAAATCAAATCATCGTCAACTCTGATAGTGGCATTTTTTCCCTCACCCAAGTTGTCCCCCTCTTGGCGATCGCCCTGATGAGCAAAATCACAGGCGAAAAGCACCCCAGCTGTTTCAAAACTCACTCCACCAAGTCTGGTCAAAATTTGGGCAGAGCCTACGAATCGCCATCGCTCACCAACAAGACAATCTTTGACAACCACTCCACACATCTTTGATTGCGATCGCCTTGTTTGAGCACATCACCACAATCCCACGATTTCCCAACACGACAGTGGCTATCGCTCACCAACAAGACAATCGTTGACAGCCACTCCACACATCTTTGATTGCGATC
>JAWQFQ010000471.1:0-2536 GCA_035967975.1 Scytonema sp. PMC 1070.18
ATCACTGACCGATCGCACAAAATGCTGCCCAATATCGAGGATTTTGAAATAGTTTGGCGTTCTCATCTAATTGATGCAACCTCTTGCGTAGGTGAATTTTCAACGTAGCATCAAAAAATCTCTCGTTAGTGTTTACCCAAACTGACAATTCTGTTTTCGTAACTCCAGAAAGCCAACGTTGAGCCTCGTTGAGGGCGACGGTAGCCGCTACTCCCTGTTGGAAAATTTGGTAAAATTTTACCATCAATAAAGCAGTGGACAAATCGTCTACTGACCACAGAGACACAATTACACTTTTTACCCCAGCAGCTATCAAACAACGGGATAGTCCTATCACTCCATCTCCAGTGATTTTACCTAATCCAGTACTGCAAGCACTGAGCACAACCAGTTCGGCGTTTAGTTTCATGTCGTAGATTTCGCCCGCCGTCAGAAAGCCATTATCTTCGTCACTCTTAGCAAGAGCGAGCCTTCCTTCGGAAGGAGCTAGCGCTAACGCTCCTGGTATGCCCAATTGTCTGATATCATCCAGTAAACCGTGGGTTGCGAGGTGTATCAATCGCGCTTTGGGAAGAAGCTGTTGAATGCGAACTTTTGTAGCATCTGCACCCGTAATGGCTTGCGTGTTGAGGAAATGGGCGATCGCTTGTGCTTCAGTTTTCGCCCAAGCTAAATCCTGCAACTGTACAGGTGGCTCAGTTAAGGGAATAGTTGGCATTTTAGGATTTCCCACAACCATCGCTTCTAGGGAAGTCTCTGGTGTTTCTCTGCTGCGTTTTTGGGTTAACTCTAGTACTTGGATGGAAGGCGCAGTCACAATATTATGTTTTTCGATCAGAAATTTGCCTTCAGGGTCTTGCAGTGCTGGGAAGGGAACTAGGAATAGCTCTCCTTGCGGTATCAAGATCACAGGAGTGTTGGGGTTAGTTGGGAGGAGGAGAGCGATTTGTTCAATGAGGAATTGATGCAGTAACCGTAAAGGTTGGTATATGTGCCTGCTAGATTGGATAATCTCAAGACTAGCAGTTGATTTCGCGTCATCTTGCGATCTCGAAACACCAAGAATTTCACGGACTTGTTTGATTAAGTTTGATAGTGAACTATGTTGTTCCTCAAGGGGCTTGAGGTCAACTTGGCGAAAGAAAATTTCACCTCCTACAGGTTTGATCACCCAAATAAAGAGTTTATCTAAGTCAACAATTGAATATTCTACGAGTGTAGATTCTTGCTCTAGGGCAATTTGTTCAATTTGCTTCAGGGTGGGGTAGGTGAGCGAAATTTTTTCAGCCGATGCCAAAGATAAACGTTCAGTCAGTAAGTCTACAAATGCTCTCGCCCTCCCCCGTTCTGCAATTACTAGGGCTTCACTTGGCTGATTTTGAAAAACTATAACTTCTTGCAGTCGCCTATAAGTAAGCGCTTGCTGTTCAAAAATTGATATCCTATGGGCATCCTCTTGTAATCCATGCCTAAGAGCTTCCCAAGCATTAATCGCACTGTAAAGTTCCTTGTGCGATTCTTGCAGGCGATCGGATTTTAGCAGGGCAGTTCCAAGATTGTTTAGAGAGCTTCCTTGCCCAGCGACATCGCCTATGTCTTTTGCGATATCTAGAGACTGCTGATAGTACCTAATCGCTGTGTCGTACTCCCCTTTGGAATAGTAAACATTGCCCAGATTGCTCAGAGAAAAAGCCTCCTCACGACGATTAACTGTGTTTTTGGCAATGTCTAGAGACTGTTGATAGTACCTAATCGCTGTGTCGTACTCCCCTTTGGAGTAGTAAGCATTACCCAAATTGCCCAGAAAAGTGGCTTCTCTGCGGCGATCGCTTATTTTTTGTGCGATGTTAAGAGATAATAGATGATAATAAATCGCTGTATCGTACTGCCTTTGCAATTGGAACGTATTTCCCAGATTGCTTAGGGCAATGGCTTCTCCTTGGCGATCGCCTATCTCTTGCGTAATCTTTAGCGACTGATTAACGTACTCAAATGCTGTTTCGTATAGCCCTATTGAATTGTAAGCAATGCCCAAATGTAGTAGGCAATTGGCTACTTCATCATAATAGCTTTGTTGATGTGCAATATTTAGTGATTGCTGATAGTAATTTATTGCTTCCTGGTATTTTCCTAGAGTTTTGGTAGCAATACCTAAATTGCACAAGCAAATTGCTTGTCTGTGGCGATCGCCTATACGTTTGGCAATTTTTAGTGATTGTTGATGGTACTTAATTGCTTGTTTGTATTTTCCTAGTGAGTAGTAAGCACTACCTAAATGGTCTAGAGAATTGGCTTTTTCTTTGGGGTAGTCTTGTTGATGTGCAATTTTTAGCGCTTGCTGATAGGACTCAATTGCTGTATTGTATTTCTCTAGAGATTGGTAAACATTGCCTAAGTTATCGAAACAATTGACTTCTATCTGATGATTAAATATCTCCCGTGCAATTTTTAGTGATTGCTGATGGTATTTTATCGCTTGCTTGTATTCTCCTAGTAATTTGTAAACATTGCCGAGGTTGCCTAGAGAATTGGCTTT
>JAWQFQ010000472.1:0-2505 GCA_035967975.1 Scytonema sp. PMC 1070.18
TGTATTTTTTGTCTACTCCGCCGGCCACACCCAAATCCCCCCCCCTAGGCTCCGCCGGCGGCGACAAATTTGTAAAAGCCCCCTACCCCCTACACCCCAATTACTGATAATTCACTATCCGGGAGAAACTAGCTGGCTCAAGACTCGCGCCTCCTACTAAAACGCCATCGATTTCTGGTTCAGCCATGATTTCATCTATGATGTTTGGCTTTACCGAACCGCCATACTGAATTGGTACATTGGGGTTGCTCAACAGGCTGCGAATTAAGCCGATAACTCGATTGGCTTCCTCGCATTTACACGTGTCACCAGTCCCGATCGCCCAAATGGGTTCGTAAGCAATGACCAAATTCTTTTGATCGACACCATCGACACCTTTTTTTATTTGGCTGGTAATGAGTGATTCTGTTTCCCCTGCATCTCGTTGTTGTTTGGTTTCACCTACACACAGAATTGGGGTCAGACCAAATTTTTGGGCTGATTTTAGACGCAGGTTAACGGTTTCGTCCGTTTCACCAAAATACTGTCTTCTCTCGCTATGACCGACAATGACATAACGTACCCCAAGCTCTTTGAGCATTAGTCCAGAAATTTCACCCGTATAGGCTCCGCATTCCTCCCAATGGACGTTTTGCGCTCCTAATTGTATTAGGCTTCCATGTAAATTTTTGGATAAAACACTTAAGTCAGTGAAGGGGACGCACAATACAACTTCTCGGTCGTCAGGGGTTTCAACCAAAGTGGGCAGAAATCCTCTAAGAAACTCTTCGGACTCCGCCTGGGTTTTGTACATTTTCCAGTTACCGGCAATAACTATTTTTCGCACAGGTGATTTCGTCAATATTCTAACGCTACTAGATGCATTTTTTTCAGTTTAGGACTTTTTGGTTAGTCATTAGTCCCTAGTCATTAGTTTTTTCTTACTCCCCTCACACCCCTACATCCCTACACCCTCATACCCCAATTGGTAAGATAGTAAAGAGTATATAAAAATTTATAATCTAAAATCCAAAATTGTTATGACTTCGACATTACCCTCACCTGAACCACATCACAGTGATTCACCCAAAGAGGACGTAAATTCATCTAATTGGGAGGAAGAACTTGAAAATGCCATTTTCACCTTTGAGGATATTCAGGCGGAACTAAATTATAAACAAGCACAAACAGCACTGCGAAATTTGGTTTCTCATCTTGACCTGACTCCTCAGGAAAAAGAAGGGTTAGAAATGGAAATTGGCGATTTGGAAACCATGCTCTTGAAGTTAGACCGGATGGTGTTGCAAATCGCAGCTTTTGGGATGGTGGGACGGGGTAAATCTTCTCTACTCAATGCTTTGGTCGGACAAAACGTGTTTGAAACCGGTCCTTTGCATGGAGTAACTCGCACGGCTCAAAGCGTCAATTGGAATATGAGTGAGGAGGCGATCGGTGAAACGCAAAGCGCTCTGCGAGTCACTATACCGGGGGTGGGAGAATCTCAGGTGGAATTGATTGACACCCCTGGGTTAGATGAAGTTGATGGTGAAACCCGCACCGCATTAGCTCAGAAGATAGCAAAACAAACAGATTTAATCCTGTTTGTCATTTCTGGTGACATGACCAAACTGGAACACGACGCTCTTTCCCTATTGCGGAATGTGGGGAAACCTATTTTGCTGGTATTTAACAAGGTAGACCAGTATCCTGAAGCAGACCGTATGGCAATTTATCACAAAATTCGGGATGAGAGGGTCAAAGAATTACTCTCACCAGATGAAATTGTGATGACAGCAGCATCGCCATTAGTCAGGACAATGGTGAAGCGTCCTGATGGAACCCAAGGTATACAGTTAAAACCTGGTGGTGCGCGAGTTGATGAACTCAAGCTCAAGATTTTAGAAATTCTCCACCGTGAGGGGAAAGCTTTAGTAGCCCTCAATACCATGCTTTTCGCTGATAACGTCAACGAGCAGTTGGTACAGCGAAAATTGATGATTCGCGAACAAAGCGCCAATCAGTGGATATGGAAAGCGGTGATGACCAAAGCACTGGCGATCGCACTCAACCCCATCACTGTCGTAGATATTCTCAGTGGCGCGGTCATTGACGTTGTCCTCATCCTAGGTTTATCGAAACTCTACAGTCTACCCATGACAGAAAAAGGGGCTGTAAAATTGTTACAACAAATTGCGATCGGTATGGGCGGCGTCACTGCTAGTGAACTATTAGCCACTTTGGGTTTAAGTTCCCTCAAAACCTTACTCGGTATATCTGCACCAGCAACTGGTGGTGCTTCCCTAGGTGCTTACGTATCTGTAGCCATTACCCAAGCCGGAGTAGCTGGCGTTTCTTCCTACGCCATTGGTCAAGTCACCAAAGCTTATCTCGCCAATGGCGCAACCTGGGGTTCAGAAGGACCTAAAGCCGTGATTGGTAAAATCTTAGCAAATCTTGATGAAAGTTCCATTCTTAACCGCATTAAGGATGAATTGAGAGGGAAATTGCGGGGGGGAAGGGGGGAGG
>JAWQFQ010000473.1:0-2431 GCA_035967975.1 Scytonema sp. PMC 1070.18
CATAATCTCGAAATCTCCAAACTTATGAGTCTTTGCAATTAACGTGAATACAGTTCTTGTGCAGAGCCGAGTTCATTCGATTGAAACCTTTGCAAGCTTTACTGTGTTAGCAACTCATGCATAGTTGTCAGAATTAGCAACACACTGCATGAAGAGGGGGAAATTAAGACAAAAGATACTTGCAATTGAGGGAACAGACGCAAATTACTGAAACTTGAGCAAAACTTGAGTTGGTACCTAAACATCAATTAACGTTCAGCCGTCAGCTTTCTAATGTTTGTCCACAAAAAACAGGATATCTATGTAGGTTGAAAGCTGAAGTGCCGATAGTGTTATCAGCGAAGCTGTGGATAGCCTAGATGGACATAGAGCATGGATAGCACCTCTTTGAAATACGAGTACCTATCAGAACCAACTTACTTTGCATACCTTAACAAAGGGATCAAGTCTTGGCAACATTTCTTAATAAAAATCGCTGAGTTTTACAAAAGTTTACAATTACAGCAAAAAGAGCAAAGAAGTAAAAGCCCTCGGAGTGTTGAATTACGATAGCGATTAAAAGTTCCGATTGACTGAAAAAGCTTGTTATACCAATGTTTCAGATGTTTTGTCCTTAAGTGCATAAGACTATTCTCGACATACTGACATCACACAGCAAGTTCTCAGATTCAGTTGCAGAATTTGCATAATGTTAAGAAAAATAGGGGTGTAAGGGTAGTCGTAGAAACCCGGTTTCTCAAAGAAACCGGGTTTCTGGACTCTCTTGAGGGTGTAGAAAAAAATAATGCTTCTTTCCCCTACACCCTTACACCCTCACACCCCTACACCCCTATTTTTCTTCATCTTGGCGCGATCCCCTTTATTCTAAGTCTTAGAACTTGATTCATTGAGGAGTGGTAAAACAATGAAAAAGCTGATTAATCAGCCAGAAGATTTTGTACGGGAAAGTTTAGAAGGGATGGCTGCGGCTCATCCTGATTTCATTAAAGTTAACTATGATCCCACCTTTGTCTATAGAGCAGATGCACCCGTACAAGGGAAAGTAGCAATTCTTTCTGGTGGTGGTAGTGGTCACGAACCAATGCACGCGGGATATGTAGGGATGGGAATGCTTGATGCTGCTTGCCCTGGAGAGGTTTTTACGTCACCGACCCCTGACCAAATGCTAGAAGCTGCCAAGAAAGTTCATGGTGGTGCTGGTATCCTTTATGTCATTAAAAATTACAGCGGTGATGTGATGAACTTTGAGATGGCAACGGAGTTAGCCTTGAGTGAGGATATTGAAGTGCTGAGTGTTTTGATTGATGATGATGTAGCCGTAAAGGACAGCTTGTATACTCAAGGACGCCGGGGTGTGGGAACAACAGTACTGGCAGAAAAAATTTGTGGAGCAGCTGCACAACAAGGATATGATTTGCAGCAAGTGGCTTCTTTGTGCCGCAGAGTGAATGTGAATGGACGCAGCATGGGGATGGCTCTGTCTTCCTGTACGGTACCAGCTAGGGGGACACCTACATTTGAACTGAGCGAAAGCGAAATAGAAATCGGTATTGGTATCCACGGAGAACCAGGAAGAGAACGTAGGGCGATCGCACCCGCAGATGAAATCACCGAGATGTTAGCTTTATCTATTATTGAGGACGAATCCTACAGCCGCATAATCAGAGAATGGGATCTGCTAAAAGGGGAATGGGTGGATATTGAACTTATCGATCCCCCATTTCAACAAGGCGATAAAATACTAGCTTTCGTTAACAGTATGGGTGGAACTCCCATTTCCGAACTGTATATTGTTTACCGCAAACTAGCAGAAATATGTAACAAAAAAGGATTACATATTGTCAGAAATCTGGTTGGTTCTTACATAACTTCCTTAGAAATGCAAGGTTTTTCCATCACTCTTCTGAAATTAGATGATGAGATGGTGAAGTTATGGGATTCACCTGTAAAAACACCAAGCTTACGCTGGGGGATTTAAAATTTTCAGAATTAGGTATTTCTTCGGGTGAAGTGACTTTCTCAACTACACAAACTTTATTCTTAGGCTGAAACCCTCTGAATCTCAAAGTTTGAGAGCAGTATATTACTATCTGTAACTTCACCAAATTTTTAATACCTTTTTCTGGAATGACTAAAGATTTTAGAGTAGAACATAAATAGAAAGTCAAAATTTCTAAGCGTTCAGCGGTCAATACTTGGAGGTTTTGCCCTAAATTAAAATTTGGGCTCAAAGCTCAAACCCGTTAAAACGGGTTAAAAATCATATTTAGTCAGATAAATCTGACTTTAGCTCTAAGCGGTGAAATTTATTTCTTGGCTCTTAACCTACGCAGTATTGATTCAACAGTTAGTTATCAGCTATCAGCTTTTAGAAGACTAAGAGGTTGTTTGAAAAGTGGTTGGCTGTGATTTTAGGCACTTATTGATCCCC
>JAWQFQ010000474.1:0-2377 GCA_035967975.1 Scytonema sp. PMC 1070.18
TTACTGCTTCATCTAAATTTTCTACCACTAAAATCAATTCGTCACCTAAGGGGGGTAGTGCTGCTAAATGCTTCCTAGCCACATCAAACTCAGACCCAGCAAGACGGACAACCAAGCGTGGAAAATGATTTTCTCTACGGCTTTTGCTGCTGTAAGACCTAAGTAGTTCTGGTTTGGATGCGTTTGTCGTATTTTCGACAAAGTGACTAATCACTTGAATAGCTTCTGCACTTTGAGGAATACTACCTAGGAAATTAATGAGTATGACCTGAATACCTCTGTCGGTCGCCAAGTCGTTCAATGCTTTTTCGAGGCGATCCTTAAAGGTAGTTGGTGCGGGATCGCTAATAGAAGCATGGCGTAGATTCTGACAAACACCTGGTTTGCCACCTGCGTTTACAATTAAATCTAAAGTTGCCATCACAGAGCCCGCACCATTACCCAAAATTGCAATCCTACCATGCATTTCTACCACATCTCGGTCACTCAGTATTTTATTGGTCGCTTTACTGATGTGGTGGGTTGTCGTTTTTGTGACCATTTCAGCGGTATCTAGATGACGCCCAATCGCCCGTTCATTCACGCTGACGTTACCATTTAAAGCCATTATTTGACCCGAAGAGTTGACACCTAAGGGATTGATTTCCACTAAATCTAGGTCTTTGTCCTCAAATAAATGATACATCTTCTCAATAACGGCACTTACGGATTGGATTAAAGCACCCTGTAAGCCCATTTTTAACGCTAACTGACGAGCATAGAAAGGGGAAAATTCTTGTTCAACAACAATATGCTGCATTTTTTCCCCAACTGATTCCCAATCAATATCAGCTTCGTCACAACCTAGTAGTACAGGTCTACACAACGCCGTGTCTAATACCACAGCTAAGTATAATTCTTGTTCAGCATCATACTTAGCTTCTGCCAATAAGACATCTGGTAACTCACCTGAAATTACTAGGTTAAAGATATTTTGTGCGGCGGCGATCGCATCAATAGTCGTTTCTACAAATCTGACTCCACCAGCCTTTGCTCGTTCCCCAGCATACACTTGGGATTTCAAAACAATTGGATAACGGATTTTTAACCGTTTTAAATCCGTCGGATGGTCTATTCGTTGCGAAGGTAATACGGGAATACCTATTTCCGCAAACCATTCCTTAACTTGGTACTCTAACAAATCCATTGACACACACCTTTTTTGCCACATTTTAAAGAGGGTTGCTGCGGTGTTGTCTAAACATAAACGCTGAACCCTAGTTGCAGAACTAAGCTTTCTAATTGCGAAAAATACTTATATAATCTTACCCATTTTATCCAATGCGGGAGAGAATTCTAGTAAATTTCCTTTTTTTTCAAAATCAGCTTCCTGTGACATTTCAACATGACTTAGGTTTCTGGGCTGATGCTTATCCGAATCGTATTAGGTCAATTCAAGGAATTTCAAATAAAAGAGCTGGGCTGCAAACCGTGCTATACAGGACTTAGAGACTTCCATAAAAAAAGTATCCAAAAATCTGTTTTGGTTAAAGATTCAAAGGACGGGCGGCAATACTACTCGGATAAGCGAGAATTAGAAACCCGGTAACTCCTGCGAAACCGGGTTTCACCGGACCTCGAATATCACGCTTCCAAGCAGTATTGGGACGGGCGGGGACGCCCGTACCACAAGATGGATAATTTATTTCTTGGAAGTCCCTTATCGATTAGTTGGCGGTCATTTCTCATCCCAGCTATAGACGTTCGGCGAATGACGAAATAAAATTAAGGTAAAATTTATGACGCAATCACTACAAAAACTATACACATTTGATGAATTTTTAGAGTTTTTAGAAACACAACCAGAAAACGTTCGTTACGAGTTACACGATGGAGACATCGTTAAAATGCCACAACCACTAGGAACCCATGAGAAAATCATAGCGTTTTTAACAATACTCTTAGGAATAGCTTGCGGTCGTCTTAATCTCCAGTACGGTATACCTAAAACAGCACTAGTGAAGCCTGAAAACAAACAATCAGGTTACTATCCAGATATTCTGTTATTAAACCTTCCTAATTTAGTAAATGAACCAAAATGGGAAAAAGAATCGACTGTTAGTCAAGCCGCATCTATTCCCTTAATAATTGAGGTGGTGAGTACTAATTGGAGAGATGATTATTATAAAAAATTTGCTGATTATGAAGAAATGGGAATACGTGAATATTGGATTGTGGACTATGCGCCGTTTGGTAGTAAAACGTTAATAGGATACCCCAAACAACCCACTATCACAATTTACTCTTTAAATGATGACGATGAATATCAGGGTAAACAATTTAGGCTCTTCCGTACTTGTTATGCTAAAATAACAAGTACGGAATCGGGAACAGGGAA
>JAWQFQ010000475.1:0-2366 GCA_035967975.1 Scytonema sp. PMC 1070.18
CTAACAACTAACAACTAACAACTAACAACTAACAACTAACAACTAACAACTAACCATTCCCTATTTCTTAATTGTTTGATAAATTAAAATTTGGGTAGGGTTGAGTTGTACGCCAGTGACGCCTTGACGAGCAAATACGTAGTCTTTGTTTTGCCATAGGGGGACGTAGGGGATATCTGTTGCGACCTGTGCTTGAATATCTGCAAAGATTTTCTGGCGTGCTTCGGGATTCTGCTCTTTGCGCTGCTGTGCAATCAAAGTGTTCATTTTTTCACTGTAGTAAAATGAACCTTGGGTCTGGCTTCCTCCTTGTTCGCATCCTTTAGGATCGGAGCCTTTGGGACATTCTAAAAAGGGTTGAATATAGTTGTCTGCATCTAGAAAGTCTGGATACCAGTCAAGTAATGCGATGGGATATAGCCCTTTGGAGATATCTTTAAAGAAGGTTGCGCCTTCTACGGTGTTGACTTGGATTTGCATCATACCATCCATTTTTTGCACTGCATAGTCTCTGAGTAACTCTGCAACTAAGCTTCGCGTTGGAGAGCTAGAGGGATACCAAACTGGGATGGTGAGGGGATTTTGTTTTGAGAAGCCCGCAGTGGTTAATAACTGTTTGGCTTTTTCTATGTTACCATCGCCGTATTGATCTTTAAATAATGGTTGAGAAACGTTGAATGTTGTGGGAATCATGCTGTAAAGTGGAGCGGCTTGATCAAACAAGACTCGTTCGTTAATCAGGGGACGGTCTATCATCGCTGCGATCGCTTGTCTCACTTCTGGTTTATCCAACGGCTTTTGATTCCGATTCAACACCATGTAGCTAACGACACTACTCTGAGCGCTTATCGATTGCCACTCTCCTTTTTTAGCACTTTCGTCCAAACTACGGATTTGGTCGGGTTCTAAGGATAGATAAGCAACATCTATTGCTCCCGTTCGGAAGGAATTGAATAAATTTGCCGGACTGGTTAAGATTTGGACATTAATACCTTTATTGGCTGGTTTTTCTCCCCAATACTTATCAAATATGTCTAATCTTAAAGAATCTGTGCCATACTGTGCTAATTTATACGGTCCAGTTCCAATAAATGTATTTGGCTGAAATTTTCCCGAGCCAACTTCGTAAGCTTTTGGGGAAACCGCACAAACGCCGGAAAAAGCTAGTAATGATGGAAAGGCTGCAAATGGTTTTTTGAGCTGTATGGTTAACTCATACTCTCCTGATGCTTTGACTGAATCTACTATATCTGCTAGTAAGAATGATGGTTTACCCCCATTCTTTATAAAACGTTCTAGACTCAATACCATAGCTTCGGCGTTAAAGGGTGCTTCATCGTGAAACACAACTCCTTCACGCAAGGGGATTGTGTATGTCAAACCATCTTGGCTGACTTTGGGTAGTGCTGTTGCTAGCTGGGGTTTAATTTCGGTGCTTCCCGGCTCGTAGTAATATAGGCGATCGCTCATATTATGCACTATTCCCAATGAAGCCAGTTCATAAGCGTCCGCAGGGTCAAGAGTACGGGGTTTTTGGGTGGTACCTACAGTGATACGACCATCTCCACCAGCCGTACTGACACTAGATGAAGTTGTTGTTTGTTGATTTCTAGCGCAACTGACAACTAAAACTAAACACAAACAAAATAAAGAAACAAATTTAGTAATTCGACTCCAGTATCGCGGGGATAAGGAAAACCAAGTCATAGCATCAGGCATTTTAAACTCAATGGTCTGCTATTTTACTACATGATTAGCAAAATGTTGTGTTTACATAAACCTATGCCCAAATTCCCTCCCAAGGACTACATTCAAGCTGTCAGATTTCCTGATGGATTCACTCTCAGCCCTATTGGTGTAGTACATTCCCCCTACAAAGAGCGACATGGTACACCGCGTCAATCCCAACTTCAAAGTGCTCCACCAGATTACCAGCCTGCGACAGCGCAAATCGAGCTCTTTGGTGATATTGTCCCTCCCATAGCACTTAAAGATATGGATGGTTTTGAACGCATTTGGGTCATCTCATGGCTACACCTTAACAAGCATTGGAACCCCACTGTTATACTCCCACGGGGTCCACGCGTTCGACGCGGTACCCTAGCAACTCGCGCCCCCCATCGCCCCAATCCCATTGGAATTAGCGTTACCAAACTCATCAAAGTGGAAGGCTTGGTTTTGCACGTAGAGGGGATTGATTTACTTGACCAAACGCCTGTGCTGGATATCAAACCCTATGTACCTTACTGTGATTCCTTTCCAAATGCTAAATGCGGCTATGTCAATGATATGGAAAACGATCGTGAATATGAGATGGATATATTTGGGAATACTAGACCAATATAGGGGGTGTAGGGGTGTAGGGG
>JAWQFQ010000476.1:0-2350 GCA_035967975.1 Scytonema sp. PMC 1070.18
ATCGCACCCCTTACGGTTCACTTGTTTCTCTCATACCTCTGCCCACGTGCTCCCAGTACTTCCCCAATTCGCGATCGCACCCCTTACGGTTCACTTGTTTCTCTCATACCTCTGCCCACGTGCTCCCAGTACTTCCCCAATTCGCGATCGCACCCCTTACGGTTCACTTGTTTCTCTCATACCTCTGCCCACGTGCTCCCAATACTTCCCCAGTTCGCGATCGCCCTTCTACCCCCTGAACGCTTACGCAAGAAAAGTCTCAATCCTATTCATCCACTGGGAGATAAACAGGTTAGCCCTAGTAATTATGGAGGAGTACTAGGGGACAACTCTAGCCCTAGTAAATTACTAGGGGATAAAGAAGTTAGCCCTAGTCATCAAGAAGTACTAAGCAAGAAAAGTCTCAATCCTATTCATCCACTGGGGGATAAACAGGTTAGCCCTAGTAAAAATGAAGAAGTACTAGGGGATAAAAGCCCTAGTAATTTACCTTTGGATAAACAGGTTAGCCCTAGTAAAAATGAAGAATTATCAGACCTTGACCCTAGTAATGATATCTCCCCTAGTAAATTACGACGACACAAAGGTTTGGGAAGCGGAAGTATTCACTGGCGTACAATTACCAAAAATGGTAAAGATTACCCACAAGCTTACTATCACTATGAGTTTTGGCAGGATGGCGATCGCCTGATCAAAACGACCAAATACATTCCTAAAAGTCTATTGCCCAAAATCCTTGAGTTAGAAGCGCGTAAGGCTTGTGTAAGAGAGATTTTGAAATTACTAGGGGTTTGGGATAACGCTTTTCTCTAGAAAAAAGTCAACAAACTGCTTCGGTTTCTTCGTACTAGGGGACAATTTACTAGGGGATAAACTGGTCTCTATGACGGGAGAGTTTTAGTGGGATGGCGATCGCGCTTTCCGCACCGGACGGTCATCACTACCAGCTGTGTCTGTCCCTCAGGGGAAAGTTGAGATGGTGTGGAGAGCGATCGCAAATGGGTTAGCTGTCATTTCAATTCTGCAATTAATCAAGTAATGCTCAAATCGCAATCTTGAGAACTAGCGATGACAAGGCTGGCGAACATTACACCTGAATCAGTCATCCCCACACTCGTAATTTGTAAAATGAACGAAATTACGAATTACGAATTAGATTATGTCTCGTCCCAAACGCAATCTTCAAGCTGGTTTTTCCTACCACATCACCACCCGGTGTAACAACCGTGAATTTCGTCTGACACGCCCCTTTGGGGAAGTCAAAAGTCAAAAGTCAAAAGTCAAAAGTCAAAATTAGTATTTTAAGACTCAAGAAAAGCTAATTTATAACTCTAAAAAGTGCTAAAATTATAGCACGAAAATTAACGCTTCTTATGAGTAATTACATACCGATTCCTGAGAGAACTTTTGACTTTGCTGTTAGAATAACCAAGCTTTGTTCCTATTTAGATAAACAACCAGGAACAGCCCCTGCGGGGAAGTCAAAAATCAAAAATCAAAAATCAAAAGTCAAAATTGAGAATCTCAAAAATAAGTTTAGGAGCAAATAATAAAGACTTATTGAGCCTTTTAAGACTCTCCATTCGGTTTAAACATTTTTACTGTTTTTTTTCAAAAATATAGATGCTTATATCCATTTTTTGACTTTTGAATGCGTGACTTTTGACTTCCCGACAGGGCGTGTGTTTTAACCGAATGCTTAACCGTACCGGACACTTTTGGGAAAAGCGATACCACAGCACGGGCTTTGCTAATACAGACCAACGCCGCGCATTAAATACCTTGCGCTACATACATGCTAACCCTAAAGCCAGTGGAATGCAGCAGGGGTTTTTCTATGATTTCAGTAACTATGGCATTCATGACCGCCTGAGTGATGATGGTATCACCCAATGGCATCCTGCGTTTTTATCGTTGGGACGGACGCTGGAAGAATGTGCGGCGAAGTACAGGGGATTTTGCAAAAAGTATCGGCCACAACCAAAACCAGAGAAAAGGAACCATTGGGGTAGTCGTTTTCTCCCGTCATTGAAAAAAAGCAAGGGTAAAGCGAAAAAGTCTCCGGGACAACCCCTTCGGGAAAGTCAAAAGTCAAAAATCAAAGGTCAAAAAAGAAATATTTTTATAGTGCAAATACAACGTCATTATAATTTCTTAAATTTATTTTAGTGGTTCTTAATTTTGACTTTTGAATGCGTGACTTTTGATTTCCCGACAGGGCGTCGGATTTTTGAAATGCTGATTCTTGCGTGGAAAGAGGTGCTGTTACAAATTTTAATAAAAATCGGAAACCGCGTTAGAGTCGATGGGGGAATCTCTTCCCCGCACCTCTCTTTCAAAACCGTGCATG
>JAWQFQ010000477.1:0-2346 GCA_035967975.1 Scytonema sp. PMC 1070.18
GGAGGGAAGGAGAGAGGGGGGGAGGGAGGAATGGGATGAATCAAACACACTTGTCAAATCAATAAGAGGTAGAATTTGGTCGCGGTACTGTACAACCATTTGATGACCTACTTGCTCTACAGCATGACGAGGGATTTCTTCCAAGCGTAGTATTCTTGAAAGTGGGAGAGCCATACGGTTATAACACTGCTCGGTTAGTGATAGTTGAGGTTCCAGAAACCCGGTGTCCTTGAGAAACCTGGTTTCTAATTTTTGGGTTTCTAATTTTTGCCTATCCGAATAGTATTGCATACGGTTATTCTTTACCGTTTGAAACAGCAACAGCATTTGGTAATTTTTTTCATTGTTCTGAGACGTTAACTCCTCCTGTTGTAACCTAGAATTAGACTGTTCTTCGGAAAGAACGCCAGCCTTTTGAGCGACGCCGATCGCATCTAATATAAGAGCAACTTTTCCGTCTCCCAAAATTGTGGAACCAGCAAAACAAGGAATTTTCTTCAAGAGTTTTCCCAAAGGCTTGACGACAATTTCTTGAGTGTCGTTGATAGCATCTACCACTAACCCAAAAGTGACAGTATTCGCTTGCAAGACAACGATACTTAACATTTCTTGCTTGTGTTCCATATCCCCTGTTTCCTCAAGCTGAAGTTCGCGATTGAGATACACTAAGGGTAAGAGCTTATCCCGAAGGCGATACACGGGAGCATCATAAACTCGTTCAATATTACGATGGGCTTGTTCCCCCTCTAGCCTGACTAATTCTAAGAGGCTCATCTGAGGAATAGCATAGTTCTCGCCGCCACTAGTAACTATTAATGCTGGAATAATTGCCAAAGTCAAAGGGATTTTTAGCTTAAAGGTAGTACCCTGTCCTAGCTGACTGTGTACGTCAACGGTACCGCCTACCTTTTCAATATTGCTTTTCACTACATCCATTCCAACACCTCGTCCAGAGAGGCGTGTGACTTGTTCAGCTGTAGAAAAACCTGGTAAGAAAATTAAGTTGACAGCTTCAGAGTTGCTAAGGCGATCGCATCTCTCAGGAGTCATCAGCCCCAAGGTAACTGCTCTTTGCTTCAGAATCTCCGGATTAATACCAGTACCATCATCAGTAATTTCAATATTTACATAACCACTTTCATGAAAAGCTTTCAGATACAGGTGACCCTCCGTAGATTTACCATGAGCCTCTCTCACTTCCGGACATTCAATCCCATGATCCACGCAATTACGTATTAAGTGGGTTAAAGGGTCTTTAATTGCTTCAAGAATTGTTTTATCTAACTCAGTGTCTTCCCCCTCCACCTCTAAATATACTTGTTTTTCTGATAAGACTGCTATATCACGCACCACTCTAGGAAATTTATTCCAGATAGTACTGATAGGTTGCATACGAGTTTTCATAACTCCCTCTTGCAACTCTGTTGTAACCCGATTTAATTGCTGAGACATAGCAACAAACGTTGTCTCCTCCTGAGAAGGCTGAAATTGTAGAATTTGATTGCGTACTAATACAAGTTCTCCCACTAGGTTCATTAATTTGTCCAACAGATTAATATTCACCCGGATAGACTGTATCGATTTGGAACTAGAGGAAAGCGTATCGTTGTTATTGTCCCAAGAAGATATTGGATTTCCGTCGTTCTCCTGTTTTTGTTCTTCAATGGACTCTACTTTCAGTTTCCGTTGTGAAGAAGGGTGGTTTAACCTCTCTATCAATTCTGAATAGTCCTCTTCTTCTTCTTTTCCCGTAGCTTCTATTTGGGCGCAAATCCGTTGAATAGTATCTACCAGCTCTAGTAAGACACTGGTAATATCAGAGTTGATATTTAACTCTCCTTCTCGCAACCGACTCAGCAGGTTTTCACCACTATGGGTAATTGCTTCCAAGTTAGCAAAAGCTAGAAAGCCACTATTACCTTTGAGGGTATGCAAGGAACGATAGATACGGACTAACAGTTCGGGGTCAGCAGGATTTTGCTCCAACGCAACTAAATCACGCTCAATGCTATCGAGATGTTCATAACTGTCTATTAGAAATGCTTGAATATCTTCATCCATATAAATTTACAAAAGCTATCCATATCCAAATTCAGCAATGCAAAAATAAGAATCCACCATAATAATTGATTTATGATTATCCCTGCCACAATTTATTCTATAATGTAGTGAAATGGAATCAGGAAAAATACTTAGGTAAAAGTTAATTTTAATCCGTATTTTTTCTATATCACAAATCTACAATATTGGTTAAATTGAACTAGAAGTGACTATATATATAGCAACCATTTTAGTGGCTAATGGCTAATGGCTAATGGCTAATGGCTAATGGCTAATGGCTAATGG
>JAWQFQ010000478.1:0-2323 GCA_035967975.1 Scytonema sp. PMC 1070.18
GTCGAGGTAAATTCGGACAGTTAACTCCCACGACCTCATTGACCTTCCCGCAGCCGCCAGTTGCCCCTCTCGGAACCTTGGATAAACCGACAGAACTGGCAGTTGACTACATCGCACAAGACATTCCCATGCCTTCGGGCGAAATCAACAAAGCGGTAACCATGCGTTACTACCGATATAACGATCAAAGCGCTTTCGTGCCCACTAAAGAACAACCTCTGAGACCAGGACCAACCTTTAGATTCAAAGCGAGCGACATATCACAAAATACGTTAAATATCAAATTCCGTAACAATCTTCCTCTCAATGAGCATTCGCACTATCCACAGCCTCCCTACCCAGGTACTGGCTGTCATGGAGTCGTTGACAAGCCAAAATGTTTCAATACAACGAACTTACACTTTCATGGGTTTCACGTCTCGCCGATGAGTGTTAATGCCGATGGTAAAACAGTGTCTAGTCTTGACTCTAAGGTGGTTCGCTCCTCAGACGATCCGTTTGTGGAGCTTAAACCTAAAGGAGAAGAAGGTAGTACGGGCGAGCATCTCTACCAAGTTGTCCTCCCGGTATTCCACGCCCCTGGCACCCATTGGTATCATCCCCACAATCACGGTTCTACGGCATTACACGTTGTTGATGGGATGTCGGGGGCATTGATTGTCGAAGAAGAAGGAGATGCCGTCATACCTGTCGATCAAGATCTAGTCTGGATAGCTCAGGAAGTGCTCAGTGTCAACCCGCTTGTCCAACCAGACCCCAACTTGCCACCTGTCCCTGGCGATCAGATGATTTATAACTGTAGCCCTTCATCCGACCAATTTACCATTAACGGCGTGTACCAACCGAAGCTCACTATGCAGCCAGGGGAACTACATCGCTGGCGGTTTATTAACGCAACGGCATCGGTGCGAGGCTTTATTAACATCAAGCTGGTCAAAGTTGGGGAAGACGGCACACAAATACCGCAAGACATACATCAGATCGCCGCTGATGGCATTAGCTTTTACGGTAAGTCGCCTCAGCGCGTGCAAGAGTTGCCTCTTAATCCTGGGAATCGAGCTGACTTCTTGATTCAGATCAATGAACCAGGAACCTACCAGGTCGTTAAAGACAAGTGGCAGGAGGCACGAGGAAATTTAGGTAACCTTGGAACCGACATACCTGAACTGATGCAGAAAGGGCCACTGAAGAGGCAGGTCCTGGCTACTGTAACAATAACCGGAGAGCCTGTTACCAAGCTCAAAAAAATTCCCAACAAGATTCCTGGAAAAGTACCCAACTATCTCAAACCAATTACAGACGATCAGATGCTGCGGGAAGAGTCGGGTCAGATATACGTTCGACCCGTTGTTTTCGGGATATACGAAACAATAAGAACGCAAAGTTGCAACACTTACCAAGTGGTATCACAAACTGATAATTCAACCCAGACACAGTTCTACAAAGATATTCTGGCCGGCAAACTCAACCCAGGAGAAGCTAACCCCAACCCCAGACTATTTCAGATTAATGGCAAGTCTTTCACTCCCAAGACAGGAGACGATTATATCTCATACATTCCTGGTCCAGAAACTACGGGAAATCTGAAAAGTGATGAAGTCAAGCCATACAACCCAGGCACATTCATCGAACACGACCACCGTAACGAAACGGCACAACTCGTCAAACTCAACACCTGCGAAGAATGGATTATCTACAATTACACCAATGTGGTTCACCCCTTCCATATCCACGTCTGCCCCTACCAAGTTGTTGAGGTTTACAATCCCAACGTCAGTGATACGCCGATTAAATTTGACCCAGAAGACGCGGTTTGGTACGATAGTTATGGGGTTCCTGGTGCCAAATTCGTAGTAATTAATGAACAATTCAGTGCTGAAAACTTAAGACTTGAAAGTGTTGGCTATATCAAGGTTCGCTTGCGTTTCTCAGGTTATTGGGGTAAGCAAGTCTTCCACTGCCACCTTCTCAACCATGAAGACCAAGGCATGATGCAAAACGTCTATATGTTTGATGATGGTAGAGGTAACAATCCCTTTGTTCAAGTAACAACCTCGGCAGAGCTTTGTCCAGGGTTGACAATAGGTAAGCCAGGTGCTCTTCCAGCTAACTATTATCCTCCCTCAGATTTTATACCGGGTGACCCAGATGGTGTCCCGCAGTTTCCTCCCCAAGTCCAGATTGCTAGCGATGGTCAAATTATAGGAATTGCCAAGGCTTGAGAACTAGCAAGGTGAATACTACGAGGATATTGGAAAAGGTAAACTGAGAGGATGTTTGAAAAGTGATTGGCTGTAATTTCAAGCACTGGTTGATCCCCCCT
>JAWQFQ010000479.1:0-2287 GCA_035967975.1 Scytonema sp. PMC 1070.18
TAGATTATGTATTTGTTAACGTGTGTTGGGAATCGAAGCACGAAAAAGTATCGGAAGCGTGATATTTGAAGTTCCACCAAACCCGGTTTCTCAAAGAAACCGGGTTTCTATTCCAGCTTATCCGAACCGTATTGGGGGCGAACAGTTGTACCTTCCACCGAATGCGATCGCGTCTGGTTTTATGACTTCCGTTGTGGGCTGCGTCCTGACAACTGAGTGAGCGTTTGTAGACGCTGACTCAACTCCTTTGTGAGAGCATCTGCTTGATAGCGCCACTCCCAGTTCCCTTCCGCTTTACTTGGGAAATTCATTCGCGCTTCACCTCCCAAACCCAAAACATCCTGTAACGGAAAAATGGATTGATTGGCTACAGAATTCAGCGCTAATCGAATAAAATCCCAGTGGATACCATCAGGGCTGATACAACCCAAGTAATTCGTCAAGTACTGCTTTTCGTATTCTGACGCTAGATTGAACCAATTGATGGTTGTGTCGTTATCGTGAGTTCCTGTATAAACGATGCAATTTCGCTGGAAGTTGAAGGGTAGAAATGGATTACCTGCGTCTCCACTAAAAGCAAACTGCAAAATTTTCATTCCAGGAAATTCAAACTTATCCCGCAGTGCTTCCACCTCAGGGGTAATGAGTCCCAAATCTTCCGCCATAATCGGTAGTCTACCTAGTTGTTGTTTAATCGTCTCAAACAACTCTTCTCCAGGGGCTTTCACCCACTCTCCATTAACGGCGGTTTCTTCTCCTTTTGGTACAGCCCAGTAAGCTTCAAATCCTCGGAAGTGGTCAATGCGAATTACATCTACGTAGTCTAGTAACGCCGCAAAGCGTCCTACCCACCACTTATATTCTTGTTTCTTCAATTCTTCCCAGTTATAGACTGGATTCCCCCAAAGTTGTCCAGTAACACTGAAATAATCGGGTGGAACTCCCGCCATCAGTGCTGCTTCTCCTGTTTCTTTATCCAAACTAAAGATATCAGCATGGGACCACACATCAGCGCTATCGTGCGCTACATATATAGGGATATCACCAATAATCTGAATACCGCTCATGTTGGCATAGGTTTTGAGTTCAGACCATTGGCGGAAAAATTCATATTGGGTGAATTTATGAAAGAAAACTTCCGCTGTCATTTCCCGTCGCGCCCGATCTATCGCCTCTGGTTCGCGCTTAGAATATTCTGGCTTCCATTTATGCCAGCTTATCCCCCCATGAGCATCTTTCAACGCCATAAATAAGGCATAATCATCCAACCAGTAAGCCTTACTATCACAAAAACCAGCAAATTCCGTCTGCTGCATGGGGGTTGCTTGATTTTTAAAGTTTTCACAAGCTTTCCTCAGCAGTTCAAGCTTAACTGGTCTAACCTTGTCGTAATCTACCCTAAAAGCGTCAAATCCTGGTAAGTTGGCGAAGTCTTCCTCAACCAGCAAACCTTGATGAACTAGTTTTTCCGGACTAATCAGCAGAGGATTTCCTGCGACCGCTGAAAAACAAGCATAAGGAGAATTACCGTAACCAGTAGGTCCTAATGGTAACACTTGCCAAAATTGCTGAGAGCTGTCTCTCAGGAAATCAATGAAGCGATAGGCTTCTAAGCCTAGATCCCCAATGCCAAATTGACCGGGAAGGGAAGTAGGATGTAATAAAATACCGCTGGATCTGGGAAAAGGCATACTTAAATCTACTATCAATCAAGAAGCAATGGCATCGAATCTATCACGGAACAGGAAGCAACTGTATTAGTTGTTCATAGGTAGTAGTTACCTGGTACAACTAACGACTATCCACTATCCACTAATATGTCATTATGAATTATCGCAATCCTGCTCCGACTGTTGATATCATCATCGAATTGGTTGACCGTCCTCATCGACCAATAGTGTTAATTGAGCGACATAATCCGCCTTTTGGTTGGGCTATTCCTGGTGGTTTTGTAGATTACGGCGAATCTGTTGAATTAGCAGCACGACGCGAAGCTTTGGAGGAAACGGGTTTGCAGGTGGAGTTGATTGAACAATTTCAGGTCTACTCCGATCCCAATCGCGATCCCCGTAAGCACACTCTCAGTATAGTATTTTTGGCAACTGCAACAGGTACACCCCAAGCTGGTGATGATGCTAAGGGTATGGGGATTTTTGAGTCATGGCGTGTACCAGGGAATTTATGTTTTGACCACGATAAAATTTTGCAGGATTATTGGCGTTATAGGCATTATGGGATACGTCCAAGGTTGAGTTAATGTGGGTGTAGGGGTGTAGGGGTGTAGGGG
>JAWQFQ010000480.1:0-2282 GCA_035967975.1 Scytonema sp. PMC 1070.18
TAAACTTACTTGAATCAGGTGCAATATGAACACATCATCGGGATACCCAAAGGTCGCTTTTCCTCACTCCCCGGCTTGGGAATCCATACTCGCCGAGTAGGCTTGACCTTTGAGCCTAATTTCAATTTGGCAACTAAGGCGAAACGTTGCTTTGGGGTCAGTGATTTAACACCATCCACACCTGCCGTCTTCTTGCCCGTGTTGTCTTGTGTCACCCTTCTAACCGCTAGACACTTTGCTGACCAGGACTTCATCAACGTCTTCTGGAGTCTGCGAACTGCAATGACATCACCACGCAATGAGGCTCTGTAAATTCTCTTCTGCAACTTGTAAACACGTTTTTCTAGCTGTCGCCAGTTGATGTGTCTCCATTCCACCATCGCTTTGTCGTCCCGATTTATAGGAATTGGTTTGTCCTTCAGGGGAAGGGGAACTTCTTCTTTTATTTCGGTAGTGACTTGTCGTGTTTTAGACTTTTTCATTGCCTACTATGACTTTACATTCCAACTTACCGTGAGTTCGTCAGCATATCCTTGGCATTACCCAAGGCGTTCGCTTTTAACTCAATCTTGCCTAACTGCTGCATACGGTTAGCACCTGCTTGATATCGACCTCTCAAGAGCAGACAGTAGGTTACTTCGTTCCAATTGACCATTATTTGAACCTTTAGAGCTATGCTCTCCACCGGGATTGTTGGGAGTGCTACTAGTCAGGTAATTATCTGCTAGTCCCTTTATCCTTTGCCTTTTGGCTCCTCCGTATCAGCCTTATTACGGGGGTTGGTTGTAACGATGGTTCTATCGCATATTCGCTTGTGCTACTCATGGGTTTATTGCTCGAAGGGAACCAACTTAGGCTGTTAGCTTTACCTCCTTTTCACCCCGCTTCAGGCATTGATGGCTAGTCGCAAACCTGGGGGTGATGCTGTCACCGTTGCACCTACGGGGAAGGACTTTCAACTACATACTCTAGGATTTCTGAGTTAATCACCCTCATGGTCAATCAGTTATCAGGTTTGTTCCGGTTGCCCGGTTTTTTACCTGTCACTCATCCCTGAGTATTTCTACTCATTTCGAGTGAACGAATCGCACAATTACACCAACCTCAAAAAGCTCCAGTTGTACTGGATTGCACAGCAGTCCATACTTACCCACAGAGCTTCTTCAGCAACGGAAAATTTAACTTCTCCCGTTGTTTTACATAAAGCTGTGCAACCTTGCGTGCCAAATGCCTAATTCTTGCAATGTAGCGAGTTCGCTCTGTGACGGAAATCACTCCTCGTGCATCCAGCATATTAAAAGTATGGGAACACTTCAACACATAGTCCAAGCTGGGAAAAACAAGTCCTCGTTCTGTAAGTTGTTGAGCTTCTTGCTCATACATATTAAATAGTGTAAGCAGGATTTCTGGGTTAGAGGCTTCAAAGTTGTACACACACTGCTCAATTTCTCCCTGGAGGTGGACATCTCCATATGTAATGTTGTCCGTCCATTGAATTTTTGTCATTGCTTCTACTCGTTGGAGATACATTGCTAGTCTCTCCAAGCCATAGGTAATTTCGATAGACACTGGACGACAATCTAGTCCGCCACACTGTTGGAAGTAGGTAAATTGAGTGATTTCCATCCCATCTAACCAAACTTCCCAACCTGTACCCCAAGCGCCCACAGTCGCATCTTCCCAGTTATCCTCTACAAACCGAACATCATGGTCTTCCGGGCGAATGCCTAAAGCTCGCAAAGAATCAAGATAAATTTCTTGGATATTATCTGGTGAAGGTTTAATGAGGACTTGGTACTGATAGTAGTGTTGGAAGCGATTTGGGTTTTCGCCGTAGCGTCCATCGGTAGGACGACGACAAGGTTCAACGTATGCTACAGCCCAAGGCTCTGGTCCCAAAGCTCTTAGAAAAGTATGGGGGTTTTTAGTTCCTGCGCCCTTCTCAATATCGTAGGGCTGTGCAATTAAGCAACCGCGATCGCTCCAGAACTTATGCAATACAGCTATTACAGATTGAAAATTCACGACTTCCCTTCCTTACTCAGCACAATGCATATCCCATTGTTGCCTACACCTGCCACTGAGAGGGGGTTTGAAGGCTCAAAAAAAATTTTCCAAAAATCTTGCTAAAAACGTTGACAAGAAAATTTGGGTTCGCTACTATATAAAAGTGCTTGAGGCGGAAGACGCGGAAACGCGAGCCCCGAAAGCGCCGAACCATGAAAATCTTATAGTTTTGAAAGTCATTATACAGCTAAAGCCTTACGTAATTCAAGATATTA
>JAWQFQ010000481.1:0-2240 GCA_035967975.1 Scytonema sp. PMC 1070.18
CCCACACCCCTATACCCCCACACCCTCTCTCATGAAACTCTACTACGCCCCAGCCTCGTCTTACTCACAGCGAGTCCTCATCGCCTTGTATGAGAAGAACGTAAATTTTATACCTGTTGAAGTCAATCTCTTTGATGCAGAAGCACGTGCTCAATATTTACAAATAAACCCTTTTGGAAAAATTCCTTCTCTCAAAACAGACAACGATGAAGTGCTTTTTGAAGCTAGTATCATTATCGATTACTTAGACCAAACCTTCCAAAACGGACTCCGTCTCATTCCTGAACACCCAAAACAAGCTCTAGAAGTTCGGATGCTTGAACGCATCATCGACATCTATATAAATGGTGGACGCGAGGCGCTATTCGCCGATACCCAACGCCCGGTTGAGGACAAGGGTAGCAAAGAAGTTATGAAAGCAAAGCGACTTTTAGAAACAGCTTGTGCTTTCCTGAACCAGAAACTACAAGGGCGCACCTGGTTAGCAGGTGAAGAATTTTCCCTAGCTGACTGCGCTGCTGCTCCCACCCTAACTTACCTGCGTATGGTCTACAACTACAAACACTTACCCCAACTCATGGATTACGTCAGACGTTTAGAATCCCGTCCCTCCGTAGCAGAAGTCCAAAAATCAGGACGCAACCAAATGGAGCAGATGCTAGCAACACTCAAGTATCCAGTCAAACTGGTATCACTAGAAGAATGTTAGTGGTTAGTAGACATAGGCGTGAAAAAGATGTCATGTCCGGAAAAGAAGGGCGAACAGCCGTTCGCCCCTACTAACGTACAAATTTATCTGCGTTCATCTGCGTTCATCTGCGGTTAATATTTCTTCAAAGTAGCTCACGAATTTAGAAATCGCCATATCTCACGCAAAGGCGCAAAGACGCAAAAAAGTAACAACTAACCCCTAACCACTATCTACTAACCACTAACCACTATCCACTAACCACTATCCACTATCTAAATCATGACTATTTCTACAATTGAACGACTCAACCCATTCATACCAGAAGTTATCGCAGACCCCTATCCGGTCTACGATCGCTATCGAAAGGAAGACCCTGTCCATTGGGGAATTGCTTCTAACCCCCGTTTATCTGGAGCTTGGTATCTTTTCCGGTATGATGATGTTATGCAGGTGCTAGAAAGTCCTAAATTTGGACGAGAAGCACAAAAAATCCGAAATGATGGTGAAGGTTCGCCAGTACCGGCGGCTTTCAAAGGGTTTCGGTCAATAGTAACCAATTGGATGGTTTTTCGCGACCCTCCTAACCACACTCGCTTGCGTATGCTGGTTAACAAAGCTTTTTCGCCAAAAGTTGTGGAGGGTATGCGTTCATCTATCTTCGCGATCGCAGATAATTTGCTGGATCGAGTCCAAACTCGTGGAGAGATGGATTTGATAGATGATTTTTCCTTCCCCTTACCTGTGATGGTGATTGCGGATTTGCTGGGTGTCGATCCAGAGGACCGCTTAATGTTCCGCGAGTGGGCGTTGGCTTTGCAGCATGCAAGTGCGTCCCGTTTGACTCCGTCTCCGGAGGTGTACGAACAGGCTGAGGAAGCAACCCAAGGGTTTATCAAGTATTTCCGGGAAGCGATCGCACAACGACACGCCGAACCCCGCCAGGATCTGATCACCGCTTTGATGAAAGCCCAAGAAGAGGGAGACAAACTCAATGATGAAGAGATTCTTGCTACTTGTATCCACCTGTTAACGGCTGGTCATGAAACCACAATTAACCTCATCGCCAAGGGAACACTAGCGTTACTTCGCAATCCAGAATCTTACAAATTATTGCGTTCTCACCCCGAACTTCTGCCAAATGCTATTGAAGAACTCATACGCTACGATAGCCCTGTCCAAATGGTTACCCGGTGGGCGTATGCAGATGTAGAAATTGGTGGTAAAACTATCCAGCGTGGAGACAGTGTCGGATTGATGCTTGGTTCTGCTAACCGAGACCCCGCTCGCTTCCAAAACCCTGATGTCCTCGACTTACAACGGGAAGACAGCAAACACTCCGGCTTTGGTAGTGGTATTCATTTTTGTCTCGGTTCGGCTCTCGCACGGGCTGAGGGTCAAATTGCTTTAAATGTACTCCTCAATCGTTTGCCCGAACTGCGCCTGTTAGATGAGAAAATTCAGTGGGCGGACAATATTGTTTTCCACGGACCTAAACACTTGAGGGTTGCTTTTAGAGCGGTGTGAGGGAGTGAGGGAGGGAGGGAGGGAG
>JAWQFQ010000482.1:0-2195 GCA_035967975.1 Scytonema sp. PMC 1070.18
CCCATCACACCCCACACCCCGCCCAATGCCCCTAAGGGGCTGTTCAAGATTCTTTACATATTGCAACGATTTCATTAGCTTGAGAGTCCGTGGTAATTTGTACAATGCAGCTGTGACGTGGATTTTTCCAGATTGTGGCTCCTGAAAGACATTGATGAGCATTTCGACTTCCGTGCTGAGTGAATTGCTACAGGTTCAACCCCACCTGCGGCCCCAAATATATTTCAAAGCTTCTCTAACAGCGCTTTCCCATGCGATGGAAGATCAGGTTTTGGCGGCGACGTTGGAACAGCCTCTGGTGATTGCAAGCTTTCAACGAGAACGCTTTTATCGCCAAGAAGCTCATCGGTATCGACGACTAGCCCAGCGTAGCAATCAAATTTATGTGCTATCAGCACCAGAAACAGATTTTACCAACAGTTCGGAATACTACGAAAAAGTAGCCTTTGAACCAGAGGACGCCCTCTCGCAAGAATGGCATTTGGTGGTGATTGCCCAAAATTACGCAACCTGTCTAGTTTGCCGCGAAAGTGTTAGCTCCATAACTAAAAACAAGCGACTGCGGGAAATGAACCCTAGCTTAGATATGGACACAGCGCGAAGATTTGAAGGAATTTGGACTGCAGAACGGGGAGTTAGCCTAAAAGCAGCTGAATTACTGTTAGATAGAATCTTGGAATACAGACCAGAACTGGTAGATAAAATACAGCAGGCACGCCAGAGATTTGGACTGGGGGACATGAACGGCAAGATGGGTGCAGCACAAGCGAACGAATATGCTTGTAACATTGATACTGACCCTTTTGTACAGCGTTTGGTCACCTATCTGCAAGCTAGTCAGTACAAACTGCACAAGGCTTACCGTTCCATAGCAGCTCAAGCACGTAAAGAATCTTTAGTCAATACTATTACTAACGCTATTCGGCGATCGCTCAATCCTCACGAAATTCTGCAAGTTGCAGCCCAAGAACTCGGACAACACCTAGGGGCTTGTCGCTGTTTAATCTACCGTGCTCAAGCGACTGACACTGAAGCAAAAATTGAGCACGAGTTTTTAAAACCTGGGACAACCTCTCTTTGTGGAGAAACGTGGGCGCTAGAAAACAATGTCCTATTTCGAGAAGTCGTACTACAAAATCAGGGTATCTGTGTTGAGGATACACGGACTGACCCTCGCGTGACCAGTTTCAAAAAACTTTCAGAATTGGTACAGAAGTATAATATCCGTGCTTTACTGATGGAACCTGTTTTCTATCAAGGGCGCTTGTTGGGTATCGTCGAGTTACACTACTGCAATAACACTATCTACGATGGACAAACAGGTGATTTTGACCTAGTAGAAGCTATTGCGACCCAAGTAGGGGTTGCTCTCATCCAAGCAGAGGCTTATGCCAATTTAGAAGACCTTAACAAACAGTTGGAAGCCCTTGACCGCACCCGCAGTAACCTAATTGCGATTACCGGACACGAACTCCGTACCCCTTTATCCACAATTCAAGTTTGCTTAGAAAGTCTTGCCACTGAACCAGATATGCCCTTAGAGTTGCGGCAGGTGATGCTCAGTACCGCTTTGTCTGACTCAGAACGGATGCGGAAACTGATACAAGATTTCCTGACTCTTTCTAACTTGGAAAGTGGTCGCGTGGAGTGGCACCCAGAATCTCTCTCCTTGCAAGAGTGTGTAGATTTAGCACTCAGTCGTATTCGCACCCGGATCGCCTCTGAAAATCTACCCCAAATCAAGGTTCAAATTGCAGAAAATCTGCCTTTGATCAAAGCTGACGGTGATTGGTTAGTGGAAGTCTTGGCAAAACTCATGGACAACGCTTGCAAGTTTACACCGTCTCAAGGGAAAATCACTATCAAAGCGAAAACCATTGCGAATCAAATGGTCGAGGTCACTGTGGTTGACACCGGACGTGGCATTGAACCCAGTCGTCTTGAATTTGTCTTCGATCGCTTTTACCAAGAGGAGGGGGCACTCAGGCGCGAGGTAGGGGGTACTGGTCTTGGTCTAGCAATTTGTCGCCAAATTGTCAATGCCTGGGGCGGAAAAATTTGGGCAGAATCAGGGGGCAAAAACCAAGGCAGTCAGTTCCACTTTACCATACCTATGATTGAGGGCAGCCAAGAGCAAAAGCCGAAAAAAGTCAAGAGGAAATAGGGGAGGGAGTGAGGGAGTGAGGGAGGGAGGG
>JAWQFQ010000483.1:0-2186 GCA_035967975.1 Scytonema sp. PMC 1070.18
CCCTTACCCCCTTACCCCCCTATTTACCCCTCTACCTGCGAGCTATATTCCTCCGCTGTCAATGCTTCGTCAATTTCCGTGAGGTCATCAATGCGGATTTTGAGCAACCACCCGTCGCCATACGGGTCATCTGCTATTTGTTCGGGTGATTCAATTAACTCTTCATTGCGCTCTGTGACTGAACCAGTCATTGGTGCATTTAGGTCTTCAACGGCTTTTACGGATTCAATAGTGCCAAATTTTTCTCCCTTGGTGATGGTGTCACCGATTTCGGGGAGTTCCAAAAACACAATGTCACCCAGTTGATTTACGGCGAAGGCGGTAATACCGATGGTCGCAATATCACCTTCTAGACGCACGTATTCGTGGGTATCTAGGTATCTTAAATTGTCAGGATATTCAAGCATACATATCACTCTCTCTACCACAATAAAAAAAGAATAGGGCTGATAGCTAATGGCTAATGGCTGATAGCTAATGGCTAATGGCTAATGGCTGATAGCTAATGGCTAATGGCTGATAGCTAATGGCTCATAGCTAATAGTATGAGGGTAATGAGTAATTAGCAATTAGCAATTATCAATTTTTTTCAACGATTCTTGGATCGATAGAAAGGACGCTTTACTACTCTTGCAGGATAAGCTTTGCCACGAATTTCGACCTCTAGCTCTTGACCTACGGTTGCTAGTTCTGTGGGAACATATGCTAATGCTATGGGATAACCTAGTGTTGGGGATAGGGTACCACTGGTGACTTCTCCAACGACTACGCCTTGCGATCGCACTTGATAGCCATGTCGAGCGATATTTCGTCCCTGCATTTGTAACCCAACCAGTCGGCGCTGAACTCCGGAGGCTTTTTGTCTTTCTAAAATCGACCGACCAATAAAATCTCCTTTCGTATCTAAATGAACCAGCCAGCCCAAACCAGCTTCTAGGGGAGTCGTTGTGTCATCGATATCTTGTCCGTAAAGTGCCATTGCTGCTTCTAATCTTAGGGTGTCTCGCGCACCTAGTCCGCAGGGAACAACACCAGCATCAATCAAACTCTGCCACAATTCTAACCCCACATCTGGAGCGACCATAACCTCAAATCCATCTTCCCCAGTGTAACCTGTGCGGGCAATAAAGGCGGGTTTACCCAATACGGTTGCTTCTAGATGTCCAAAAGCTTTTACTGGAGTTAAGTCTTCTTGTACAAAAGATTGAAGGATGGCGATCGCTTTTGGTCCTTGTATAGCTAATAAGACTTTATCAGGCGACACGTCTTGAAAAGTCACCTCATTGGAGTCAAGATGTTGCAGAAGCCAAGCTTTATCTTTGCTTGTCGTCGCAGCATTAACGATGATAACTCCCCGTTGTGTCCCAGTAGAATCTTCTCCTTGACAGTAAAAAATGATGTCATCAATAATACCACCTTCTGGGTTTAACAAAACCGTATATTGTGCTTGACCCGACTGCAAACGGTTTAAGTCAGAAGGAACCAGGTATTGGAGTTTGTCAATCAGATTTTTTCCCTGTAAAATAAATTTCCCCATGTGGGAGATATCGAACATCCCTGCTTCATTTCTCACAGCATCGTGTTCTTTACTAATACCAGAGAACTGCACAGGCATTTCCCAACCACCAAAGCTGGTGAGTCGTGCTTTTAGTTGTTGTGCTAGTTCGTATAGAGGTGTCCTTCCCAAAGAGAGGGCGCTTTCTTCTTGATTAGCCACAGGTCTTGTTAGTGTTGTAGGTCACCATACAATTGTGCTTGCTTAGGGGGGAAAGGGGAAGGGTCTAAAGCATAAAAGGATCGCTTGCATACCTTGCCTCCCAATGGCTATGCTACTTCTGTTATACTATTCATTTGTGTCTACCTGCTCAAATTCTGCCGCGATCGCCTGCTGCGACTCTCTTGCTTCAGAATCACTCAAGATTCCAGCAAACTTCGCTAAAGGATGTTCCTTTTGAGCTATCAAATCTGGTTCTGGTAATTGACGTAGAAAATTAGAAATCATATCAGAAAGCGACAACTGCTGCTGCTGTGCCCAATGTTCCGCTTTTTGGAGCAAAGCTTCATCAATGTCTAATATAATTTTGGTAGTCATGTCTATTTTCGTTGACGGTTAAAGGTTGTTTGAAAAGTGGTTGGCTGTGATTTTAGGCACTTATCTATCCCCCCTAGCCCCCCTTAAAAAGGGG
>JAWQFQ010000484.1:0-2166 GCA_035967975.1 Scytonema sp. PMC 1070.18
TTCACGTCCGGTTTTGAAGACAAGTCGCTCTGGCGACGGAGCGGCTTAGTTTAATGCGACCGTAGCGAGAGTTAGATTGTGGCAGGTTTCGCCTAAGAAGCCTCTGCTACGACTTGCTTTGTCAGCAGAATCGAGAGACCCTTTAGGGCTGAGAGTGTCAATATCGACATAACCACGCAGCTGATGCGGGCGAACAACCGTTCGCCCCTACACCCTCCCTCACTCCCTCACTCCCTCACTCCCTCACTCCCTCACTCCCTCACTCTCAACTCTGATCCAATCGCAGTACCGCCATAAATGCTTCTTGCGGGACATCGACTGTACCAACGGCTTTCATGCGCTTTTTACCTTTAGCCTGCTTCTGCAATAGTTTCTTCTTACGGCTGATATCACCACCGTAACACTTGGCGAGTACGTCTTTTCGCAAAGCTGGGATGTGTTCGCTAGCAATGACTTTACTACCAATTGCTGCTTGGATGGGTACTTTGAATTGATGGCGGGGAATCAGTTCTTTGAGTTTTTCCGCCATTGAGCGACCGACATTGTAAGCTTTATCCCGATGGACAATCATCGCCAAAGAATCAACTGGATCGCTATTGATTAAGATATCCAACTTGACCAGGGGATTTTCGCGGTAGCCAATGAGTTGATATTCCATACTGGCGTAACCCCGCGATCGCGATTTCATTTGGTCAAAAAAGTCGGTCACAACTTCCGCCAAGGGTAACTCGTAAGACAGGGTTGTCCGTCCGAGCGTGAGGTATTTCATGTCTTTAAAGATACCACGCCGATTTTGCGCCAACTCCATGAGAGTCCCGACGTAAGTTTCTGGCGTAATCATGTCTACTTGAACGTAGGGTTCTTCAATTTTTTCCCTGTCGTTGGGTGAGGGTAAATGGCTGGGATTGTCAATCTCAAGGACTTCACCCTTATTGGTTGTGACCCTGTAAACCACTGAGGGAGCAGTGATGATTAAATCAAGATTGTATTCCCGCTCTAGACGCTCCTGTACAATTTCCATGTGCAGCAAGCCCAAGAAACCACATCGGAAGCCGAAACCCATCGCACTAGAGGTTTCTGGCTCAAAGTGTAGCGCAGCATCATTCAGTTTTAGCTTGTCTAAAGCTTCCCGCAAGTCCTCAAATTGGTCAGCATCAATGGGGAACATACCGCAGAATACCATTGGGTTAGCTTCTGCATAACCGGGTAAAGGTTCACCGGCTTTAGAACTAGACAAAGTAATCGTGTCACCCACCCGTGCATCTGCTACAGCTTTAATTGCTGCTGATATATAACCCACTTCTCCCGCGTGTAATTCGTCCACGGGTTTCTGGGTGGGGGAAAGCACTCCGATCTCGTCAATTTCGTACTCTTTCCCAGACGCCATGAGGTAGATGCGATCGCCTTTCTTTAGCGTTCCATCCATCACCCGGAAATAAACAATAACTCCCCGGTAGCTATCATAATAGCTATCAAAAATCAATGCTCGTAACTGCTTGTCTATCGTATTCCGTGGCGGTGGTACCCGCTTGACAATAGTTTCGAGAATCTTATCAATACCGATTCCCTCTTTTGCTGAAGCACGAATTGCATCACTACAATCTAGACCGATAATTTCTTCAATTTCCTGAGCCACCCGTTCCGGTTCTGCTCCTGGTAAGTCAATTTTGTTCAGAACTGGGATAATTTCCAGGTTATGCTCTAGAGCCAAATAAACATTGGCTAAGGTTTGCGCTTCCACGCCTTGGGAGGCGTCTACTACCAAAAGCGCACCTTCGCAAGCAACAAGACTGCGGGACACTTCATACGAGAAATCTACGTGCCCTGGAGTATCAATAAGATTCAGTACATACTCCTGACCATCTTCTGCTTTATAATTCATTCGGGCAGCTTGCAGCTTAATGGTAATGCCGCGCTCCCGTTCAAGATCCATGTTATCGAGAAACTGCTCCTTCATCTGCCGCTGTTCTACAGTACCTGTAACTTGCAACAAACGGTCAGCAAGAGTAGATTTGCCATGATCTATGTGAGCAATAATACAAAAATTGCGAATGCGGGCTGCGGGAACGTCAGTCATACACTTTTATGCTTTAGCAGCAACAAGGAATAAGAGAACAATATACTTAATGTATTGTAATGCTTTCTTGGCTAGACGGGGAGTGGGGG
>JAWQFQ010000485.1:0-2130 GCA_035967975.1 Scytonema sp. PMC 1070.18
CCCCCACTCCCTCCCTCCCCGCTTCAAATGGAACTAATCCCCAACAGATAATGACTAATGACCCATGAACAATAACTCATGACCAATGACTGCTGATATTTTGATTCTTTCCAACGGACCTGGGGAAGTAACAACCTGGGTGCGCCCAGTTGTTAAGCAACTACGAAAACTACTGGGAAATGACCGCAATCAAATCAGAATTTCCCTGATTTTGTCTCCCTGTCCAAACGCCAGTGGTAAAGAAGCTGATATCGCTCGTTCTTACCCTGAAGTAGACAGGGTACAATCTGCGGAACACTTTTGGCAATTTTTGCTTTGGGGGAAAACTTCAGAGAATTGGGATTGGCGCGATCGCGGTGTTATTGTCTTCCTCGGTGGGGATCAGTTTTTCCCTGTTATTATTGGCAAAAGGCTTGGTTATCGAACTGTCGTTTACGCCGAATGGGAAGCACGTTGGCACAGGTTAATAGACCGTTTTGGAATCATGAAACCAGACGTTGTTACCCGTATTCCCCAAAAATATGCTCACAAGTTTACTGTAGTGGGCGATTTGATGGCTGAAGCTCAAGGAGATGGGGAAAATGATTATTCCTCACTCCTACACGAGCACAAAGTATTACGCCCCGACGACTCACTACCTACTGAACTGATTGGTATTCTACCCGGTTCAAAAGCAGCAAAATTGATACAAGGGGTACCCTTGACATTATCAATTGCAGAATACGTTCACGCAAGAAGACCGCAAACCAAATTTGTCATTCCTGTCGCACCTACTTTAGATGTAGAAACTTTAGCGAGTTTTGCTGACCCACAAAAAAACTCCTTTGTCCAAACCTTCGCCTTTAGTGGTGCTTCTATCAGCCGTCAGCCATTAGCCATCAGCCATCAGCCATCAGCCATCAGCCATCAGCCATTAGCAATTAGCAATCAACAGCTTTTTCTCAAAACGGCTAAAGGTTTATGTGTGGAACTGTGGACTAAGACGCCAGCTTATGATATTCTGTCTCAGTGTAGTATTTGCTTAACAACCGTAGGAGCAAATACTGCTGAATTAGGCTCCTTAGCTGTACCGATGGTAGTTTTGTTACCAACTCAACAGTTAGACGCTATGCGTTCTTGGGATGGTTTACCTGGGCTGTTAGCAAATTTACCTCTGGTTGGTTCTAGGTTTGCCAAGGTCATTAACTGGTTAGTGCTGAGAAGGTTAGGTTTGTTAGCATGGCCTAATATTTGGGCGCAGGAAATGGTAGTTCCAGAACTGGTAGGAAAACTCCAGCCTCAAGAAGTAGGGGATTTGGTTCTAGATTTTCTGTCTCATCCAGAAAAGTTAGACGATATGCGAGTAAAACTACGGAGTATCCGAGGCGAAGCAGGCGCAGCCCACAATCTAGCCCACCTAGTCTCTCAAGAACTCAAAAAATTATGAATCATCAACGCTGAATCTAAACCAGATTCATAATTCATAATTCATAATTCATAATTCATCCTTCCTCCCATCCCGCCTTCCGAGTTCATAAACGCCGCAACCCATACAGGCTAGTATACCCATACTAATTGCCCAACTGCGACCTAAGCTGATTTCCACACCCCAATTACACAAAGCGCCGATCGCCAAAAAAGGCAAAATGCTGAAAAGCGAAGCGTAAAAAGCGTTTTGCGACTCTCTGGCTTTGCGAGTCTTTTCAAACTCTGACTGACTGACGTAGAGCGATCGCTCAGCAAAGTTGAACCATCTATTTAGTTGCTGTATTATCCACTCACTAACTGGCGAAAAACCCAAATACAGCGCTAAAGACCACAAACTTGCTCCGGCAATAGCGACTTTATCTAATTCAAAGTGAAATGGCAATATCTCAGTCAGCATGGCTGGTGGGAATCCTGTGAAGGGTTTGCTCTAGCTTTTATTTAAGCTGAACTTTCTAATCAAAAAATATTAAAATTAAATTTATCAGCATTTTTACTTATTCGCAACTCTACCGCGAAGAGTCGCGAGGGGCGCTCCAAACCTGGTATCTCCAAGATACCGGGTTTCTTGCAGTGCGAATAACTCGCTTCCTGAGAGTATTGAGAATGGGAGTGAACTACCTACACCGCCCTTCGCGGTCGGTGTAGGCTTCGTGCTTCAACGGC
>JAWQFQ010000486.1:0-2121 GCA_035967975.1 Scytonema sp. PMC 1070.18
GTTGAGGAAGTTGGCTAAATTTTTGGGAAAAATTTAGTTGTTTTCAGGAGTGGCGAAAGCAATATTTTCTTTGATAAATCGTTCCTGAATCATCTGAATTATTTGTTCATGAACTCCCCAAAAATCTTCTGTATTTGTCCATCCACCAACACCAACAGAAAGATAATAATCTTCTAGTGACCAGACAAATGTTCCTGGTTTGGGGTCAGGGAGAATTTTGGGGTGCGACTGAATAATTTCCATTAGCAATTTTTGTAGACGCTCTAAATCTTCTTTAAAGTCAATTCGCAACCAAATCTGCACACGACGAATTTTTGTAGGAGTCAGATTTTCTATCATCCCTTCCCAAATAGTATTATTGGGAATAACATACATCTCACCTTGGAAACCTTTAATTTTGGTATTGGCTAGAGAAATGGCATCAACATAACCCCAAACACCAGCCACTTTGACTTCATCACCAATATCAAAGGGTTTGTTAACTAAAATCATCATGCCACTTGCCAAGTTACCTAAATTACTTTGAAGGGCAAAAGCTAACACGAAACTTGCGCCCCCAACCAAGGCTAAAATAGGACCTAGACTAACTTCCAGAGCTGTCAGTGCTAACATGATACCAACAACAACACCGCCACGCTTAATCAGCATGACTATAAACTGACGCAGTAAATCAGATGTACCACCAATCTGGCGTAAGGAGCGATTCAGGATAATTCCTAAAATTTGGGAAACAATGATCGAGGCAATAACAATACCTACAAATTTACCTATGTTTGCCGTCCACCGTAAGCCACCTTCTCCTGATTTTATCCAACTCATCAGTCTAACTATTGCTCCTTCAGAGTCTTGCAAATCAACAGTAACTATGCTGATGGCGTCAATGTACTGTTGATAAGATTTGGGCTCTCCCCCTTTGCGTTCTAATTCTGTAAGAACAACTTTGAATCTGTCAACTATTGCTGTGCGTTCTGACTGAAGTTCTGTGACGTTAGCCACGAGTTGGTTCTTCAATTTTGCTTCCGCATCAGCATTTTTATCTAACTGTTCTGCGGCTTTTTCTAGTTTATCTCCCTTGTTATTGAGACTTTCTTGAGGGTTAAGATTATTAATTTTCCCAGCCACTTTGGTACTACCATCACCTTCTATTTTAGTCTTTTCTAGTAGACTTGCAGTTTGATTTAAGTCTTGGGAAGATTTCTTTGTAGTATCTGGAGTTTTAGTTCCTTCTATTGCTTCTCGTGCTTGTTTGAGAGACTTCTGGGCTGCATCTAGTTCTTTAGCTGCTTCTTTAAATTCTGGTGAGTCTGGTACAGTTTCTTTTTGTTTGGCTTGGGCCTCTTCAAAAGCTTTAATTGCTGTTTCTAATTGGTCAATTTTTTTGGTAGCATCATCGTAGGCTAAAGAACCAGCAGTTAATTCTTCTCGCTGTTGTTTAGCATTATCTAAGGCTTGTTGAGATTTTTCTAATTCTCCGGTTTCTTTAGCACTTTCTACTGCTTTTTTTAAGGTGTCGTCCTGTTGAATTTCTTTCTTAGCTTCTTGAGCATCCTGAATAGATTCTTGTCCTTTTTTTAGATGTTCTTTGGCTTCTTCTAGTTGTTTTGTAGCCTCTTCATATTCTTGAGAACCGGGAGTTGCATTTTTAAGTTGTTCCTCTGCTGCTTTCAGAGCTTTTTGTGATTTGTCTAGGGCATCAGAGGCTTCTTTTTGTTTATTGATGCTTTGATTTTGTCTTTTAATAGCTATTTCTGCATTGCTAATTTTTTGGACTTTATCTTTTAACAAGACCAACCAACCTGCTGATTCATTTTGCAGTTCTTCAAGAGTCAGAGGTTTAACTACTAATTGCAATTCGTCAATAGGAATTGTGGGATTTTGAGTGGTAACTGCTTGTTTGGGATCTCCACTGGGAGTAGGTTGGGCTTTTTCTATTTTTGGTTCTTCTACTGGTTGTTCTTGTGTTTTTCCTGGTGTACACCATAATACAAATATACACACTACACTAGCCAGGGTTAAGGCACGAAATCGGTAGTACATCAATGATTTTTCCTTGTTTTTTAAAATTGCATCAATGCGATCTATATAGTCAATCCATCGACAATGATGAGGTGAGCGCATCTC
>JAWQFQ010000487.1:0-2112 GCA_035967975.1 Scytonema sp. PMC 1070.18
GGGTTGGCTGCTGTTTGCTAATATCTTGGCATATCTGTGCAAAACTACTTTTTTTGCACAGATATTTGTAGACTCGATTGTTTAAATGTTATTCCACATCAAGTCTTTGTTTTTCTGCCCAATCCTCTATATGCTTCCTGACCCACCCGCCATATGGTTGTGCGGAGTCTTTTGTTTTGTCTATTTCTTTAACGACCCACGGCTTAAGAATGACAGTAACAACCACGTTGTCTTGGTTAGACTTCGCTACGTACTGTCTATTTTTATGGCGGTTCTTTTCTTTCCATTCAGGTGTAGACATTTTTGATCACAATTTTCAATTAATACTTGACAGACTTAATCTTAAGGCTTACTATCAAAATATACAAGTCAATAAGTCGGTGATAGACATGACGGAGTCAACTAAAACTTATACTTTGCAAATAGATTTCTGGTATTGGGGAGAGTTGTTTGCTCTTTCTAATTTAGTTGACTCGGCTCGTCACTATTGCTTGGAGTTGATTCTGAAAGGAAAAGGTAAACTCGAATGTAACAAGGAGTTGCAAGCTAAGTTTAATATTAACAAGAGGTGGGCTAACTCTATTTATACCGAGGTGCAAGGAATTGTATCTAACATTGATGAAAACAGAGCTAATCACATCAAAACACTAGAGCAAGAGAGAAAATCACTTAAATCTGATATTAGAAAGCGTGAAAAGCAGATTAAAGATTTTGCCAAACAGGAGAAGAAGGATAAATCAAATCGCTCGAAAAAAGGTTTTTCAGCAACAAAGCTAAAAATCAAAAAAGCTTGCAACATCAATGCCAAAGAACGAGAGACAACACAGCTTCAAGACGCTAAGTTCGGTGTACATCAAAAGAAGCGGAGGTTAAACTTATTAGAAAACCAGCTTAAACATCTCTCAAGAGCCAAGCCCAATTATACCTTGCCAGACGCCAACAGTTTTATGCTTGTTGGCAGTAAAGATGAGTCCTCAGGCAATCAGTCGGCGCAATTCGATTATGTTGAAAGCAGTGATAAGTTTGCTCTTTCTATTCGCACTCCCTACGTCTTAGAAGAAAGATTGGGTGGTGAATATATTCGGATTGATGGGCTGAACTTTCAGCACGGGAAGCACGAGTTAATTGAATCAATTTCCCAACGTTGTTACCAAGTAAAAACTAAGAATCAAACGGTAAAATGGCAAGTGGGATACAGTGCTGTCACACTTCGTTTTTATTGGAAAAATGATTGTTGGTATGTTGCAGCAACGACAGATATTAACTTACCAGAAATTACCTCAGAATACCTTTGTGGGTATGTTGGAATTGATTTGAATGCAGATTCTATTGGGTGGGCTGTATGCGATGCTCAAGGGAATTTATTAGAATTTGGCGATTATAAAATTGACCTACATTCCAAGAATTCCAATCAACGAGAGGCAATTCTTAGCGATGCAGCCACTTTCGTTGCTCTCAAAGCTAAGCACTACAATTTTCCTGTAGCTGACGAGAAACTAGATTTCTCTGACAAAAAAGCACAACTACGCCAAAAAGGTAACAAATATGCAAGAATGCTATCTTCTTTTGCTTACAGTCAGTGGAATGATGCATTAGATAACGCTCTTGTTAAACATGGTATTTATCACAAGAAAGTCAATCCTGCTTACAGTAGTTTGATTGGCTTAACAAAGTTCATGTCAATGTATGGAATGAATTCATCATCTGCGGCAGCATTTGTCATAGCGCGTCGTGGTCGAAGATTTTCGGAAAGATTACCAAATAAACATCATTTACTCTCTTCCAAGTCCGCCTACGCCAAGGATACTAAGGTGAAGCACGTTTGGTCGCATTGGAGTAAACTATCTCGTTGTGTCAAAGGCACTCCGAGACACCAATATTTTACTGCCCGTCCTAACAGGACGCAAAAGGTTACGCTTTTTTGTCCGCTCACTTGCTCTGCTAGTCAGCCTCGACTAATTAGCAATCCTGTACAACTGGAGCTTTTTGAGGTTGGTGTAATTCCAACGGGAAATGGTGCAGTGTCCGTTGCTGCATCTAGATCTAGAGCAAAGTCAGGTAAACGTAGAATATCTACATATACCCAACTTTGCATAGACTTTAATTAACGGT
>JAWQFQ010000488.1:0-2112 GCA_035967975.1 Scytonema sp. PMC 1070.18
CAACTGATTTTTGCCCCCGGTGGCAGAGATTTTCTGGCAGACGTTGTTGTTGAGGTTCGGTTCAGTATTTGATGTGACATTCCTCACTACTACAGTCGCAGAAAACTCTTCTTTAATAAGATGATTGCCTGATTTGCTAGCATTTTAGATGGAGTACGACTGGTTTGGCAATTTCAGAGAAGAAAGTTGTATCCAACGCTATTATAGATAATGAAAAATCAAGGGTATGAGTGCCCCCTATTTTCATTAAGCGCCCTTATCTCGACTCAACCTCAGTAAGGTCTGTTAATCAAAAACCCTGCTACACGCAATTGCGGCAGCGATGGTTGAATTGCACTAATCACATTAATTTAGTGTTATGAAACAGAGAACACTGGGAACACTTAAAAATAATTTAGTGTCTAATTACACAAGTCTTAGACATAAATATATGAAGCAAGAATTATTAATTTATTCAGCCATTTCTCTTTCTCTTTTTTTGCCAACAATAGCTTTTGGCGAAGAATCTCAGTTCGATAGGTGGACGACACTGGGAAAGACAAACACTGGTGAGACTTTAGTCTTAAACGATACGAGTGTTAAAATTGTTGAGATTTTGGTAGACGAATCCCTGAATAATGAAGATGGATTTTATGATAATTTACCGAAGATAAAAGTAGTACAGTTCGATTACAGCATAGGCCGGAGAAAACGTCATGCTTACACAAAATCTTGCAAAAATGGTGCTGTTGTTGGTAATGCACATTGGAAAACCTACACAAGATTTATAGATTACAACCCTCAGTATTTTTTAGTAGAAGCGGATAGTGAGACTAGCAAAAAGATGATTAAACGTGTTTGTTCATTGTCTGCCTACAAAACCAATTAGTCCGAAAAAAGAGATAGTTTCTATCCCCGCTATTTCTCAGTAATAAAGGTTTTAAAACAGCTTGATAATAGAACCTCGTTTAGTACGAAAGCTTAAATTAAGGTTCGTGACTCTGCACGTCCGTTGCATCCGAATTGTTAGACAGCATTTACTACGTGCGTGGATACTGAAATGAAAAGCGATTATTGTAGTAAGTTCTCTTCAAATAAGCTAGAAATATCCAGAAAAAGGGAGTAGCGAGCAACACCCCTAAAACTTGGAGATGTAAAAGTGGATTCAATACTCGAAGAAAGCTCTGCTCTAGAAAGCCCCATTCAATGTAGAGAAATAAAATTCCATTCCCCAGGTAGCCTAAATACCAAAGGATGCTAAATATAACTTGCAACAGTCTCATGGCTATCTTTTTCACACAAGCAGCTTACAGCATTTTTCTACACATCGATCTGATAACGATTCAAAGAAAAAATTGACTGGATTAACCCTGTCAAATTGTACATATTATGACTGTCTGAGTCAGGACGCAGTTCCCAATTTTTTGCTGAAACTCGCCTATATGCATCCATCTAAGCTAGCTCATTCAGATAATTTATGTATCAATAATTACATTATGAGCACGAATTTCAAATGACAAATGAATACTGAAGACGTGCGATCGCAGCCGCCATTATCTGATGAAAAACCAATATGATGTAAGTTTGGTACGGGAAGGCGATCGCTGGCTTATCAAACACTTAATCGTTAATGGTGTTTGGTTTACAGGCGAACTTAACATTTTGATTGGACAATAACTCATCAAGTTGAAAACCACTTTCGGGCCCTTGGGAATCTGGTGGTGGTTCTGCTTAGAGCCGGAGGCTGTTTGCACTCAGTTTCTCTCGCTTGAGTTTGGCGATCGCTACTCCATCAAATCGCGTCGAACGGCATCGGAAATTATTCGTCGCAAATAAGCCACTCTCTGTTCTCTTGACACCCTTGTGTTCTTTGCAGCGCACAAGGGAGTTATGTTGGGAGAACAAGTGCTCAAGTCAAAGCAAATTGCCGCTTTCGCAATTCCAGTATTTTTCTGTGGGCGAAAACGGAGAATGTGATCGCACGTCTCAAGCAAATAGTTCTGGGGGATGGAGTGCTTTTCGCACTATCAAACAGTTGGGGAAAAATTCGCGTTCTAAATATTCGCACTCTACACTTAGGAATGGTTTTGAGCAGCTGCACCCACAACCCTCAATAGCAAGAAATTTTAGCAA
>JAWQFQ010000489.1:0-2102 GCA_035967975.1 Scytonema sp. PMC 1070.18
TTGAAAACATTGGAATATCCACCTGAGAGTAGGATTTTCTATAGGTTTACCTAGTTGATTTTTAAGAGTTGATTTTGAGGACGATAAAGCTGCTCTAATGTGTCTCTGCGCCAGTGTATAAACTAGCAAACATAATCCCATTATCATTGCCAGGGCTTCTATTCTTTCTGGACTTTTAATAAAAATGCTATCGGCAAAAAATAAAGGGTCTTTCAAAAATCTGAATCCTCTTTCACATGACTGTTGTGCTTTATATTCCGAAATCATCGACTCCGAACTAAGGAATTCGCTGCTCTTAACATTGGTGGCGATTATAAATCTCCCGGCGGCTAAAGTTTCTCGCTCAATTGTATTTTCATTTCTCGCCAGTTCTGCTGATATTTGATAGTACTTATCTTGTTTCTCTTCTTTAGCAGAGGGTGTTTTTTCAGTTATTTTAATATTTGACACTTGATGATACTTAAATTTTTCTGCGACCTCTAATAATGCTTTGACGGCATCAGCCGAACAAGCAAATTTTTTGTCTGATAGCTTTTTTAACTTAGCTTTCTCACTGGTGTGAGAGCTTTCAATCTTTTTTGACAATTTTCGCAAATCTGATTCTCTCCTAACTTGGCTTTGTACTACTAACCATCTTTGTTCTATTCCGGCGTAGTTGACGTTTTTTTCAACATATAAATATCCCGGATTTTTGGGACTTTTCTTCAATTCCGATTCTAATAAACTAGAAACTAATAATTTGGCTTCGTTGATGGTCATTGGCACTCGACATAACCATTTAATATCAGTCATTAATTGAAGATTGGTCTCAGTATATAATGCACAATCTGCTACTATTAGACCATCAAGTTGCAATTGTTTTTGATATGATAGTGCAATCTCTCCAAAACATGAACAATCAACTTGATTTCCCGAAGCTGATTTCAGAAATATTGGTACACCCCCATCTCCTGAACATATTAATTCTGTGATGAATTGTTTTAAATCTGGTCTATGATCTCGAGAATAACCATGTGTAATGTTTATAGCTACTGGAGATTTTCTTTCTGATTCTTCTGCGGAATTCTCCGATTTAGAACTACTAAATACTACCTCTGGTAACTGAGTTTTATATTCTCCATGAACATGAAAGGATGAAGAATCTAAGTGTGATGTAGCTAAAGAGACTCCAAAGATTTTCACTGCCTTTAAACTCACGGCTAAAAATATTGTATCTGGTCCAGTGAGAAAACATTTATCCATCACTCTACCCAATTTATCATCGTTCAGGTACTTGGCTTTTACTCCCGCTCCAAGTAAATGTTCACAAGCTATGTTTTCAAAAAATCTGGAGAACATATATAATGGCTGCGAAACCATTCCTAACCCGTTTAAAATCATCGCTTTTACTGCCAGCCCTGCGCTGATCTTTTCTCCCTTTTCTTCCCCTACTAAACCGTTAATTATTTCTACCAATCCAATGGAATCTATGATTCCTGCCACTATACCCAAGTGGTCAATATTCTTGATTTCAATATCTTTGACAGTAAACATGACACTCAAATATCTCAAGTAATATTCTTAAAATTTTGACATTTTTCTGTACAAGACAAATTGATTTTTTATCCTAATTGCATTATTAGGGTATTCACTAACTATTCATCAAGCAGTCAAGCTGTTAATATTTCCCTCTCTAAATTCATGCTATTTTTTCTCATTTAACTAAAGTGAAATCCCCGCACAATAGTTTTTATGTACTAAAAATCCCGATTTCTTTGATGTGTGACAGTTGAGGGTGCGGAATGTGGGTTCCAACACTTCAACCAGGACAGATTGTAGTAATGGATAATGCCACATTTCATAAAGGTGGTCGCGTTCAAGAATTGATTGAAAAAGCAGGTTGTCAGCTATTGTATTTACCCCCTTATTCTCCTGATCTAAACTTAATTGAAAAATGTTGGTCTTGGTTGAAGAGTCGAATCCGTAAAAAACTGGGGCAGTTTGATTGTTTACGAGATGCCATCGAGGACGTGTTGCGCTTTGTGTCCTAACCGCCTTGGCGGTTGCTATAAATCAAACAAAGGCTTGCCCCATTTTTTCACGTGTTGGTCTGTTAGGAACGG
>JAWQFQ010000490.1:0-2062 GCA_035967975.1 Scytonema sp. PMC 1070.18
CATCTCACACTGCCCTTTCGGGTCAGATGTGAGGCTTCTTTTAGATTAAGCTAAAAACCAAACTCCCTAGTCTGATAGATGCTTGTTATGTTCACGGATCTATTGCACTTGATGCATTTAACCCACACTTTAGTGACATTGATTTCATTACCATTCTCGCGCGACGAGCTACAGCACAAGAAGTAGAAAAACTAAAAGCGCCTGAAGGTGGGGACTTTCGCGAAGCGTTAAACCTGTTAAAAAGGCGTCTCGCCCGTCATGCAGAGTTGATAAAACCCTGACTGCTGACTGCTGACTGCTGATGGCTGATAGCTGATAGCTCACATCAATAATGACTTCCCGTCTTGCGGTGATGCACAGCAGTGACACCATCATTATCTAACAACTGACCGTCATTGACAGTTGCATAAATCAACCAATGATCGCCACACTCCATCCGTGAATTCACGGAACAATTTAAGTATGCTAAAGCATCAGAAAGAATGGGAGAGCCGTTTTCAGTTTCCTCTGTCGCAATGTTATCAAATCGATTTTGTCCCGGACCAAAAGGTTTGAGGAAGTGCTTCATCAAGCCGATGTGATGTCCTTCCTTCAGGATATTAAGGACAAAATTGTTACCTGTATGCGTCAGTGGTTCTACAGCACGGTCTTTTGCAACGGCGATTGTTAAACCGGGAGGATTAAAGCTCGCTTGAGATACCCAAGAAGCTAACATGGCGCTGGAGATATCACCTTGCTTGGCTGTCAAAATACATAGCGAACCAATAATCCGTCCAACTGCTTGTTCAGTCGTGGTAGCGGGAACAGTTTGCGATCGCACTTTTTTAGCTTTCTTGAGAGCTTGAGCAAAGTCAGTTCCTGCTTCTTCACACATCTGTAAAGTCGCATCATCCGGTTTAAATTTCACCCTAATGGTGTCAAAACCGAAACGATAACCAGCGTCCTTGAGCTTATCTTCTAAATAATCAACAGCTTCCCCACTCCAACCAAAAGAACCAAACACACCTGTGAGTTTATTATTCGTAGCAGTGGAGAGAACAACACCCAAAGCTGTTTGAATTGGGGTAGGTGCGTGACCGCCAAGAGTCGGAGAACCGATCACAAAACCAGCCGCTTTTTCAACAGCTGCACGGATTTCCTCAGTATCAGCGAATTCACAGTTAATAGATTCTACCGCAATACCTGCTTTGGTAATACCATGGGCGATCGCTTGAGCTAAAGTTGCTGTATTCCCATAAGCCGAAGCGTAAATCAAAGCCACAGAGGTATCGAGAGATGTTTGCTGTTGACTCCACTGATAGTAAGTTTTGGTCAGTTCGATTAATCCGTAGCGAACCAAAGGACCATGACCTGTAGCATACACTCTCACAGGTAAGTCCGAAAGTTTTTCCAAAGCTGTTTCAACTTGACGAGCATGAGGAGCCATTAAGCAGTCATAGTAATAGCGCCTATCCTCGATAAATATTTCCCAGCCTTCATCAAACACCTGGTCACCACAAATATGCGCCCCAAAAAGCTTATCCGTATAGAGAATTTCCGTCTGGGGATCGTAGGTACAAAGATGGTCTGGATAGCGGGGGTTAGGAGTAGGGATGAATTGCAAATTATGACCTTTACCTAAATCAAGCGTTTCTTCCCCCCGCATCACGAGAATTGGTAAGTCTGGGTTTTCTAGTGCGCCCCGTAAATTAATGGCTCCTGGGTTAGAACAAACAAAAGTAATCTGAGGTGCAAGTTCTAACAGAGCCTTTAAAGTTGCTGCACGGTTAGGATTAATATGACCAAGAATAACATAATCAATATCTTGGACATCAAACCGTTGCTGCAAAGCATTTAAGTAAATTTCCTGAAATGTTTCCCCAGGGGGGTCTATGAGCGCGGTTTTATCTCCTTTGATGAGATAAGAATTAGCCGTCGTACCTCTAGCAAGGGCGTACTCAATTTCAAATCTCAGTCGTGTCCAACTACGAGAACGCAAAACTGTTGTATCTGTTGCAATGGGAAGAACTTGAACGTCACGGGGTTTTGTGGAAGTCATAGCATTAAATGGGGTGTTGGGGTG
>JAWQFQ010000491.1:0-2053 GCA_035967975.1 Scytonema sp. PMC 1070.18
GTGTAGGGGTGTGGGGGTGTGGGGGTAAAATATCCAATTTCTGTTTCCCATATGTCTCCCTTGCGTCTGGCTGGGAGAAAGTTGGCTTGGGTGATAAACTCTGCAACGAAGCGAGAGGCTGGTTGGGTGTAGATTTCTTCTGGCGTCCCTATTTGCTCTAGTTTACCTTGCTGCATGACAGCAACTTGGTCTGCGATCGCCAGTGCTTCTTGTTGGTCGTGGGTGACAAAAATTCCAGAAATCTTCTTTGCTTTGAGAATTGCTAACACTTCTTCCCGCAATCTCAACCGCACTTGTACATCTAAATTGCTCAATGGTTCATCTAATAATAAAAGTTGAGGTTGAGTGGCTAGAGCACGTGCAAGAGCTACCCGCTGTTGTTGTCCGCCAGATAATTCGTGAGGATAGCGGTTATCCAGTCCTGTTAGTCTCACTAGTTCCAATAACTCCGCTACTTGTATGCGTCGGTCTTTAGCTGTAGCAAATCGCAACCCAAAGGCTATATTCTCCACCACTGATAAATGGGGAAATAGAGCATAATCTTGAAAAACCATCCCTACGTACCGCTGTTCTGGCGGTATCCAATTATCATTTCCTGCGACTAATTTTTCAGCAATTTCCACAGTTCCGACTTGCGGAGATTCAAAACCAGCAATAATTCGTAGGAGCGTAGTTTTCCCACATCCAGACGGTCCCACCAACCCCAACACATCCCCTTGTGCAAGTTCCAAAGAGACTCCACAAACAGATGGAACACGCATCTGGGAATACTTAAGGGTCACATTTTCCAAACGTAAAATTGTCGGTAGTGTCATAAACCGATTAATTACCCTCTAGGGGAACGAAATCACCAAGCGACTTTGTTAAGTCATTAGGTAGGTAAAGTCAGGGCTGCTTATTTTTGGACGAAGTATACATTGCAGATATGTAACTAAATTAATACACACCTTAAATAAGGATAAGTTACATCAAGGCACGAATAAGGTTAATTTTAGGCAAAAAATAGGTTAATCCCTATTCCAATTGTTTTGGCGACATCAAAGTACGCTGTTGATATTCACCTTGTGCATCAATCTTCTCCATGGCTTAGATTGCTTTCATTCGGTTTAAACCTCCGGGATACAGCTCTGCCATTCGTACTAAACTCGCATCAGCAAGGGAGATGGGAACAGAGCGATACCGAGTTAATAGCTCGGTGATCGACTCAACTTCCTCATTAAACTGAAAAGCTACCAAAATTTGCTGACTTTTTAGTAATCCAACTAAAGTTTCTCGCCCATTGTTCACACGCTGCAATAAGAACCATGCTTCTGAAAGCACTGCTTCACAGGAGAGTAGTGGAGGTTGGATTGTAGCAAGTTCTGTCGTTACCCAGGAGTGATGGTGATCGCGGCGATCAATAAGGGCTATGAGGGGACCAGTATCAAGGAGAACTTGCTGACGCATCAGGTACCATATCCTTCCATGTACTCAGGATTAGTAGAGAGGTTCCCAGGACCAGAGCCTGCACCGATATAGGCTTGGGCTGTTTCTAAGAACGATTGAGCTGGTTCCATGTTCGCGGATGGTAATCTTTGCCGCTTGCTTTTGAGAAACTCTGCAAAGTCCAGAACCTCCTGTTGCTCGGCAGGAGAAAGTGTTTGGAGTGTTTCAATGACTTGTTGTTGAATGGGTTGCATAGAGAAAATCTTTGTCCGGCATTAAAATCAATTATTATGCATGATATGACAGCGCTGGTGATAATACAATTGAACCGATGCTAGCTGGAGGAGCATCGGTCAGTATATTAATTACGTAATTGGTATGAATCAACCAATTCAATTAAAGCCCCAGCAAAACTGCGACTTTGTTGAGTCATTAGGTAGGTAAAGTCAGGGCTGCTTATTTTCGGACGAAGTATACATTGCAGATATATAACTAAGATTAATACATACCTTAAATAAGGATAAGTTACATCAAGGCACGAATGAGGTTAATTTTAGGCAAAAAATAGGTTAATTGTCGGGTGAGGTTTGGGCGTCACCGCTCTCCCCTCCCCTAAGAACCGTACATG
>JAWQFQ010000492.1:0-2038 GCA_035967975.1 Scytonema sp. PMC 1070.18
AAATATCCAGAAATGCAGATATCTGCATAGATTCTTAAAAGCAGCAACTAGCCCTACCTAGCAAACTTTTGTTTCAAGAAACTTAAACAAATTTGCTGAAAGAAAGGGTGTGAGGAAAGAATCAGGGGTGTGGGGTGTGGGGTGTAGGGTATGGGGAAAGTTGCTCAATCACCCCTACACCTTATATAAATTAATGAATAATCACCACTCAGTAAAAACTTCCCCACACCCTACACCCTACCCCCTACACCCAGATTTATAATGAAAATCGTATTCTTTGGCACGCCTGATTTTGCTGTACCTACTTTAGAAAAACTACTGAAACATCCAGAATTTGAAGTCTTAGCAGTTGTCACCCAACCAGATAAACGCAGGGGACGGGGTAACCAACTGTCACCCTCACCAGTAAAAGTTGTTGCAACTTCTGCTAATTTACCTGTATGGCAACCCCAGAGAGTCAAAAAAGATGCTGAAACCTTAAGCAAACTTAAAAAATTAGGTGCTGATGTATTCGTCGTCGTCGCTTATGGGCAAATTCTTTCACAAGAAATTTTAGATATGCCGACAATAGGCTGCGTGAATGTGCATGGTTCCATTTTACCTAAATACCGGGGAGCTGCTCCCATTCAATGGTGTTTATATAACGGAGAAACTGAAACTGGTATAACAACAATGCTAATGGATGCGGGGATGGATACTGGTGCTATGCTGATGGTCGCGACTACACCCGTGGGATTACTAGATAATGCTCATGAATTGGCAGAAAAATTGGCAGTTCTTGGTGCAGATTTACTAGTAGAGACTTTATTGAAGCTAGAACGCAAAGAACTTCAGTCTATTCCTCAAGATAATGCTCAAGCAACTTATGCTCCATTGATTAAGAAAGAAGACTATCAGTTGGATTGGTCAAAAAGCGCCATACAGTTACACAATCAAATTCGAGGCTTTTATCCTGACTGTACCACCAGCTTTCGCAACCAACCACTGAGGATTACTGCTACTACGCCCCTTGGCGTTGCTTGCGAAGGTGAGCTACCACCAGAACAGAAAAATATAGCGCATATTGTTAAAGATTTATCAACTGTATCAGGTAGCCCAGGAGAAGTCGTAAGCATTGCCAAAGGACAGGGAGCTATTGTACAAACGGGGGAGGGTTTCTTGTTACTGAGAGAAGTTCAACCACCTGGTAAACGTCCCCAATCGGGGTGGGATTTTGTCAACGGTAGTCGTATAGCTGTGGGAGAAGTGTTGGGAACTCAGGAGTGAAAAGCTTTTGTTCGGTATTCCTAACTCCTTGCTTTTAACTCTTCAGATTTTCGTAGTAACGACAAGTCTCACAGGGACCATCTGGGTTAACCGCACAACGAATCATTTCTGAACGAGCATTGTAGCGACAACTAGCATCACCGATCACCCAGCGACCCCCGACAAAAGTTTTTTCAGTTGGTCTTGTAGCAGTCTGCACGTAAATGGCAATTTTCTGTAAACGATACCGCCCCGCTTTTAACTGATAGCGGTGGCGACGTTCTAATACGGCGTAGGTTTGTCCTTCAAGGTCAAGGTAATTTCCCGGTTGTGGCGTCCAATCCAGTTTGACATTACCAAGAGACTGACGTGGGTGCGTCAGAATTACCTCTGTTGGTAGAGAATTTGGTTCCATAAGCGTTTGTAACGAGATTTACATTAATTAGGATAGTAACGCACCCACTCAGGCGGGCTTGTTTAGTTTATGTTATAGTTAACGATTTGCTAATAATTCGTAAAAAAGCACTTTGTTTAAGTACACACCACACCTAGCTGCATGATGCGTTTCAGGTTGTACAGAACCCTACCCCCTATACCCTTCATAAGGTTATGATTTCTTAATATTAGTTTACACTTTTAAACAATTGATTGAGGGCTTCCTCAGTAATATCTATCCCACCTCATAGGTGTAGTAGAAAGTCGGGATTAATTGGACAACCCGCTTTTCTTTACATTTTTGCATCACCTCTATACAGGTAGCCAGAGCATTGTTTTACTAGAAAACCACTCATCT
>JAWQFQ010000493.1:0-2038 GCA_035967975.1 Scytonema sp. PMC 1070.18
TCCCACGCTTCTCCTTCGGAGTAAGACGTGGGGCTTCTTTTGGTTTAAGCTAAAGCGATTGTAGCGTTAACTTCATCTGGTTTGTTTAAGGCGACTTCACTAGCAACTCCATCTGACTTACGGGAACGCATAGCAGGACGGGAACGCTTGTAACCAGCCCTTTCAGCTTTTTGATGTTCGTAGTCGATGAGTCTACCATAGTGCTCATGCTTGCTTAGATTCATTGATAGGAAGATATGTTCGCGAATATTGCCAAAACCCTTGCGAGCAAAAAACTTAACGGCTGGAACATTGGCTGGATCAGTGTCTACCAACATGAACCGCGCTCCATCTTCAATCATGCGTGAAATGACCTTATCAACCAACTTGTCCCCGACTCCACAACGTTGAAATTTGGGACTGACTCCTAACCACAGAATGTATCCGTAAGTCCAAGTTGCTTTGGAAATGATAGTTCCTAAAATGAATCCTGCAAGATATCCGTCAACTTCTGCGACAAGACAGTACTCTGGATCGGTGTTGTAAAGCCCAATCACCTCCCACTCATCCCAGCAACGGTATAGATATGGATATGAATCGCTTGTAAATAAATTTTCCCCCAAATGATAAACAGGAGCGATGTCATCTATTCCTAATTCCCGGACATAAACCGCTTCACTATTGTATTCTTTTGTCATCATAAATCTAGAAAAAATCAGAAAATAAAAGTAGTATATAGATAATTTTAACTGATTTTCATATAGTTAGCGTAAGCGTTCAGCCTTCAGCTATCAGCTATCAGCTTTTATGAGCTATGGAAGGTATTTATAATGGTGCTATGAAGGGCGAGAAAATGTCTGACAGCAGGCTTGAAAGCTTACTGCTGAAGGCTAATAGCTGAACGCTTATTACTAATTTGGCAAGGACACAGGAATTTTATGTTTGGGATGCGATCGCCCTATAAATTTTCCAGAGTTACTTCTTCAACATTTTCTAGATTCAGTAAATGAGTTGTCATTGCTATAGTTGGTGAGACAACCTGAGATTGCTTATCATAATTGAATTGGGGGCGATCGCACCGTTTTGCATACTGACAATACTCACAAGCTTTGCTACCCTCTGGCTCTTGCGGAAATGCTTCTTCTCGGTGGTAGTAACGTTCTAACCAATATGTTAATCGATTTAAGAGCTGATTCAGTCTTCTTGCAGTTTGCTGGTGTTGAACCGTACTATAACTAAACTTAATAGTTTGTGGTTTGCCTTCCGATTGGACAAACCAGTAAGTCATAGAAATATTTTCCGGTAGATAACTGCTCGTTTCAGCTAAAACGTACATATAAAGACGTGTTTGCCAGTTTTGTTCTAATTTGCGTTTATTTGGCAGCTTAGGATAAGTTTTCCAATCGAAAATTTGTGCGTGTTGGTTATCTGCAATCAACAAATCGTACACAACTGCAAGTAAATAATCTTGTACTTGTAGTGTCCGATAATGTTCGCTTTCACGGAAACTTTGGCGATGGGGATCGGGCGCTAGAATCTCTGGTGCAGCTTTGGCAAAATCTGTAAACCAACGTTGCAGCTGAGCATCCTCCTGCAAAATAGAATCAATCGGTAAACCCATTTCTCGCTGTTGCATTAGCAAGTGAAAACGACTACCCAAACTTTGTCGTTCCTCGTGTTCTGGGTCTAAGGGAGAATAGAGATGCTCTAAGTAGGTATACTGAAACTGCCGAGGACAACGTTCTAACAAGTTGAGCTGTCCTTGCGAAAGTCTGATGAGTTGCGGTTGAGTGGTTACCATCCTACTAGGATAGCAGTCTTTTAGGGTGTAGAGTATGGCGTGTGGGGAATTATGATTATATTCCAAAAATTAAATATGCATTATCCGAAAGCCTTGGTAGGGGCGTTGTCTAGGAATTTTACCCCTACACCCCACACCCCACACCCCATACCCTATACTTGTCTGACAGTGCGGTCGTACACTTGGGCGTCGGTCTCTTATGCACATCTGACGTTGCAGACGACGCTCGAGTTTAGCTCTCGGTGGTTGCCCTCTCAT
>JAWQFQ010000494.1:0-2037 GCA_035967975.1 Scytonema sp. PMC 1070.18
TTAACTATGCCTAGATTAACCTAAGATTTTCTTGTACAGTACGCACCCGATCGCTCTGATGTGCTATGCGATCGCACCCATAAGAATCAAGACAGACAAAGTGGACATTACCCCAGTCAAAAGAGTAATATGCAGCAGTTCCAGACGGCAAACCACCAGCCTCCCCACAAGTTGGCATAGAAAAAAGCTCGTAATAGGGACCGGTTTGTGTTGTAGAATCAGCACATCCTCCATCATGATTGCCAATTGCCGTCCACAAGACACTGCTACGCAAAAGCTGAGGATACATTTCAAATATTGCCCGTTGATACTCTTCGTAGGTGCCAATTTCATAAGCATTATCACCGAGCATGAGCCAGAGGTCAGTGTGGCGCGTTCCTGTAAATTTTAGATACCCATCTCGGACACTCGCCGCAATATCGTTAGCACGTCCTGCATCTCCCAAAACCAAGATACGTAGTGGTCGAACATCCTCTGGTGCTAGGTCTAATGCTGGTGCTGTCACGAAAGAGTAATCTTCTGTTCCTCCTGCTATGACGCCCTCTGGTGTCCCAATGGCGTAAAAGTATTTTGTATCTGGTGTCAGTCCGTCGAGTTTGACCGAGTGGTTACAACCTATCGTAGTTCCTTCCTGTAAGAAACAAAGGTTGTCAGGAGTTACGCCATACCATACCCTGCTTTGGACAGGAGTATGAGTAGCCCACCGGATAACTAGACTAGATTCATTTCCAACCTGTAGATACGGACCCCGAACGAGTTGCAGATTTTCGAGGACAGTTGCTTTCTCTGCTTTTAAATTGGTTACCATTATTGGTAAATTTGAGCCGATGTTAACTTATTTTACAAGAAAATTAAGAAAATGCAAAATAGACATGCGCTCTCAGCGCTACTACGAACACTACTTAATTTTTTTCAATGCTTTTGGTTACGCACTAACTTGTTCTAGAACTGGCGATCGCACTGCATTCCTAGCAGCAGTTGCAATCTTATCCCAGTCAGAATCAAGCAATAACACTCTTAATAAATCCCCTAGTAGTCCACCATATTGATTTTGATAGGTAAATAAAAAACCGCAAAGACGCAAAGAGCGCCAAGGAAGAGGAAAAGAGCATGAGCCTGAACATCGTTTTACCTATCAGAATTTATGTGGCAGACTACTAGTGTTTGGCGAACGCTCTCGAAATTCTTGTCAAGACTTCATAGCAAAATCTTAAACTTCACACTGTATTTCACATTATTGCTCTAATATAGCTATAGGGAGCGATAGGTAATATCTCTCGTCTCCGACTATGCTCAATTTCGCGCTCATGTCCACAAAGGATGTAGAAAGTGGTTAATATCAATCCACTCATTGCACAACCGCCCCCAGAGGTACCATTAAAAGATGCACCTCTTGTTCGAGTGATTGCACAGGTGCGCTTTCCACCCATTCTTTCGATTGAGAAAAAAGATTTTGTAGGTTCATTTCAAGAAGCAATTCGAGAACAATACCCTATCCTAAAACCTGAACAAACTCAGGGCTTAGTTTTTAGCCCTCAAGGTGTTGTGCAAACTACACCTCAAGTGACTTGGCGATTTGTGGACACAACAAATAGTTGGAGAGTTTCACTAGCACCTAACTTTGTAGCAATTGAGACAACTGATTACTTGAGTCGTAGTGATTTTCTAGAGCGTTTAAAGAATGTACTTGTAGCGCTTAATGAAAGTTTTAATCCTAGGATTATTGAACGATTTGGCTTGAGATATATAGATAGACTTGTTGGTCAGAATTTGAAAGATATATCATCAATCGTGAAACCTGAGATAGCTGGTATTATGGCTGCTGAGTTTAGAGAATATATTCATCAAACTATTAATGAATCTTTGTTTGTTATTCCAGGGGGTGATGAACAAATTATTGCAAGGTGGGGAGCTATACCATCTGGTACAACTTTTGATCCAGATGCAATTGAACCTATTGCTGAACCCAGTTGGATACTTGATTTAGCTCAACCCATAAAGAAGCCCCACGTCCTACACGAAGTGAGGCGTGGGATG
>JAWQFQ010000495.1:0-1984 GCA_035967975.1 Scytonema sp. PMC 1070.18
GCATCACCTCTATACAGGTAGCCAGAGCATTGTTTTACTAGAAAACCACTCATCTATTAAAATTGGCAGACCGCAATGGTAGCGGCTACCTAAAAAGTAGGTGATTGTCATCCCTCTACACATGGGACTGACGTAAAAGCGTATAGCTAGTACGCCAACTTAAACATTACTGCTTAAGCTTTTTGAAATAACAAACTTGGCGTCGGGTTTATATCGCTGATAGAACCTCATTCCTATATTTCTAGCGGCATTCAATCCCGAATGAATCCAGTATCCGTTCTGGGCAATAGCGTGCAATCCTGGAGTATACTTCTCGTTATTGTATCTTGATAGCCATATTCTCTCATTATTGGCTAGCAAGTCTGCTAATTGATGCGAAGATGTCCTAATTAATGCACTATTATCAACAGCAGAAAACTTGGAAGTATTTTTTGGAGAAACCCTGGAAGTTAAAATATTGAATTTTGTTCTAGCGATATGACTAGTATTATCAACTATTTTAGACTTCAACCAGTATGCACGTTTTTGGTTTGACCTAGCAGAATATTTACCTCTTTGAGGACGTAGATTGCCTAAGTGTTCAAACACTATCACTCGGCAATGATGCTTGTTGGCAAACTCTGCAATCTGGGATGCAATTCTATAACCTTCACTTTTTTCTCGGTTGCTAACTTTTGACCAAATAGTACGACCAAACCCCTTTCCAACAATACCTGTTTGATTCATCTTTTTTGCAATCTTCCCTAGTTCCCTCTTCCTACGTCTGACATGAGAAGCGTGTCCTTTTATGAAGTGTCTCGCTACTTCTTTGACTTCTCCGTTAACGTCGGGTTCTAAAATTGAAAGAATGCAAATTGTGTCGCCATCTAAATCAATATCAACTGAGCAGACTCGCTCGTTTTGTAATGCTTTTAATCCTCCAGTTGCATCGTGATATCTTTCTAAAGTCCAATTTATCCAACAAGAACCGTCTCTTTTAATAACAATAGTTGGACAACCTTTTCCCCACGCAGCGTCAAACAAATAAGCCGAATAATTAAATCTTACCCATGCCCAATTGTTATTCTTTCTAATTTTCAGAATGACCGAATTACCCGTGTCATCCTTAAACATACTGTATTTGTAATAGGTTGGGCTGTCAAACACTGCCGTAGGTAGTAGTGGTGGTTTGTGAGGTTTGTGTTTCTTGTTCTTTTTGAGAGAACGAGCTAAACGTTTCGCCTCACTTACTTCCCAGTTTTTGTAATTAGAACGCCATGACTTGTAATGACCGCAAGCCGTACTAATTACATCCCATCGCAAGTCTCGTGGCATATCCTGATGCAGAAAGGGATATTTGGCATTTTCACCTAAAGTGAATTTTTCATAAGCCTGTCGCATCTGGGCTTGAGCAAGATCCACATATTCAGGATGTTGGTTAATCACTTGAATGTAAAAAGCCACACCATCTCTGTAAACTTGAACTGTTTCGTTTAAATCAATGCCATCCCGAATTAACTTAGCTCGTAGAGTTTTTGTCTCTATGCGTTTCCCTTTCTGTTTCTTTAATGCCATAACTTTGCTCGACCCTCAAAGCTGGTCTGTCCAATATATTGCTATTTGTCTACTTTGTCAAGACTATTTTGATAATCCTGCTCTACTTTTTTTTCATAGCGCCGCAGAAAATATAATTTGCTGCTAAAACAATGCATTATGGACATGAAGTCTTGCATCAATTCATCATGAGGACTTAGTTTTGAATTATTAAGTACTACAATTTCACCATCATGAAGATTACACAACCAATAAATTGGGGGGCTTGTAGCAAGGATACCTCGTTTTTTTTCTTTTTCATAATTAAAATTAGGGGCTTGTACCCTGAAGGAATTAATTATTAATTAATTTAGTAATTTTTAATTACGAATTACGAATTACGAATTACGAATTATTCGGTCATGCATTCTATTATCCCTTTGTCAGCTAAACGGCTCAGGGTTTTAGGATG
>JAWQFQ010000496.1:0-1978 GCA_035967975.1 Scytonema sp. PMC 1070.18
TCTATCGACGTTAAGCAATTCTTGAAGGTCATAGTAATTCCTGATGGAGCAATCTGTGAAGACAAATTCATCACGATATGCCAATAACTGTGAAGTGTAAGCAGGATTTACCTTTACTACAACTGCTCCAGCTTTTGAGGCTATGTAGTCCAGCGTAGTAAAGAATTGACCAAAACCTGCGTCCAACCAAGACTTGTTTAATCCTGATTTGGCGCTTTGATTGTTTGGAAGAAACTTTCCTTGCTCGTTCTTTTTGGCTTTGTTGCGTTTGGTAAGACCGCGTAAATTTAAGTCTTCATGAAAGAAAACTTTCTTGCCAGTGCGTACCAATTTATGAGCAGTTTTGTAAGCATGGTCTTTGCGGGAGCGTGCAATGCGTTGATGAACTCTTGCTTCCCGTTTCGCTAGTCTCCGACGGCTAGCACTCCCTTTTTTCTTGGTTGCTTTGCGTTTAGAAACTTTGGCGAGTCTACTTTGAGATTTGCGAAAAGATTTAAGTGAGGGTAGCTTTTTACCCTCTGAGGTTGCAAGGTAATCATCTTCATGCAATACAGCATCCATACCCAAAGAATTGTTCCAAGTGGGGGTAACATCGTCAGGGTTGAACACTGGCACTGTCGGATCTTCAAGACAGATAGTGGTATACCAACCATCTGCTTTACGGGTGAAAAGAATGTTTTTGAGGATAAAACCATCGGGTAAGGGTCTGTGTAGCCTTATTTTCAACCATCCCTTGAGTTTTGAAATTGACAGGAACAACCAGTCTTTCTCTACTCGCTCTATGGTTACAGCTTGACCCTCAATTTTCATTGTGCGGAAACTAGCCGTATTTTTGAATCTTGGCTTTCCGCTCTTTTTCCCGTTGTTGTCACCAACAATGAACCTATCAAACGCTTTTTTAACTCTATCTGAGACATCTTGTAGGGTTTGAGACGGTACTGATTTAAAATCCAGCAACTCACCAGAGTGACCAACTTTGATTAAGTCTTTTTTGAATTTTGGCAGTAGCTTTTTCTGACTGTAAAAATCTGGATTATCTCTCAGAATTGGAGGGGTGACAGAGCAGGAGATTAAACAGAATTCTCCTTGAGGAAGAATTACATAATTTCTGTTTAATTCCCACCAAGTGAAACGGTCTCCTAGCTGCCAATTGTACCAATAGCGGCAAATTCTCAACCATTCGTTAAGTGCTAGTTTCTGGTTGGTTTCTGGATACATCCTGTATTGGTAATTTAGCAGCATGGGAACTCACCTCCTTTATTTAAGCACTGTTGTTATTTTAGACTACACTGATTATAACAGAGTTCCTGAAAAAGTTGTGAAAAATGATTTTGTCTCAAAAGGTCGGTCAGTCAGTGACTTAAAAGCTCATCTTGTACTGACAACCAAATATCGACGCAAAGCCATCACTGGTGAGATGTTAAAGCGATTACACGTTATTCTTGAAGACTTATTGGTTAAATGGGATTGTAAACTGGTTGAGTTTAACGGCGAAACTGACCATGTACACCTACTATTTCAGTACCATCCAGACTTGCAGTTAAGTACACTGGTCGGAAATATCAAATCAACAACTTCTCGTAGACTCAGACAAGAATTTGCAGAGCATCTGAGCCGATTTTATTCCAAAGATGTTTTTTGGAACGGTTCTTACTTTATTACTAGTTGCGGTGGTGTGACCATCTCAACCTTAAAACAATATATTGAATCGCAAGACAGTCCAGAAATTGGCAATTCCTCAAGCACCCCGCTCCCGCATTGACCGAAACGGTCAACATTGGTCGGGGTTTGGGTCTGACACGTAAGAAAATGGGGCAGGCTTATTACTACGAATATTTGTGGGTGCCGACAGATTAACCCAACCAAGCCTGCCCCATTTTCTAGGGGACAATGAAAGGGATGCTTTCGTCATTGCCCCAAAATTCATCTCACACTGCCCTTTCGGGTCAGATGTGAGGCTTCTTTTAGATTAAGCTAA
>JAWQFQ010000497.1:0-1934 GCA_035967975.1 Scytonema sp. PMC 1070.18
CCATATATTTATATAACTAAATTTCTAATTAGAAATTTATAAAAAAAGTGTTACAAGGAAAAAATGTGTCTCATTGCTAGTAATATGACGGATGATAAAGCTACTAGTGAAAAGAGGATGACAGGGTGAAAAACCAGCCTCCAAAATACTATAAGTTATTAATTTTTTTTGTTTGTACTTTCTTTTTTGTCTTTTCCAGCCAAATAGTCATCGCACGGAGTCATCGTGACCCCAATATTCCGAAAACGGGGCACGTAGAACTGATTGTCGGTGGTGATTTCGTTGTTACGATGAACGATGCACAACCCGTTATCGAGAATGGTGCGGTTGCTATCAAAGACGGCAAAATTGTTGCGGTAGACACAGTAGATAAAATCGTGGCATCTTACAAAGCTGACAAGATGCTTTCAGGAGAAGGCATGGCATTGATGCCCGGTCTTGTCAATGGTCACTCCCACTCAGCAATGGTCCTCTTTCGAGGTCTGGCAGACGACTTAGCGTTGCAAGATTGGCTCCAGAATTATATCTTCCCAGCAGAAGCAAAGTTCGTTGACGAAAATTTTATTCGCGTTGGTGAACAGCTAGCTTGTTGGGAAATGATACGGGGCGGAACAACGACCTTTGTGGATATGTATTTCAAGCCAGATGTTGCTGCTGAAGTAGTTAATGAATGTGGCTTGCGTGCTATTATTGCGCCATCGTCAATAGATTTTCCTAGCCCTGGTTTTCAAGGATGGGACGATGCGTTTGCTACAGCTGTGGATTTTGTGAGCCGTTGGAAGGGCAAGAACCCACGTATCACACCAGCCCTTGCTCCACATGCTCCCTACACTGTTTCACCGGAGCATCTATTGCAAGCTATTACGACTGCACGTCAATACGATGTCCCTGTGACAATACATCTGGCAGAGACACAAACTGAAGTCGAAGACGTTCAACAGCGCTATAACGCAACCCCAGTACAACACTTGGAGAATCTCGGCTTCTTGGAGCCGCGTGTCTTCGCCGCACACGTAGTATGGCCTAACGAAAGTGAAATCGCTTTGATGGCACAACGCGGTATTGGTGTTATCCACAATCCTGACTCGAATTTGAAGCTAGCTTCTGGCTTTGCGCCAGTTCCAGCAATGCTGAAAGCGGGAGTCAAGGTTGGTCTGGGTACAGATGGAGCCGCGTCGAACAACGATCTTGATATGTGGGAAGCAATCCGTCTGACCGCCCTCATCCATAAAGGGACGACTCTCGATCCCACCGTTGTACCTGCTAAGTCAGTTTTGCGTATGGCAACACTTGGTGGTGCAGAAGCACTCGGCTTGGCAGATCAAATTGGTGCCATTAAGGTAGGGCTTCAAGCAGATTTGATTCAAGTCCGGCTGAGCGAACCACATTTGACCCCACTTTACGATGTAGTTTCCCATCTGGTTTACACAGCAGATGCTCAAGATGTTGATACTGTCGTTGTGGATGGAAAAGTTTTAATGTATAAACGTGAGATGCTGACTCTTAACCCGGATCGAATTCGCCTTGAAGCTACTTCTATTGCCGAAAGGATCGACGCTGAGTTACGACCGAATTAAGCTTCAGATGTCAGCTATCAGCTATAGAGATATAGCAATCCTAAATGATTTATAAACAATTCGGTTGCCTATAGCAAGATTGCCTGTTGCCTGCCCTAACGAGGTGTTTGCAACTCACATAGGAATGCTATATAGACTCAGCAACATCCAAGCAAAGGGCTAATAGCTAATAGCTGAACGCTTACGTTGAGGAGTTATTTCTTAATAGAATCGCAATCCCGTATTATTTGTGAGAGGCGAGAAACCCGGTATCTTTGAGATACCGGGTTTCTAGGATTCTTGGTTTTGTTTTTATTAATCCAATAGGATTGCTATAGGACTCCTATTTGATTAAAGAAAAAACTCGGTACCACTCGA
>JAWQFQ010000498.1:0-1924 GCA_035967975.1 Scytonema sp. PMC 1070.18
GTACACCTAAAATACGCGGGAGCGTGGTAGCCCCGAAACCAAACTATCAAGAAATAAAATGAATTGATAGTTTGGTGGTATTTATATCGGAGTGGAAACGCGACACGTGCGAATTTATTCGCCGTGACATTTTCTTATTAATTGTTCAAGATACTCACTATAACTTAGACCTGTTTTTGCTGCTGTTTCTCGGACTAAGCTCCAGGTGAAGTCAGTCAAATAAACGCCACGCATCTTTTTTAATCCGTCATGTAAAACAGGTTTATTTTTTACTCTTTTTATCCCTTTACCTGTTGACATTTTTAGAACCATTAGCTATACTAAATTTAGTTTAGCAAAACTAGGAGGTGATTGTAAATGGCTCGGAAAAAAACTCCATCTTTCATTACAGAAATTCCATTGATAGTAGACAGTTCTCAAGAAAAAGAGTTGTTATCTAAATTTCAAGCATCCAGACAACTATATAATGCTTGTCTGAATGAAGCGATGGTTAGGATGGAGTTAGTACGTAATTCTGAGGCATTTAAGGCAGCTAAAAAAATACCAAGAACTAATAAAAAAGAACGAACTGAAGCGTTTAGTGCAGCACGGCAAGCTTATAGGTATTCCGATTATGACCTTCAAGCTTATGCAACAATTGTTGCCAATTCATCTCAATGGATAGCTGACAAGATTGATTCCAATACTCAGCAGACCATAGCCAAAAGAGCATTTAAGGCATCCGAACGAGTCATATTTGGAAGAGCAAAGAAAGTTCGTTTCAAAGTACCGAGTCGTTTCCGTTCTGTTGAAGGGAAGACTAACAAGCAAGGATTACGATGGAAAAATAATGAATTAGTTTGGGGTAGTTTTAAGCTACGTCCAATCATTGATGAAAACAACCCTGTGATTATGCACGGGTTGCAATCTCCAGTGAAGTACGTTCGCATATTATGGAGGGAATTAAATGGTAAGCGTCGTTGGTACGCACAACTTATCAATGAAGGTCTACCTTACCAAAAAGAAAAGAACTACGTTAGTGATGGCTTAATTGGACTTGACCTAAACATCTCCAACATTGCCTTCGTTGGTGATAAGAAAGCTGGTTTGTTACCTTTTGCAGAAAAAGTTCCCACTTACGAGAAAGAGATGACTGCATTGCAAAGAAAAATGCAGCGTTCTCAACGAGTGAGTAATCCAGACAATTACGAGCCTGATTTTGAAATCAAAAAAGGGCATCGTACTGTTAAGAAAAAGGGGAAGTTCAAAAAAGGGAAGAGGCAATGGAACAAGTCGAATAATTATAAAAAAGCTGCTAAAAAGAAACGAGAATTACAACGCAAAAAGGCAGCATATGCCAAAAGCCAAAATCGCAAGTTAGTTAATGAAATTTTGCGTAATGGTAAAGATATTAAGACCGAGAAAGTATCGGTGAAAGGCTGGCAGAAGCGCTATGGTAAGTCTATTTCTGCTAAGTCTCCAGGTTTCGTATTAACAGAACTCATTCGCAAAGCCGAAAATGCTGGCGGAAGTGTTCATAAGTTTTCTACTTCATATACTGCACTATCACAAACTCATTTAGATGGTAGTCGTACCAAGAAATCTCTGTCTGAACGAGTTCATCATGATGCGACGGGTATTAAAATGCATCGTGATTTAATGAGTGCATATTTGAGTAGATATGTGAATCAAGACGATTTACTGTCATTGCAAGATGCCCGTTCAGGGTATCGTGGGGCGGAGCCGCTCCTAACAGAGGCATGGCAGGAGTCAATAAAGCCGCGAACGAGTAGGCTTGTCCGAAAGTGAGTTGATTGCCCCAGAGCGGTTCTCTGACAAGCTAGGAAAAATTAACCAGATAGCTGTCTCCTCGGAGTCCGGGCAAAAAGTTAATTCTAATTCCTAGCCAGAATCCCCGCAACTTTAGTTCGGGGAGATGGCTCAA
>JAWQFQ010000499.1:0-1912 GCA_035967975.1 Scytonema sp. PMC 1070.18
GGCTCTTCCGTACTTGTTATGCTAAAATAACAAGTACGGAATCGGGAACAGGGAACGGGGAACAGGGAACAGTGAAGAAAAGAACGAAGTTTTCTGTTTGTCTTGCCTGATAACATTTTTGTAAATCTGACAGTTATGGTAAGGAAAAAAGGTATTAAAGCTTTAACGGAGATTCTGGATATAGAAGGGGTAAAAGTCATATCCCATCGGCTTCATACTGGAATTGGACTCATACTCCAAACTGAATCAACTTCCGATTATAGTATTTGCCCACGTTGTGGAACTGCAAGTCATAGATTACATCAAAATCATCGATATATAGTGAAAGACTTATCTTTTGGAGAAAAATCAGTTTTTTTAGAAATAAATAGAAGACAATTTAAATGTGATGTATGTAAAAAACCTTTTAGCGAAGAATTAGATTTTGTAAGCCGAAAAAGGACATATACAAAAAGATTGGCTCAAAAAATAATACAAGATGTGTTAGAAAATGATATACATAGTGTTGCCTCTAAAGGAATCGTGACGACAGAAGAGATAGAAAGAATGCTAAAAGATGCATCTTCATATATATCTTCATCAAAACCTGACGGGTTAAAAAGGCTGGGGATTGATGAAATATCTCTGGTGAAAGGTCATGGAAATTACTGTGCAGTCTTAATAGATTTGGATACATCTAAACCAATTACAATTTTACATGGGCGCACACAAGAAGTCATAAGAGAAATCTTAATTGAATGGGGGAATGAGGTTTTAGATAAAATAGAAGAAGTGAGTATAGATTTATGGCAAGGTTATAAAAGTTTAGTGAAAGAATTAATGCCTCATGCACAAGTAGTGGCTGACAGATTTCATGTAATGGTACAGATAAACAAGGAACTAGATACACAAAGAAAGAGAGAAAAAAGTCAAATAGAATCAGTTATAAAAAAAGCGGAATCTCCTCAAGATAAAGCAGACAGTGAAAAAATTTTACGAGGACTTACAAAAAGTAAATATATTTTACTTAAGAATGAATCAGAGCTAAATCAAGTCCAACAAGAGAAATTAATTGAAGTCAAACAAGTGTCTCCTAGTCTAAAAATCATGCATGAATTAAAAGAGGAAATTCGACAAATTTTTGAAACAATAAATACTTGGGAAACCGGATTATTTAAACTAGGAACATGGTTATTTAAAGCGAAAAAACATTTCCCTAAGAGCTATAGCACAATATGGCGTTGGCTAGATGAAATCGTTGCTTACTTTGATAATAGGACAACAAGCGGAGTTGTAGAAGGTATTAACAACAAACTCAAGCTAATCAAACGCTCTGCTTACGGTTTTAGAAATTTTGACAACTTTCGACTTCGATGCCTATTAACTTGGCATTTCAATTGTTAACTAAATATTGATTAATTTTTGTAGGATTGAAGTTTTTTATGGCAGAGATTCATGATTTTAAGGACTTAAAAATCTGGCAAAAAGGTATGGATATAGCCGAAAAGTGCTATTTTTTGACTAAATCTTTCCCCAAAGATGAGTTATATGGCATGGTGCAACAAATCAGAAAATCAGCAGTATCTATTCCGGCTAACATAGCTGTTCGCGAAGCGTCCCGTTAGGGAGGGATATGGAAGAAGATCGACACTTGAGTACATCAGATTTCTGAATATTGCTCAAGGTTCAGTCAATGAATTAGAAACACACGTTATTCTATCGTATCGGGTAGGTCTATCTAAACAAGAAGATATAGAACCAATTATTTTTTTGCTACGAGAAGAAAGTCGAATGATTATTGCCCTTATTAAAAAGCTAGAATAATGCTCTCTCTTCCCTTTTTCCCTTTTGCCTTTCTTCACTGTTCCCCGTTCCCTGTTCCCTGTTCCCGATTCAGTATCTGTTAATTTAGCATAACAAGTACTGAAGAACC
>JAWQFQ010000500.1:0-1900 GCA_035967975.1 Scytonema sp. PMC 1070.18
GTGTAGGGGTGTAGGGGTGTGGGGGGAACAAGAATCTTTTCTTCCCCCATTGTCTTTTTTAAAAACCACGTAGGCGGGTTTTGTGATAATAAATACGAAGCAAATTGTCCTGGTTTTGAGGAAGAGAAAATTTAGCAAGCTTTGCAAAAGGTTTGATGATTTCTGTCTCGGAGATACCGAAAACAGTTCGTACAGATTCCTGTGGTTTGGTAAGTAAACTTTTGGCGATTTGGAAGATGCAAGTACCAGAGTTATCAAAGGATTGCTGTTGCTTAATTTTTTCCTCAACTTGATGAATCAGAATTAACCCTGCAAACTGAATAACTCGCATTAAGAAGTCTTGTCGGTACTCAAGAATAATAGAAAAACTTTCTAAATATGCTTGGGTCAAAGCTAGTATTGAAGGCTGGAGAATCTCTAGGGGTATTGCTGCTAATTGTAATGATTCTTCTAATTCAAATGTGGGGTCTAGAACCAGGCTTTCTAGCCCTATTTTTAAGTAACTTGCAATTAAAGTTCCCAAGTCAAAGGCTGGATCGCCCCAAGTACAGGCTTCCCAATCAATAAGTCGCACAAGACAATTATCGAGTTGCTCCCATCTAGAATGTACTAAAATATTGTCGAGTTTTAGATCGTTGTGAATTAAGCAGCAAGGGTTCCATTCATAGGACAATTCCGCGATCGCAGCTTCTAAACTTTCGTCACTTTGGTACAGTCTGTAGAAGTTCAGTGCATTAATAGGAATCATTCCTATCGTCTCCGGTTCAATTGAACCTATCCCTTGTGCAGGATTATAAAACTGATAGCGAAATTGTCCTTCGGGAGCAGTTTTCATAAAATCTCTATACTCCCGACAATTAAAGGTAGTGCGATGTAACTTTCCTACTATGTTACCAATTGTAGTCGCGATCGCAGTTGGAAAGCACAGGTTTTGTTGATAAAAATTTGCGACCTCAATATACTCTTTTAAGTAGTTACGAACAAGAATAGATTTTTGTTCATCAAAATGCACTACCAACGATGCGATCGCAGAAATACTCCCTAAAGCTGGATAACGCTTTAGTAGTTGGTGAAACAGCCATTCGTTGAAAAAATCATGGGGATTAGCATCATTGTCAGTACAGCGTTCTTGTTTTACCAGTAGCTTGCGATTTCCCGCCAAAGTAACAAGTAGATTTGAATTTTTTTTGCTACTTTGTGGCAATTCAGAATCGGTACAAACACCTTCTTCTGAGCTACACAGACCCGCTTGTTGCAGATACTGGATAACATTATGAGAAGACAGTGAGATGAACATGTATTATTTCCTAAAGCGAAAGATTGCTTAGAGAATTCGTTATTTTAGTATTAGCTTTACATCAGTAGTATTCAGTAGATAGCAACAAGCCTGATATCAATATCTTTATTCTTTGCTACTATCTAGTAATACCTTATTTTTACAATCCCTACTTGCCAAAATGGCAATACCAACTTGAATTATTTCTTGAAATTTTACCTAAACAGTCAGTTGAATCTTCAAAATACTGAAGATACTTACGTACATAGCAATCTTATTGGATTTATAAGATGTTTGGTGACAGTTACTAGTAGTTAATCGAGAGTTGTGAGTGAACTAACCGCAATCTACTCACATCCTAGGCGCAATACCCCACCCATCACATCCAACTGCTATATGTACGAATTGTACAATTGAACTGCTGCTAGTTAGCTTTCCGGATAAATGAAGAATTCATTACATACACCCAATCCCTTTTTTAGGTCACAACATAAAATACAAGTTTTCTCCGTTCATTTCCGGATATTTAAATTGATTTTTTTTATGCAGCAACCTAATTGTAAGGAAATATTGAGAGTTGAAAATATAACTGCAAATTTAACATTATTTCAAATCTTTCTAAAG
>JAWQFQ010000501.1:0-1871 GCA_035967975.1 Scytonema sp. PMC 1070.18
TAATTAAACGTTGTAGACGTTATAAACGACATAACTAGGCTTACTTAAGGATTTACGCCCCTAAGGCGAGGAGAACCGCGCTTCGCATCGTTTTTTTTGAATATGAGGGACCGCGAGGGTCTGCACAGTATCACGCCTGCAATGAATGCACGCTTGTGTTTGCCTTCCGCTTGCTGTGCAAAGGAGAGTTGCTCCTTGCCTGTTTGATACCGAGCGAATACCATTTGTGGCGATTAAAACCGCCGCAGATGTTAATCCGACCAGCTACCTTTTTCCAAGCGTCCGACTTCAACTTGTCCTCTGGCTTTTTGAAGTAAGAATCAAGGTGTCCAGGTAATCTTTCTGTCCGATTCTGGGCACGCCGCGCAATTACCAAGGCAGCGGCACAACCAGAATTCAGACTATGGGCTGCCATATACTTTGTGACACCAATCACGCTTGTATAGGCAGCGTCAACTTTAATTAATTCCACCCCAGATTTAATGCAACGAGACTCAATCATCTGGGCGAATTTGCTATAAGCCATATTTGAAAGCATCCGCGCATATTTTACGCCTTTCTCTTTCAACGATGCTTTCTTTTTGGTGAAATCTAAATCTTCAACGACAACAGGGACGTTGTGTTTTGATGCAATTCTGACGATTTCAGCTACCGCCTTCCCAATAATGTCTTCTGTTTGGTTAGAACGCTTATCTTGAACGTTAATCTTGATAGTCCCGTGGCGTTTTAAGTTGCCGTGACGGTCAATCAAAGTCCAATCAATACTATCAGGATTGAAGTCGATACCCAATGCGCCATTTTCTAGCGATGTTTGGATGACTGGGTCAATAGTTTCAATCGTCGCATTGACATAAAGCCTGCCATCTCTATTGACCATCTCGTAGGTAACTGGCAGCTTGGTGCCATTCCTAGAAGTCTCTTTCTTTTCACCCTTGGAACCTTTACGAGTAGATGTGTAACGAACTGGCTCAATAGCAGCCTCTAACCACTCTTGACCATAGGGAAACTCGATATCAAATAGAGTGACCGATTCACCGTACTTCGCTCTTAAACTGGGAGTACAAGTGATTGTTAAGGTACGAAGCAATGGGTTGTACCTAACGAGTTGGTTGCCGCCTTGATAGTTCTTTGCGCCTATGAAGAATGAATTAGCTGACCGCTCGCTGCGCCACTCTTCCAACCATTCAGAATGATTTTTGTATCCGTTCTCTTCTAGTCTGTACTGCTTCTCAAATAGCTTGGAAGAACCAAATGTTACCTTGAAACGTCCCGTCTCTTTTGATTCCTTTAATCGGTCGATTTTAGCTTCAAGCTTGTTAATCTTCTGCCGTTTGAAATGAATCTTCTTTCTTAACTTCTTGGCAGTCGATTCTTGCCCAGACTTAGCGGCTTTGTCAAGCTTGAATTCCAGCTTCTTGATTGTTCTACGAATTTCCTTGATTCGGTCGTAGTTGTCATCAATGTAAAGGTCTACTAACTCAGACTGGGAACTGTAGACAGCCTTCGCTTTGTTGTAAGCGTTCTTGGCTTCTGTATTGGACAAGCCAAAACGGCTTTCCAACTCCTTGCAGACAAGCTTCTCTATTTCGGATTCTTTGGTCTTCGTCTTGCCAATTCGATTCCTCAAAGCAAAGGCGGTGCGGGTCGCTTGCCCAAAGATAACGCCATATTCTTCCAGGTAATCTAACGCTGTTTGGTTCTGATTGTTATAGATCGCTGTCGTCTGAATCGTTACTATGGACAAGTCAACTCACCTCCTTGTTTTCTTATGCTTATTAGAATTATACAGCTATATTTACCGTCAATTCCGCAAGTTTCCGAAATTTTTTGGGCGCTTTTTTCTAACTCTTCAATTAAGGCTTTGTTTTGGT
>JAWQFQ010000502.1:0-1849 GCA_035967975.1 Scytonema sp. PMC 1070.18
CCACCTTTATTAGGACTCAACACTTTAACGGTGACAGCTTGAGCTAGTTGACGAACTTTTTCTGGAGATAGGGTATTATTTGCAAGTCTAGGAATGGTTTGATTAGATGCTTGCTGAGATATTTTAGCATAGGCGCTAGAGAGCATGAGGAAACCAATTAAGCTAGCGATCGCAACAATATTAAAGCGCTTCATTTTTTCAATTTTTTAAAGTAATGTTAACGAAAACCATATATTCGGAATTTGAGAAGAAATTCTTCCATGTGAGACAAGAGTTGATTTTGGTGAAGTTTTTTTTCAACAGTACTTAACCTACTTCTTTACTCGCAATGCTTGGATATTAGGATGAGAGAAGAGCTTTTCTCCCTCCGCAATTAATTTTGTCCCCCAGAGAGTTTGTTTGAGAACTTCAACATCAGCTAAATATTTATCTAAACGCAAGGTAGCTTGTGCCATATTTAGAGCTTTTTGTTGCTCACCTCTGCTATGCAAAACTACTGCAAGTGCTAATTGTGGTCCTGTTAAGTCACTATCAGCTTGAACTGCTTTTTGCCACTCTTGAATAGCCCCTGCAACATCTCCTCTTTCATATTTGATGTAGCCAATTTTTGCGTTAGCAGCGCCAAATTTTTTATCTTTAGTAAGTGCCTGAGCATATTCTGATAATGCAGCGTTATCGTCTCCTTGCTTTTGGTAAACAACACCCCGACAGTAGTAGCCCAAGGCATTATTTGGTTGAAGTTTAATTGTTTGATTGCAATCTGCTAGTGCTGGCTGATAATCTTTTAAGCCATTACGGATAAAACCCCGCCAGTAGTAGTTGCTAAAATCATTTGGTTGAAGTTTAATTGCTTGATTCAAATCTGTTAACGCGGCTTGATAATCTATTAAGAAATAGCGCACAACACCACGAAAGTAATAAGCATTGGCATTATCTGGTTGAAGTTTAATTGCTTGGTTATAATCTGCTAGCGCTGCTTGATAATCTCTTAGCCAGTAGTATACCTGACCTCGCCAATAATAGGGTCTGGCATCATCAGATGGCAAAGTTTTTAGTGCATTATTGAAATCAGCCAGCGCTGCTTGATAATCTTTCAAATCTTTATGGAGAATACCCCGCAAAATCAGGGGTCTAGTATCATTATTTGGCAATAGTTTTAGCGCTTGATTAGAATCTGCTAATGCTTCTTGGTACTTGTTCAATAGATAGAGAACTTCAGCCCGCCAGTAGTAAGCATTACCATTATTAGGGTCAATTTTAATTGCTTGATTGTAATCTGCTAGTGCTGCTTTATCATCTTTCAAATTTTGGTGGACAATACCCCGTAAAACATAGTTTTCGGCATCGGGTTTAAGTTTAATTGCTTGATTCAAATCTGCTAATGCAGCTTGATAATCGTTCAACTTAACACGGACATTACCTCGCGTAACGTAGTTTCTGCTATTATCGGGTTGAAGTTTAATAGCTTGATTGAAATCTGCTAGCGCTTCTTGATACTTGTTCAACAGATAGAGAACATCACCCCGCCAGTAGTAGGCATCACCATTATTGGGTTGAAGTTTAATAGCTTGATTATAATCTTCTCGTGCTTCTTGATACTTATTCAACTCTTTGCGGACAATACCCCGTAAAATGTAGTTTTCAGCATTATCGGCTTGGAGTTTAATCGCTTGATTAGAATCTGCTAGCGCTTCTTGATAGTTGTTCAACTGATAGAGAACATCACCCCGCCGTCTGTAGGCGTTGGCGTTATTAGGTTGAAGCTTAATTGATTGGTTGTAATCTGCTAGTGCGGCTTTATTATCTTTCAATCCTTGATAGAAATTACCCCGCCAGTAATAGGCATCAG
>JAWQFQ010000503.1:0-1806 GCA_035967975.1 Scytonema sp. PMC 1070.18
GAATTATGAATTATGAAAAGGTTTATCATTCATAATTCATAATTCATAATTCATAATTTTTCGTCTTCTTCTGTTACGACTTTGTCGCCTCGTTCTAATTCCCAGAGAATTTGATTGCCTTCGCGTCGTACCCGTGATACAATCCAGTTTCGCCAGCGCCACTCGTCACCACGACTGGTAACAGCGCTGGCGTGAACATCCATCAAATCTGCTAATTCAGAACTAGTGATTAGGTAGCCTTTTTCCGCTATTTCATCAGCAATATGAAGGGTTTCAACTAAGTTGCGGAGTTGCACAACTCTCATTTCTCGAGGTACATCCTCGCTAGAGGAAGGATGGGGAGTGTAATGTTCCATATTATTCGTAGTTATATCTGTTGCCAGAGTACTGATTTCTTGTGTATTTTTGTTAATTATTGTAGATTTTGTTTCCAAATCACGTGCTCTTGATACATTTACCCCATTTTTTTCCTCAAAAGTTTGGTGCAAATTGGAGAGGACGAGTTGTTTTAGGGATGGGGTTTTACCATTAGCGAAAGCACGGGCGATCGCATCACAGCGTTCGTTCCCAATATTACCAGCATGACCCCGGACATACTCCCATTTAACCTGCGGGCTATTGAGTTCATCGAGGATTTCCAAAAGGTCTTGGTTCAAAACCGGATTTCCATCGGACTTTTTCCAGCCTTTCTTTTTCCAACCCTTTATCCATTTAGTAACACTATTAATTAAGTACTCGCTGTCAGTATAGAGGGTAATGGGCTGCGATTGTCCTGATGCTTTTAAAAATTGCAGAGCCGATATAGCTGCTTGCATCTCCATCCTATTGTTCGTTGTTTGAGGAAATGCGTCACCCACTTCGTGAGCAGAACCATCAGTAAAATAGATAACAACACCCCAACCACCGGGACCAGGGTTCCCAGTACAAGCGCCATCGGTATATATTTTTTCAATTTTAGGACTTGAAACCATAGTGAAAATAATAAGTTACCTTACAACCACCAAGTATACGAAGATACTAGCGTCGAAAAACGCAAAGGATAATTAAGGTTAACACAATTGCGATGGCACTAATACCCAGACTCCAAACAAAAGCACCAAGTTCCCCTTTCACGAGTGCTCCTTAATTGAGAAACATAACAGTTCTCGTCAGATGCAGTAGAATTCATCTGGTTTATCTGCGTTTATCTGCGGTTTTTTCTTCCAGTATCTACTACACTCAATCAAGAACCACTGTATGAGTCTCTATATCTATTGATAATTTTGAAAGACCTCTTGCATAAATTTTTGCCAGGTTTCATTAGGAACCCAAATTTTATGTAAATCTTCTTTTGTCTCTTCTTCATGTAAACCTTGATAAAGGCGGCGATAAAGGTATATAAAAGCGGACACTCTCATATTAGCAGCACAATGAACAAATACTTTTTTATCAGTATTTGCCTCCATAATTTTAATAAAGTCCTTCAAATTTTCGATAGTCGGGTTTTCCCAAACCACAGGAATGTGAACATATTGCATCTGGTGAGATTCAATAATTTGTTTTTCATTCGGTAAAGCATTAGTAGATTGTGGTAAAGCTAAATTCACAACCAGTTGATATCCTGCTTGCTTGATTGCAGCGAACTGTTCTTCTGTTGGTTGTCCTGATGTAGCGATAGAATCTGATATTTTCAGGTAGTTGTAGATATCTTCCATTGGATTACTGCTAAGAGGATGTTTGTAAAGTCTACCTTTGTATCCAGATCCCCCCTACTCACAAGGGTAGGTTTTTTACTCTTGGGTGTTGGCAAGACTTGGAGGACAAGGA
>JAWQFQ010000504.1:0-1760 GCA_035967975.1 Scytonema sp. PMC 1070.18
TGGATTGGTTGTAGTTGGTGGAGTTGTAGTTGGTGGATTGGTTGTAGTTGGTGGATTGGTTGTAGTTGGTGGATTGGTTGTAGTCGGTGGCTCAGATGGCGTAGATGGTCTAATTGTAGTCGGTGTCTCAGATGGCGTGGATGGATTGTTACCATCTCTATTAGATCGCCTTTCAGTATTGGAGACAACTTGTCCTGTTTCCAGCAAGTTCCTAAGTGGTGAATAGTCTTTGCTAATGTAGTTGATAAGAGGATTTTGAGAATTAGTAGTTAGCTTGACAAAAGATGGGTTTTCAACGACTCCCTGACCGATGACAGGTTCTTGTGCTGCAACCGCTGCAGAAGTTTCGGCTTGAACGCTAGCGATCGCAGGATCTGAACTTAGTGTACCATTTTTTACACTCAAATCGAATTCTCGAGCCAAATCACTCGTTTCATAAAAAGTTCTTAAATCGAATTTGTATAAACCCTGAAATTTATCTTTAACAACAACTATCAGTTGTCCCGCTTTAAGTTCCTGATGTTGAGAAGCATCTTTGTTCTGAACTTTAATACCACTGGTTGTCAAAGCACCAACAATTGTGGTGTCCGTTTGTGCGTCATAACGCACGAATAGTGCTGAACCGCGAATTGCAGCTGCTGCATTAGGTGTATTAATACGTGTTTGTCCCCTTCCTGGTGGAATCAGCAGCAGTACAGTCCCATTAGTTAATCTAAAGTTTCGTGTTCTTGGTAAAAATCGAAAGACTGCTTGTTCTCCTATCCGAGCCAGAGAACCGTCATTGAAGCGCAAGTCTGCTAGGGAGCTTCGACCAGTAGATAGCCCATCTCCAGGAATCATTGCATCTGACGGACGCGCTTGACGCTTTGGTTTATTTTGCGGCATCAGTTGTACTAGGTGGCGGAGCTCCTTAATAACAGCACGAGTCAGAGGAGTCAAAGCAGTTGCTCGATCTGGTGCAGGTAGTGTAATAGCTACCCATATACTCATCACTAGCAGTGGAAAAAACTTGCGAAACATAAGCTTGGAGCCTCGGATTCATTTACTTATACTAAACCAGTTGAATACAGGGTTACAACGTTTAACTTGTAATTATTTTATCTGTTATAGCAGTATTTTTACGTAAAATTGCGTATGCTGTAGTAACAGTTCATCAGCAGTTCTATGAATAAATATCAACAGATAAATTAAGTTTCTTTTAAGAAAACAACTTTTTCAGCTACTATATTGTATACTTCATAATTTCTTGTTTAAAAAATCGGTAATCATACCACATACTGTGGTTAAAATTGCCTGAAAACATAATATTCTGACAAAGCTTAAGTACAGATATTAGATTCACGTTTGCTTAAAAAGATTACGCATGCAACCCAAGGGCTGGAAAAATTTGTTTCTTTGGATTCTGTTAGCCTCTGGTAGTGCAAACTTATCTTGCATTAACCAAGTAGATGCGGCAACGGCTACAGACCTTATATCAAGCAATGGTAAAGATGATCCTATATCAACGATATCATCTTTGAGAGTTTTACGGACAAGTGATTGTACTTATCCTACACCGGGACAACAAGCATCCTGGGTACAACAGCCTCTATCCTTGACTTTGCAAAATGTCAGAAACCGATTTAGAAGTAACTGTACCCGAATCCCAAATGTATATTTACAAGCACAGCTAGATGAGACACCGTCAGTACTCCAACCTGCACCACCTCCCCAACCCGCACCACCTCCCCAACCCGCACCATCTCCTCAACCCGCACCAC
>JAWQFQ010000505.1:0-1709 GCA_035967975.1 Scytonema sp. PMC 1070.18
TTGTCCTCCAAGTCTTGCCAACACCCAAGAGTAAAAAACCTACCCTTGTGAGGGGCTAGGGGGGATCAATAAGTGCCTAAAATCACAGCCAACCACTTTTCAAACAACCTCTTAGAGGTTGACGAACACGAAAAATTGTTCTTTCCCGCGACTATTCCGGGTTTTTCTCCCTCGTTTTGACTAATGGACTGATGCTATAGTGCATAAATTGAATTTGTCTACTCTAGTGAGAATATAGAGCAGAAGTTACTAACACATAACTTCAGTTCAAAAAATTGTCGAACTCCATCGACATAAATAGCTTGTTGGAACAATGAGGAATTTCCAATGAGGAGTTCTGAATTGTACCAAGTATTACATTTTATCAATTTGTATTGTAATCAGGGTTTGTAGTTGCAATGCATGCGCTAAAGCGCAACTACGAACGAAATTCTTAGCGCAGAATTCACTATTTCTTTAGTGTATTTATTTTTGATTTTTCATCATCTTAACTACGAGGACATGATGGTAGGGATAAACTTGGAAAAACGGGTTTTTACTTTAGTAGCAGGTATCACAGGTCATCAACCTGACCAGTTGGAGCCGGATATGTACCTAGAGAGTGAACTAGGTTTGGACTCCATCAAAATGCTAGAATTCTTCAATGGAATGATGCAACTTATTCCTGAAGAAAAAAGGGGAGATTTTAGTGTTGAGTTTCCCGTACAAAGATTGATGCAAATTCAGACTTTGCGGGAAGCTATTGATATTATATCAGACTGGCAATCTGTTGAAGACGATGCAAACAAATACAGTTCTCACGCTGAACTACCAACAAATGTGTTTGTTGAATCAGAGCAGGAACTTCCAACTGTGGACGTTCTTCACAGCCAATATCTTCACTTGTTGAGTCACTGGCTTGTAGATTCCAATAGCTTGTGTTATAATTTACGCTTACATGGAAGTTTTGATATAGATGTTGCACAGCGAAGCTGGAAAGAATTGATTGCAAGACACCCGATGCTTAAGGTCCGCTTTTCTATTCCAGAAAATGCAACTAGCTTCAAGGATTACAAACTAACTGTTTTAGAAAATCCCAATCTACCTGAAATTCCTGTTACCGACATTAGACATTTAGATACAGTCGCTAGAGAAAAATTCTTAGAAGACGAGTTCCAAAAATGGCTGAATTATGAGTGGAAGTTAGTTGAATATCCCCTACATAAATTTTTCGTATTTCGTCTTGAAGATTCTGTCTACCAACTGTTTTTTGCGAACGAACATATTATTGCTGATGGTTTGGGATGTCAGCTAATTTTGCGGGAATTTATGGAAATTTACCGCGCTAGAACTTGCGGTGAAGAACCAACTCTCCCTCCACCTACTACGGTAGAAGATTATCAAGCATTGGTTGAAAAGCTGAATTCTTGGAATGCTCCGGAGGAAGAAAAATCTCTAGCTGAGTATGTCAACCGTCAAGGGAAAGATTCTTTTATCTGGAATCCTGAAAACAGCAACTTTAATGCTCACCGTCGTCCCAAATTCCGTAACTTGCGATATGTTTTGGAACGGGATATGACCGCCAAACTGATTGCTCGGACTCGCGATTGGCGATTGCCTTTAAATTCTATCCTACTCGCTGCCTTCTTAAGAGCGGTGTACGGGATGCAGTCTGTTATGAATGAAGGGAACAGAATTTTCCCTGATACCCCTACACCCCACACCCCCAC
>JAWQFQ010000506.1:0-1702 GCA_035967975.1 Scytonema sp. PMC 1070.18
AGCTTTGCCTAAAATATCCTGTGTTTGGTGAGTTGATTTATCCTGAATATTAACTCGAACAGAACCATGTCGTTTCAAATTTCCGTGGCGATCAACAATTGACCAGTCAATACTACTGGGATTAAAGTCTATTCCTAAAACACCATTTTCTCTGGATGTGATAACTTCCCCAACGGGCTGGTCAATAATTGCATTAACATACCAGATTCCATGACGCTTAACCAACTCGTAGGTAACTGGTTGCTTTGTTCCAGTTCTATAATACTGTTTTCCGCCTCGAGGCTTACCATCTGGATATTGAGTTGGGATGAGCGCATCCTCTAACCATTCTTTACCATAATTAAAACTGATATTGTCTAATGTGACTGTTTGACCGTACTTCTGTACTAAGCATGGTGGGACTGTCAGGATTAATGTCTGAGTGCTCGGATTAAATTTACAAAGTTGATTGCCTGATTTAAAGAGTTTTGCGCCTTCATAATAAATGCGGTGACTTCTAGCATGACGCCAATCTTCTAACCATGCTTCATGACTGGCGTAACCATTTATTTCTAAACGGTTCTGCTTGTCAAATAATCTACTGCTGCCAAAGGTTACACTAAATCTACCACTCTGGCTTTGTTGTTTAAGAGTCCTAATTTTAGCTTGAAGTGATTGAATTTTATTAGATTTATAATGAAGCTTTTTTTTCAGCCGCTGAATTTCTGATTGATGATTCTGTGCTTCAGCTAGGGCTAATTGCTTTTCTAATTTTCTAATAGATTTGTTCACTGCTTTGATTGACTCGTAACGCTCATCTATATACAACTCTACTAATTCTATTTGTGAGGCATAGATGGCTTCTGCTTTACTGTAGGCATTTCTAGCATCTGTTGATGATAACCTATAGCGGAATTCTAATTGCTTAGAAATCTCGCTCTCTAGTTGCCGCTTCGTTTTGTTGGTATTTGCGCCTATGTGATTGCGAATCGAAAACCCTGTGCGGATAGCAGAACCAAAAATAGCTGCATATTCATTCAGAAAATCAATCGTTATCAGATTATTTTCTGTTCTCACTGACGTTTGCAATGCTACTTTTGCCATCCCCTTACCTTCACCATTACTTTAACAATTACAGTAGTATAAATAACTATGGATAATTTTGTCAACTATAGGAATCCGGTTTGATTTCTGAACTGATTTGTGTAGGTAGGCAATAGGGAATAGGCCATCTTGCTATCGGATTTTCTAATATTAAGGTGTACCGAGTTTTTTTCAAAAATCAAATAGGAGTCCTATAGATTCTTCAGCTTCGATTCGCTTTTTTATTGTTCCTTCTCTATCCCATCGCCGCAATGTCAAGCGCTTCGATGCGCTGCCATTCGTAATTCGTAATTAATTCATGAATTTTTGAAGTTTAATTACGAACTACGAATTACGAATTACGAATTATTCGGTCGATGTTGACTTTCCAATCAATACTGCTTGCTTCCTGCGGTCTTTCTACAGTCCTCCGCGTTTGTCCATTCTTTTTTCTGAACAAGTTTAACCAATATTGGACAACTTTAGGCAAGAAAAGACTTATCTAGTTATATCCGATCGCTTGTGACTCAAAGTCTATGTGAAGTGAAACTGAGATTTCCGATGTTCGTACTCACAGATATTTAATGTTAGGCGCAACTGAACTCACCGAGAACAGGGTGTGGGGTGTGGGGTGTGGGGT
>JAWQFQ010000507.1:0-1698 GCA_035967975.1 Scytonema sp. PMC 1070.18
TGCCTATTGCCTATTGCCTATTGCCTATTGCCTATTGCCTATTGCCTATTGCCTAATTTTTATGTAGAAATTTTCAATTTAGAATTGACTGGTCCCAAATTTTCCGCTGCTTCTTCAAGGGGCAAAAATATTGTTAACACTTCTCCATGATGGGGGCGTTCCCGTACAATCAGCTTGCCTCCAATTGCTTGAAACAAATGCTTAGTTGCAGCCAGATTCAAGCTAATTGTACCCGTTTCTGGTTGAAACATTAGCAGCTGACCGAGCGCTTTGCGAATTGGTGGCGTACATGGAGAATCTACCGCAATATTACTATCATTTGATTGAGATTGAGGTAATAATTGTAACTTTAATTGATGACCCGCAGGAACAACGTGTACTTGGATATGACTACCTGCTGGTAAACTGCGGGTAAAATTTTCCATTAGCCCTGTCAGTACCTGGTCTAACATATTAGGATTGCTGACGACTGTTGGTAATTCTTGGGGTAAAACAACATCCAAAGTCAAGTTTCGCCGATTTGCAGCTTGTTGCCACCGGGGAATGCTTTGTTGCAAGACTCGATCTAAAGACATCGCCGTAAGTTGCGTATTTGGAGATTTTGCAGGGGCGGATGTTTCTAACTCTGCTGCTCTAAAAAGCAACTCCATTCGGTCGATTTGCTCGGTACATTCGCGATCGATAAGTTCTAAACGTTTAATAACGTTTGCAGCTAAGCCTCGCTGCTTAAGTAATAAGCGAGTGGTTGTGCGAATGGTTGTTAATGGTGTACGAACTTCGTGAGCAAACGCTTGCAGTAATTCTACATCGGAACGGAGCGAACAGGGTGATGGAATGGTAGAGTGATGGGGCGCTAGAGGAATTTCCTCATGTCCTTTGTCCTTACTCTCTTCCGGTTCAGGTAAGTTTACCAGCAATAAACGGCTAAACTCCATGACGATGCGGTAGTCTAATGCTGGGGAATCAAACTTTTGTACCACTTCTTCTAAATCGGCAAATAAGTCAGGATTACTTAACATGACTCTGGCTCCCAGCGATCGCCATGCTAAATCGACGACTTCTGAATCAAAAGAGAAACAAAAAGTTTTATGACCGTTGTTATCTTCTGCTAAAACCAGTACTAATTTAAATTTTTCTGTAAAAACTAAACAAAATTGCTCTTTTGCCAGTGGATCTGCTATCAGTAAAGGTAATATATTTTCTTGAGGATTAGATTCATCTACCGCAAATGCAGTTGCAGGCATTTGAAATGGCATCAGTGCCAAAGGGTTAAACGGCTTTGCTGTGAAGGTGATTGTCTGCAAACTCTGAGCCAATCTTGGCTCACTAAATATAGGTGCTGGTGCTGTTAACACTAATCCTTGGTTAACGTTACCAGACTCTGTGGCTAAAGTCTTTAATAATAACTGCTCTGTAGCGGCGACGCTTATACGCCACTGCTGCTCTGCCTTAGCAGATGAACATTCAGTCAAGGTAGACTGACTGTCAGCTAGTACTTCGCTCAAACTCGGCAAGATCCATTTGTACACAACTTTTCACCCCTTAAATCCCTTTAATAAAAAGTAAATGATAAAGTATTCGGTAGCGCATTGAGTGCTATCTACGAGGTTATAGGCATTTACTTATTGTTGAAAGTCGTATAACCGAACAAGAAAAAGGGCAATTTCCTGTATGTGAGGGTGTAGGGGTGTGGGGGTG
>JAWQFQ010000508.1:0-1693 GCA_035967975.1 Scytonema sp. PMC 1070.18
ATTATGAATTATGAATTATGAATTATGAATTATGAATTATGAGTTATGAATTATGCTTTAAACGAAACGCTTGCTACATAAAGATTTTTACGAAAAACAAGTGTCATGTGTTGTACGCATCACTCTTAATGATATGACAGCTTTTGGCTTTCAAAGTGTACGGGTTTAACCTTCCAGCCCGAAATATATTTCCGGGCGTGAGTTATTGCTTCATAAGTAGGTAGGCGCAATAAAACATAACTATATTAAGTTTTGTGAAGAAGCTGGAAGTCTACTAACAACTAACGACTAACAGCCTCAACAGATAGTTGTGTTTATCTACGCCGATTTACTTAATTCATAATTCATAATTCATAATTCTTAACTCCTCATGCTATTCCACTCATTAGCTGCATCTTCAACGGCTTTATCTACTGTTTTTTCGTCGAGCATGGCTGCTTGTAAGTTTTCGTAAATTGCTTTTTGTAAGCGCTTTATATCCTTGAGTCTTGGAGTAAGCACTTCTGCTTGTTTTAGTTCGTTGGCGCTAATTATACGTGCTGTGTCTAGAGGTGAGGCGTTGGGAGGGGTGTCACTAAAGTAGCTGTCAGAGAGAGACTTGACTGTAGACGGAAGAACATTTGCTGCTTTAGCAAAGGTAAGTTGGTTTTGAGCGTTGGTGAGGTAGAGAGCAAATTTCAGAGCGGTGTCGGGTTGTTTGCTGTCACGGGGGATAACGACGTTCATGACCGCAACATTTTTCTTACCGTTTTCACCAGTGACTTGTGGTGCTGTGGCGGAAACTTTGGCGATCGCAGGGGCATTTTTGGCAATGGTGTCAAGAAATTCTCCACCAGAAAACAGTAGGGCTGTTTCTCCTGCTTGGTATAAATCTATAGCACGACGATGACCTTGTGTCAAGACTTCTCTAGGAAGCAAACCTTTTTTGTACAGGTCTACCCAGTACTGAAATGCTGCTTTACCTTCTGGGGAGTTGAAAGCAGCTTTGCCTTCAGCATCTACGAGTGTAACTCCCATTTGTACAAAGGATTCTAGCACTTCACCAGAGTCTTGGGGAATGAAGGTGGTAAAAAAGGCATATTTACCAGTTTTATCCTTAATTTGTTGAGCAACTTGTGCCAATTCTGTATAAGTGGCTGGTGGTTTGTTGATATCTGCCTGTTTTAACAAATCGGTGTTATAAATGGTTAGCCGCGTGGTGAGGTACCAGGGAATCCCAAAACTTTTACCATTGAGCGTGCTAGATTTCCAGATATTGGGTAAATAGGAGGAACGCACTTCGTTTGGAACTTTTGCATCCAAATCCAACCAAGCATTTCGTCCAGCAAGTTGAGAAGCAAAATCTGGGTTTAAGTTAACAACATCAGGTGGCGTTTTCGCTGAAACAGCTGTTAAAATTTTGTTCTCCATTGCAGTCCAAGGTACGTCAACCCAGGAAACTTTTATACCTGGATTCTGTGCCTCAAAAGATGCAATCAGGCTTTTGAAGTAGTCGGTAAATTGAGGTTGGAGCTGCATTGTCCAAAACTCAATGTTTGCTGCTGCGGAGGATGTCTGTTTTGTACTCGTACTAACATTACCCGTGCTGCAACTAACCATCCAACTGGTGACTAAACCAAGTAATATCCAAACAATAAATTTTTTGATTTTTTGAATTTTAATCATTGGAATTAAGGGGGTAGGGGGGTAAGGG
>JAWQFQ010000509.1:0-1689 GCA_035967975.1 Scytonema sp. PMC 1070.18
CCCCCACACCCCCACACCCCTACACCATTTGATACTTATGCTGAGTGCTTTGATTATAGTGCCGTTACTAGGTGCGGCATTAATTAGTTTTTTGCCTATCGTAACACCAACACTCTCCCGGAGATTGGCGTTGGTGGTTGCAAGTATTGTTTTCCTATGGTCAGTGGTACTTGCTAGTCAGTTTAACCCGACAAATGTCAACCAACAGTTTACCGAGTTCTTCCCTTGGATCGAATCGCTAGGTTTAAGCTATTACCTAGGGGTTGACGGTTTGTCATTACCCTTACTGGTTTTGAATGGGTTGTTAACTTGTATCGCCATCTACAGTACTGACGAAGCAATTAGGCGTCCTCGCTTTTATTACTCTTTACTTCTGTTGTTAAATGCTGGTGTTGCTGGAGCCTTTCTAGCACAGGATTTACTTCTGTTTTTTCTGTTTTACGAAATAGAACTTATTCCCCTGTATTTTCTGATTGCTATTTGGGGAGGCGAACGTCGTGGCTATGCAGCTACTAAATTTTTGATTTATACCGCTATTTCTGGGATTATTATCCTAGCCAGCTTCCTCGGTATAGTTTGGTTGAGTGGTTCTTCTAGCTTTGCTTTAGAAAACTTAAATACCCAGTCTCTTGCTTTAGAAATACAAATCTTACTACTGATAGGAATTTTGATTGGTTTCGGTATCAAGATTCCCTTAGTTCCTTTCCATACCTGGTTACCAGATGCTCACGTTGAAGCTTCCACTCCCATTTCAGTCTTGTTAGCCGGAGTGCTACTAAAGTTGGGAACCTACGGTTTGTTGAGATTTGGAATGCACTTATTACCAGCTGCTTGGAGTTATGCAGCCCCCATTTTAGCAACGTGGGCGGTAGTGAGTGTGCTTTATGGTTCGTCGTGTGCGATCGCCCAAAAAGATATGAAGAAAATGGTGGCGTATAGTTCCATCGGACATATGGGCTATATACTACTAGCCGCCGCCGCTGCGACCCCTTTAAGCATACTGGGAAGTATCATGCAAATGATTAGCCACGGCTTCATTTCAGCACTGTTGTTTTTACTGGTAGGAATTGTATATAAAAAAGCAGGAAGCCGTGATTTAGATACACTCCAAGGACTGCTCAACCCGGAACGAGGTATGCCCGTAATTGGCAGTTTAATGGTGTTAGGAGTGATGGCAAGTGCTGGTATACCAGGAATGTTGGGATTTATTGCTGAATTTGTCGTTTTTCGCGGTAGTTTTGCAGTTTTTCCAGTGCAAACCCTTTTATGCATGATTGGTACGGGTTTAACAGCTGTTTATTTCTTAATGCTGATGAAAAGCGCCTTTTTTGGTCGCTTATCGCCACAAATTGTCAACTTACCTCGTGTATCTTGGGCGGACCGCATACCAGCCGTAGTTCTAGCTTTACTAATTGTCATTTTTGGTATTCAACCCAATTGGTTAGTGCGCTGGACTGAAGCAACAACAACAGCAATGGTGACAACACAAGGGACTCTTGCAACAGTAACTTTAGTAAAACCGAAAGGTAAAAGTTGATAGTGGTTAGTTGATAGTGGTTAGTGGTGAGTGGTTAGTTGATAGTAGGGGCGAACGGTTGTTCGCCCAGTTAGTTGTGTTGTTCGCCCAGTTAGTTGTGTTGTTCGCCCACTCAATTATATTTTCTACACCCCACACCCCACACCCCACAC
>JAWQFQ010000510.1:0-1672 GCA_035967975.1 Scytonema sp. PMC 1070.18
ACTCAGTTATCTCTGTTCGACAATCAGACAAGCCCACTGTCTTATACGCTAGAGTTTCCAGCCACAGTCAAAAGTCTGACCTTGAGCGACAAATTCAGTTTCTTGTCTTTGAATATCCTGGCTGTGAAGTCGTCAAAGACATTGGCTCAGGACTCAACTTCAAAAGAAAAGGTTTGCTTGCCTTATTGGAACGAGTTTTGTCAGGCGATGTCGGAATGGTGGTCGTTGCCAACAAAGACAGACTTTGTAGATTCGGGTTCGATCTTATCGCATGGATGGCAAAGCGCTCCCACTGTGAAATTTTGGTTCTCAACAACAATGTTCTTAGCCCAGAAAGAGAAATGCTTGAAGATGTTCTTGCCATCATCCACGTTTTCAGTTGCAGACTCTATGGACTCAGAAAATACAAGCAGAAAATTAAAGAAGACCCTGACTTACCGAGTGTACCCAACGGGCGAAACAAAGAAAGTTTGGATGTTGAGAATACACGCTAATCGCAAGGTTTATAACAATGCGATAGCATATCTTAACAAGCATCAAGGATTTGTTTACATCAACACCAAGGGAGAAAAAAGAACTAGTGGGAAAAAAGAGTTTCGCTCTTTTTGTAAAACATTAGGTGAAGAAATAATCCCTCAATGGTGTAAAGATTTAGGAATTGCCCATGCTCTTGATAATGCTTTGTTTGAAGCTTATACTGCCTGGAGAAATACTGATAAGCAACCTAAGTTTATTGGTAAAGACAAAGACAAAAAAATCAACCCAATCGGAGGATTAAGAATATCTAAATTTCGTTCTATACGCGACAAAAACCAGACAATACAGTTTGACCCTAAGGATTACAAAAACGGTCATTGGATGGCTTCAAAAGGACTAGAAAAAGCAGAATTTTGGGGACAAGACTATTGCGTAATTAATTACGATAGCGCGACAGAATTAACTTACAACAAAGGGCGTTGGTATGCTAACTTTCCTGTAGACATAGAGGTAGAACCCAGAGCCAGCAAAGGTAAAGTTATTTCTCTAGATCCAGGTTTGAGGACATTTTTAACTGGGTTTGATGGTAACTATTTTACTGAGTTTGCAAAAAACGACTTTGCTAAGATAGCCAAGCTCTGTTATCACTTAGATAGGTTAAAGTCAAAACATGATAAGTCGAAAGGAGGGAAATTTAAACGATTAAGATATAAGCTAAGACAAGCTATGGAGCGAATCAGAACAAGAATAAAGAATCTTCGTTCTGAATGCCACAAGCAAGTTGCTTCTTATTTGGCTCGTAACTACGATGTAATTTATCTACCTACTTTTGAAACTTCTCAAATGGTAGCTAAGAAAAAGCGTAAACTAAAAAGTAAGTCAGCACGAGCGATGATGACTTGGGCTTTTTATGAATTTTCTCAAACTTTACAACACTTGTGTAATCGATACGGTTCCAAGTTAGTGCGAATGACAGAAGAATACACCAGTAAAACTTGTACAAAGTGTGGTCACATACATCACAAGTTAGGTAGTAGTAAATTATTTAAATGCCCAAATTGCGGATATGAAATCCAGCGTGATTTTCAAGGAGCCTTTGGGATTTTCCTGAAGGCGTTGTGGGATACCACCCTTGTTAGCACTGTTTCTGCTAATGAGGTCATAGCTGAGTTGTGCAGTGATGTTCAACTATGTT
>JAWQFQ010000511.1:0-1663 GCA_035967975.1 Scytonema sp. PMC 1070.18
CCCCTACACCCCTACACCCCCACACCCTCCCTCACCAACTCCGAAACTCTGTATCTCGTCATTGTCCAAGTGGATAACTATCGGTTTGGACTGGTTGTAGATTCAATTGAAGACATTCAAGATATTGTCGTTAAACCATTAGGAAAGCAGTTGAGGGCATTATCCTTATTTGCAGGAGCTACTATTCTAGGGGATGGCGGTGTTATATTGATTATTGATATCGTTGGTTTGGCTTCCAAGGCTTGTGTCAGTGCTCAACTCCAACAGTTGACGGAGGCTACAGCCGCAAATGTTCCAAATCAGGAAGGCGATCGCCAAATGGTTTTGCTGTTCCAAGGACCATCTGGTACACGCATGGGTATTCCACTCACGATGACGCTTCGACTTGAAGAGATTCCTCGTTCTGCTGTGGAGAAAGTAGGTAATCAGTACGTCGTGCAGATATATAATAGAATTCTCCCACTCATCGATCTGCATAACATATTTTCTGATAATTATCAGAATCAATTCGATGATGGGGCTTTTGCAACTGAAGGACAAACGCTCCAAGTTGCGATCGTCTCTCCCTTCTCTGAACTCAGTGTTGGGCTAGTGGTCGATCGCATTCTCGACATTGTAGAGGAGCCAATGACAATTAAAGGGGTCGCCAGTAGACCGGGCGTTCTTTTCAGTACCGTCATTCAAGGTCAAATCACGGAAATCCTTGATATTGAAGCTGTGATTCGGATTGCTAACCCTTATTTACTACAAGTAAGCGAACGTGGGTGAACAACAATTTTGCACTTTTTTTCTTAACGGATTTTACTTTGGGATTGACGTACAGCACGTACTTGAAGTCGTTCGCCTACAAACAATGACTCGTGTTCCATTAGCACCTGTAGATGTCTGTGGCTTAATTAACCTACGGGGACAAATTATTACTGTCATTGATTTACAGCGTCGATTAGAAATGAGTGAAGCTGTAACGCTAACTCATCAATTGGTAAATGAACCACAAGGATTTAATCTCATAGTCCGCTCTGACGATGAAGTCGTCGGTCTACTCGTTGATAATGTTGGGGACGTGTTGGAGTTCAAAGAGAACACCTTTCAACCCCCACCTGCAACCTTAAAAGGTAGAATGCGTCAGATGCTGACAGGAGCTTACTCACTTCCAGAAGGGTTTCTGCTAATCTTGGATACTGAAAAAATTCTAGATGTTACTCCAGAACCGCCCAGAGGCGGCATAACTAATATAATTAGACGAAAAAACGACACACCTACTCAATAAACCCGCTCAATGTGAGTACAATTTGATTAGATATAGGCAATCGTGACCTTCCATGACGATCGTAACCGATATTCGTAGAAGAGCAATTAAACTTATTGAGCAGTTGTCTCCAGAAAAGTTAACTGCTGTAGTTCAATTATTAGAGTTCCTGTCTGAACCGTCCCATCAAGCTGCATCCAATCCTCAGGAGATAGCCCTGGTGAAAGTCATCCAACGTCACTTTTCGTCCGCTCAGCAAAAAAGATTACAGGAGTTACGCGATCGCTGTGAGTGGGGCGAACTCACCAATATCGAACATGAAGAATTGATCCAGTATGAGGATCAACTAGAACAGTGGAGGGTTGGCTGCTGTTTGCTAATATCTTGGCATATCTGTGCAAAACTACTTTTTTT
>JAWQFQ010000512.1:0-1658 GCA_035967975.1 Scytonema sp. PMC 1070.18
CCTACCCCCTTACACCCCTATCCCCCAACGAGTTGCTCTGTTTCTTTTTTAACAGCAGAACCTTGAGTTCCAATTTGAATAAGTTCTATTTTATACCCATCTGGGTCTTCTACAAAAGCAATGACAGTGGAACCGTGTTTCATTGGTCCCGGTTCGCGCACAACTTTACCACCACGGTTTTTAATCTCCTCACAGGTACCATAAATATCATCTACGCCAATGGCAATGTGACCGTAAGCATTACCTAAATCGTATTTATCTGTACCCCAGTTGTAAGTTAGTTCCAGCACCGTATGGTCGCTTTCATCACCATAGCCGACAAAAGCCAAAGTAAATTCTCCCCCAGGATAATCCTTTTGCCGCAGCAACTTCATTCCCAAAGTTTCGCAATAAAACTTCAAGGATTCTTCAAGATTGCCAACTCTGAGCATAGTGTGCAGGAGTCGCATATAAATCTCCTTTTGCTTTGGTTCTTGTGCTCCCGCAACTATTGTAATCTGGCAGAGGACAGGGGAAGCAGAGGCGGTAGGTGGAGAAATTGGAGGAAAAATAAATTATCCATCTTGTGGTACGGGCGTCCTCGCCCGTTCCTGATATCGCTCGCCCGTTCCTGATATCGCTCGCCCGTTCCTGATATCGAAGGAGGAATTAACCGCAGCCTATAGCAGATGAACGCAGATGAATTTGTACCTTAGCAGACTAAAAAATACTAGAATCACTTAAGAGCGGGCAAGATGCCCGCACCACAAGAAATTTTGGGAGATTTTTTTATTTGTAAGTCCTTAGCTTTTTTAGCTTCCCCACACCCTATTCCGTTAACTCTAATCTTCCCCGATAGCCAGTGATTATACGGCTACCATCTCGGAAAATATGAATTTCGATCTGGTCACTTGCCCAGCTGATATTTTCGTTAAATGCTGGGTTAAAAATGTGAACCCGTTGATTGCTGGAGGATACGGGTGAATCGGGAGAGTTCAAGGCTAAGGATTGAATATACGGACCATCAATTAAAATATCTAACTGCTCTAATAGCTCTTCAGAGCCAGCGGGAGCGTACTCAGATTGCAGTTGTTCTAGTGTAAAACCTGTAAAAGACATCACACTGAGTCCAGCAGCTTTTACTTTGCGAGCAACAGCAGCTAAGGGGGCGGCTTGCCAAAAGGGTTCTCCTCCAGAAAATGTTACGCCTTGATTGCGAGGATTGTGAAGAATTTTTTCAACTAGGTGGTCAACGGATATGAGTTGATTTATTTCAAATGACCAAGATTCAGTATTAAAACATCCCGGACACTCCCGTAAACACCCCTGTACCCAAACAACAGCACGACATCCTGGACCATTCACCTCGGATTCATCTACATAGCCCATAATGTTAAGATATCCTGCGGGAATCTCCATTAAAGAGAGATAAGGGTTAGTTTTCTGCTGGGTCATTGTCTTAGTCTCGCTGTAGAGGATAGGTTTACTTGCAGGGTAGATGCAAAATGTGAGGAACTTTTGAGGAGGGTGTAGGGGTATAGGGGTGTAAGGGTGTAGGGGAAAAGAAAGGGATGTGGAAATATAGGGAGAGGTGTCATGCAACAGAATCAAGATTATAAATACTTTCTGAAATTCCATTTCTCTTCACATCCCTACCCCTTACACCCCCACACCCGTAC
>JAWQFQ010000513.1:0-1634 GCA_035967975.1 Scytonema sp. PMC 1070.18
ATGTTAACAAATACATAAGCTGAGATTTTCTCTCAACCAAGGCGTATCAACCAATGCGCTGGCTAAGGTCAGGGAGTCGCCTCCCCGCCTCGCCTACAAAACCGTGCTTGAAGGTTTCCCATCACACGGCTCCTCAATGATTTGGGGTTTGTCACACCCACCTCATTACCCATTTTCCTACTTCTTTGACTATCCTTTTTTAACGGCGCAAATATATCACCGCGTTCTTTTGGTGTCTCAGTTTTGGTGGGCTTAGGCTCGGTACTATTACAACCGGATTGTCTGCCTGAACTGCTGTCGTTGGCAGTCTTTTCATCGTGGCAATGTCGATGAAGTAGCTGGAGATTATCATAACTATCCTTTCCCTTTTTACTTTTTGGGATTATGTGGTCGGTTTCCAGTGAGTCTCCATCCTTAAAGAACAATCCGCAATGAGCGCACTTACCTTTTTGTACCTTTAAGAGTGTTGCCACGCTTTTCGGTATTTCAGGGTGTTTACCCATTCTTGAACTCCAATAAATCCAATCACCGTCATAGGGGCTGCGTCCCTCTTGCACTTTTACGTGTCTTATAATTGGAGTTTCGCTGTGCTTGTAGAGACGCAGGTTTTTATCTTTGCCATCCTTAGTGGAAAAGACCCATCCTTCCGTTCTAACTAACCAGTATTTAGCTGTTATCCAGTGAAGGTCTTTTTTCGGGTGACGGCGTTTTGCCCAAGCTCTGAGTTGTTGATAAATAATGTGGTCTATTTCCGAATAGACCTCTTTACTTACTACAGTTGAGTAGTAATTTGCCCATCCTCGAATAACCGGGTTAAGTCGGTTTATAAGCTCCTCTTGAGGTGCTGATTTATGGGTTTCAATTATCTTACCCAATGCCTCAGAATGAAGATTAATCTTCTTTTTGCTTGGCTTGATGAGGGTTTTAAATCCTAGCAATTCTCCATGACCATTCTTTCCTGATTGGTGTTTACCAACTGGGAATTGTCTGACCGTAAATCCTAAGAAATCAAATCCTGGGTCTTTACCCTCATATTTATTTAATGCATGGGATATGTGGGTTTTGCTCGGTTTTAATTCCAGCCCTATGCCACTGAGCCATTCGGATATTATTTGCTGACTTTTTTGGATAACGGCTATATCTTCGTGTAAAATAACGAAGTCGTCGGCGTAGCGTATTAGTGCGGCTTCGGATTTTTGAACCCTTTTGCCGTCTATAGTAACTCTCCTTTTGGGGAAAGCTTGCTTTATCCGATTTTCCATGCCGTGAAGGGCAATATTAGCCAAAAGCGGTGAAATTACTCCGCCTTGTGGCGTTCCTTCAGAGGTGGGGAACAGTTTGGAACCGTCCATCACTCCCGCTTGTAACCATGCTCGTACTTGACGGCGAATGGTGGGGAATGTATTTAATTTTTCCAGCAACGCCTTATGGTTGATGCGGTCAAAGCACTTAGCTATGTCGGCGTCAAGCACATATTTAGCTTTCTGCTTAATTGAGACATATATTGCTTCTATCGCATCTTGGCACGAGCGTCCTGGTCTAAACCCGAACGAATTAGGTTCAAATTTTGCCTCCCATTCGGGTTCTAGGGCTAGTTTAACTAGCGCTTGTAGCGCCCTGTCATACATTGTGGG
>JAWQFQ010000514.1:0-393 GCA_035967975.1 Scytonema sp. PMC 1070.18
AAGCAGCAGTAAAAGCCGCGAGCGCATTTTCGATGTTTTCTGCCTTGTCTCCTTTGATTCTATCGCTGTAGGCGATTCCCAGATTATTTTGCGTTGTTGCCCACTCCACAGGCAAAGCTTCCCTAGTGTAGACAGTTAAAGCAGCAGTAGAAGCTGTGATCGCTATTTCGACGTTCTCTGCCCTGTCTCCTTTTATTCTCTCCCTGTAGGCATTGGCGAGATTATTTTGCGTTGCTGCCCAATCAACAGGCAAAGCTTCTCTGGTTCTAATAGTTAAAGCAGCAGTATAAGCAGCAATGGCATTTTCGATATTCTCTGCCCTGTCTCCTTTGATTCTATTGCTGTAGGCATTGGCGAGATTATTTTGCGTTGTTGCCCACTCCACAGGCAAAG
>JAWQFQ010000514.1:493-1578 GCA_035967975.1 Scytonema sp. PMC 1070.18
CTTCTCTAGTGTAGACAGTTAAAGCAGCATTATAAGCAGCAATGGCATTTTCGATATTCTCTGCCCTGTCTCTACGAATTCTAGAATAGTAGGTAATTGCGAGACTATTTTGCGTTGCTGCCCAATCCCGAGGCAAAGCTTCTCTAGTGTAGACAGTTAAAGCAGCATTATAAGCAGCAATGGCATTTTCGATGTTCTCTGCTCTGTCTCCTTTGATTCTCTCCCTGTAGGCAAGTGCGAGATTATTTTGCGTTACTGCCCAGTCTTGAGACAAAGCTTCCCTAGTGTAGACAGTTAAAGCAGCAGTGTAAGCAGCGATGGCATTTTCGATATTCTCTGCCCTGTCTCCATGAATTCTAGAATAGTAGGCATTTGCGAGACTATTTTGCGTCATTGCCCAGTCTTGAGGCAAAGCTTCTGGAGTGTAAACACTTAAAGCAGCAGTGTAAGCAGCGATGGCATTTTCGATGTTCTCTGCCCTGTCTCCATGAATTCTATCGCTGTAGGCAAGAGCAAGATTATTTTGCGTCATTGCCCATTGTTGAGGCAAAGCTTCTCTAGTGTAGACAGTTAAAGCGGCATTATAAGCAGCAATGGCATTTTCGATATTCTCTGCCCTGTCTTCTTTTATTCTTTTCCAGTAGGCAAGAGCGAGATCATTTTGCGTACATGCCCATTCAAAAGGTAAAGCTTCCCTGGTGTAGACAGTTAAAGCAGCAGTATAACCCGCGATCACATTTTCGATATTATCTGCTCTGTCTCCTTTGATTCTCTCCCTGTAGGCAATAGCGAGATTATTTTGCGTTACTGCCCATTCAAAAGGCAAAGCTTCTCTAGTGTAGACACTTAAAGCAGCAGTGTAAGCAGCGATGGCATTTTCAATGTTCTCTGCCCTGTCTCCTCTAATTCTCTCCCTATAAACATTTGCGAGATGATGTTGCGTCATTGCCCAGTCTTGAGGCAAAGCTTCTCTAGTGTAGACAGTTAACGCGACTTCAAAGCCAGTAATGGAAATTTCTATATTACTAGCTTTTTGGACTTTGGACAAAAAAAGAGAAGTTCGCGAGAATTTTACGCGAATCATT
>JAWQFQ010000515.1:0-1504 GCA_035967975.1 Scytonema sp. PMC 1070.18
TTAGCTTAAACCAAAAGAAGCCCCACGTCTTACTCCGAAGGAGAAGCGTGGGATGAATTTTGGGGCAATGACGAAACCGCCTCCGACCAGAGTTGACCACCGCTCAACCAGGGAGCGAGGTGGTTGAGGAATTGCCAAGCTCTGGTACTGGTAGCCGATCAATGCATTCCTCTATCACTGCCGTCATAGTTTTGTCTTTCCAAGTAGCATATAAACGTAGCTTATTTAATCTCCGCTCACTTATACGCATTTTAAACCAATCACTTTTCATTTTTGTACCCACTAATTACCCACACATGATAGCATAGTTATAACAAGGAGGTGATTAATAGTGTTGAAAGCAATTAAGGTAAGACTATACCCAACAAATGAACAACAACAAGCACTGGCTAAGTCCTTTGGGTGTGCTAGGTGGTATTGGAATTACTCTTTAAATGAATGCATTCAACACTACGAGAAAACGGGTAAATCATTAAAAATGAGTGTTTATAAGGGAATGTTACCTAAGCTGAAGGTAGAACACCCTTGGTTGAAAGAGGATTGCTATTCATCGGTTTTACAGTGTGTCGCAATCAATCTAAATAAAGCTTATTCAAATTTCTTTGAAGGGAGAGCCAAGTTTCCACGCTTTAAATCAAAGAGGGATAAGCAATCTATCCAATATCCTCAAAACGTCACGGTGGTAAAAGAAAAGTTTTTGAAAATTCCCAAAATTGGAGAAGTAGAAGCAGTTTTTCATCGACCAATTGAAGGGATAATTAAAACTGTCACTATCTCAAAAACACCATCTGACAAGTACTTTGCTTCTGTGCTATGTGAGGTAGAGGGAAGCGAGGATAATGTAAAAGGGGATAAAATTCTCGGTATTGATCTAGGGTTAAAAGATTTTGCAATCGTTCACGATGGCGAGAAGGTTGAAAAGTTTGCTAACCCCAAACACCTCAAGCGTCATGAAAAGAATCTAGCGCGTAAGCAGAAAAAACATGCCCGTAAACAAAAAGGGAGCAAGTCAAAAGAGAAATCAAGAAAATTAATTGCTAAGGTACACGAACGAGTTGCTAATACCCGCCAAGACTTTCTACACAAGTTAAGTAGAAAACTGGTAGACGAAAGCCAAGTCATCACAGTTGAAAACCTCAATGTGAAGGGGATGAAACGCAACCGGAAGTTATCTAAAAGTATTTCGGATGTAGGCTGGGGAATGTTTGTTAATTTCTTGGATTACAAGCTACAAAAAAGAGACGGTAGATTCATAGAGGTTAACCGATTCTTTCCCAGTTCTAAAATGTGTTCATGCTGCAACCATGTTGTTGATAAGTTAACGCTTGATATACGTGAATGGGATTGCCCAAAGTGTTTAACTCATCATGATAGAGATGGAAACGCAGCGCTGAACATAAGGAATGAAGGCATCCGAATAATGAACTCTCCTGCTTGTCAGGATGTCACTGCCGGAGGGAACCCCGGTACTGCCAGTGGAGGCAACGTAAGACCAACCAACCGT
>JAWQFQ010000516.1:0-1496 GCA_035967975.1 Scytonema sp. PMC 1070.18
TAGTGCGATTCGTTGGCTAGAAACCAGTCCTTGTAAGGATTTGGAGGATTAGTCGCTTGGTAAAGAGATAATAAATCGATTACCTTGACAACTGTATAATCATGTAGGTGAGGCGATAAAGCCAAGTCCTATCCCGCAGGTGCGGCGGTGACAGCGTATCCCCCAACCCTAAGACTAGTTATCAAAGAGTTGAAGCGGGGATAAAAGGAGGTAACGCGGAACCGAACCGAGAATCCCTTCAAGCAAGAGTTCATGGGTACGAACAGGAAGATGTGATTGAATCATCGTTAACACTAATAGCCCAAGTCGGTTGATGGGCTAAGCCAAAAGGCAAGGGAATGGTCGGAGCGCAATTTATAGGATGACTAACAAGCACTGACCTCAAACCCGGTGAATAGCATCACCCTAAAAACTCAACCAATGATTATGTGGAACGAAGTAATCCCTTTACATACCCTTAATGAAGGTCGATTCATTAAGTAGGCACTAACCGTATGTAGTAAAGGGAAAGGATTGGGTCAAAAGCTATTGACCTACTGTAACGGTAGGTAGACGCTAACAGACCCACGATAGCTTGGAATGTAGAGTTGTCAGTAACAATATATATGCCCAAAACGAGTTTTAAGACTACGGTGGAATGGAAAACAATTCCTTGGCGAAAGCTGGAAAGGAAAGTTTTTAAGTTGCAAAAACGAATCTACAAAGCCTCAAGTCGTGGTGATTTGAAAGCAGTTCGTAGGCTCCAAAAAACGTTGATGAAGTCTTGGTCAGCCAAGTGCATTGCAGTCAGAAGGGTTACACAGGATAACTGCGGGAAAAAGTCGGCTGGTGTGGATGGCATTAAATCGTTATCCCCAAAATGTCGATTAGCCCTGGTAAACACCCTTCAGCTAAGTGATAAAGCATCTCCAACCAGACGAGTATGGATACCCAAACCTGGAAGTGAGGAGAAGAGGGGATTAGGAATACCCACAATTTCTGACAGGGTAAAACAAGCACTAGTCAAATTGGCATTAGAACCAGAATGGGAAGCTCAGTTCGAGTCCTCCTCATTTGGGTTCAGACCAGGACGCTCTTGTCATGATGCTATTGGGCAAATTTTTAGTGCCATAAAGCAAAAAGCCAAATATGTTCTAGATGCGGATATATCGAAATGTTTCGACCGTATCAATCATGAAGCACTGCTAGAAAAACTGAACACATTCCCCACCATGAAACGTCAAATAAAAGCATGGTTAAAAGCGGGAGTGATGGACTCAAATAAACTGTTTCCAACACTTGAAGGTACACCGCAAGGTGGGGTTATTTCGCCACTTTTAGCGAATATAGCCCTTCATGGATTAGGAAATAGAATCTCAGAGGTCTTCCCTGTTAAAGAACCAAAAATTAATGGGAAAAGAGTCAAGATTCGGACTCCTGATTTCATTCGTTATGCGGACGATTTTGTTGTTCTTCATGAAGACATAAACGTCATCCAAAAGTGTAAACAGGTTATA
>JAWQFQ010000517.1:0-1483 GCA_035967975.1 Scytonema sp. PMC 1070.18
CCCTAGCCCCCCTTAAAAAGGGGGGAAAATCTCTAACGGTCCCCCTTTTTAAGGGTGTTTTAGGGGGATGTGAAATATTTTGTTACTGACGAGAAGACTTTTAAAATATCCTCTTAACTACTTTGGAAAAATTGAGCGTTCCCAGAAACCCGGTATCTCCAAGATACCGGGTTTCTAATTTTCACTGCAGACTGTTATATCTACTATTCCTTAACAAATTTTAAGTTTTATTTAAGCTATTCTTTGCAATACTTAACTTTAGTTATAATTAAAAACAGTAAACATAGATTACAACTAATAAATTTAATAACTATTCATTAAGCTCATCGGGCAAAATTATAGAGTAAGCTGAAGATATCAAAGCCTAGTTAAACACTGCCGAAACTAGGCGTAAATAAATTTAACAGTTAGTCGTTAGTCTTTTGTTCTTTACGAGTAGTTAGTCCCTTTTACAACCACTAACTACTAACCACTAACTACTAACACCCACAAAAGCAACCTGAACAACAAGAAGATCTAAGATGATAGAAAAAATTTTGCTGGCTGTCTCTGGATTAGGGCACGCAGAAGAGATGCTCAAAACTTTAAAAGACGTGCCATCAATTCAACGAGCAAAAGTGACCGTTTTGCATGTTGTTCCTGACCAAGTAGGTGCCGAAGCCATGACATCTAAGTGGGAAGAAGGTGGTAAAATTTTGGCTAATGCCATTCAGTATCTGGATTTAGACCCCAGCCAGGTTTCCTCAATTTTACGGCAGGGTGACCCTAAAGCCGTTGTTTGTCAGGTAGCTGATGAAATGGACGCTGACTTGATTATTATGGGTTCACGCGGTCTCAAACGACTGCAATCAATTTTAGCGAACTCAGTCAGTCAGTATGTTTTCCAATTGTCATCTCGACCAATGTTGCTGGTAAAAGATGACGTTTATGTTAAAAGAATTAACCGAATTATGGTAGCAATGGATAACTCTGATGCTGCCAAACACTGCTTGAGTTTAGCTTTATTCCTCCTCCGAGATATTAAGGGAGGAGAGTTAGTGCTGGCTCATATTAACACAGATTTGCGCGGTAAAGAATTTGAAACAGCGGAAATAAATCCGGAACAAGACCCCGTTTTATCTGCGGCGTATGCAGAAGCTAAAAGATACGGTATACCAACTCGTTGCGTCACAGGTACTGGTAAACCAGGAGAAGAAATTTGTCGGTTAGCAGAACAGAAAAACGTAGATTTATTACTACTTGGTTCTCCAGATCGCCGTCCTTCAATTGCTAAAAGTTTAGTAGATATAGATAGACTTGTAGGTTCTTCTTTATCTGACTACGTACGCGTCAATGCAAATTGTCCCGTCTTGTTAGCACGGACAGTAGGATAGATGGGGTGTGAGGGTGTAAGGGTGTAAGGGTATAGGGGGGTATTAAGCCAGGATAAACGCTTATGCTCAATTTGATGTCTCTCCGCCCCTACACCCCTACACCCCTACAC
>JAWQFQ010000518.1:0-1481 GCA_035967975.1 Scytonema sp. PMC 1070.18
ATCGTTTCCCAAAGGCTTATTGAAGTTGTGTGCAGTCTTAGTATATCGTCCCGACAATGAAAGACCGCGCACTGCAAGCTCTCGTAAAACTGGCACTCGAACCAGAATGGGAAGCTAAGTTTGAACCAAACTCATATGGGTTCAGACCAGGACGCTCATGTCAAGATGCAATCGAAGCAATTTTTAACGGGATCAGGCAAAAACCTAAATTTGTACTAGATGCCGACATATCAAGGTGCTTCGATAAAATCAACCACATAACGCTGCTAGATAAACTAAACACATCCCCGACCACTCGCCGTCAAATACGCGCATGGTTAAAATCGGGAGTAATGGACAATCAGCAGCTTCAAGAAACATCTGAGGGAACGCCTCAAGGTGGCGTCATTTCGCCACTATTGGCAAATATTGCCCTCCACGGAATGGAGAATCAAATCACTCAAGCTTTCCCTCGGAAAGGAGGCGGAAGTAGCGGTTACAAACCAGGAGCAATCCTAATAAGGTACGCGGATGATTTCGTAATTCTCCATGATGACATAACCGTTGTCCAAAGATGCCAGATTATTATATCTGAGTGGTTAAAAGACATGGGTTTGGAACTAAAGCTATCAAAAACACGCCTAACTCATACCCTAAACAAGTATGAAAACGAAGAACCAGGATTTAACTTTCTTGGATTCAATGTTAGGCAATTCTCAGTGGGTAAATACCACTCGAAACAAGGCTTTAAAACGCTTATCACCCCAAGCCAAGAAAAGCAGAGGATACATTACGAACGAATAGCCAGTATCATTGATGACCATAAGCAAGCGCCACAAGCGGCGTTAATTAGTCGATTAAACCCGATAATTAGAGGATGGTCTAACTACTATTCAACAGTTGTAAGCAAAGAAGCTTACTCTAACCTAGATAATTTTTTGTATCCAAAACTAAAATCTTGGGCACAACGCCGCCATCCAAACAAATCTGGAGAATGGGTAGCTAGTAAATATTGGCGCACCATTGGCGGTGATAATTGGGTATTTGCAACAGCGAACGAAGGGAAAAATTCAAGACGTCTAACCAATCACACAGACACACCTATTGTTCGTCACATAAAAGTGAAAGGCAATGCCAGTCCATACGATGGCAACCTAATTTACTGGAGTTCAAGAATGGGCGCACACCCCGAAATGCCAAAAAGAGTGGCAACACTCCTAAAGCAACAAAAAGGAAAATGTGCTCACTGCGGATTGTACTTCCGTTTGGAAGATGTAATGGAGATTGACCACAAGATCCCCCTAAGTAAGGGTGGAAAAGATGAGTATAAAAATCTCCAGTTACTACACAGGCACTGTCACGACGTTAAAACAGCCAAGGATTATTTGGCTGGAGGTATGCAATAAGACAAGCACCAAATTATTGAGGAGCCGGATGAATTGAAAAATTCACGTCCGGTTTTGAAGACAAGTCGCTCTGGCGACGGAGCGGCTTAGTTTAAT
>JAWQFQ010000519.1:0-1462 GCA_035967975.1 Scytonema sp. PMC 1070.18
CCCAATTTCTGCAAACTCGACAACTTCATCAAATCGTTCATCAATTTCCTTTTTAGACAAACCTAAAATTGACATATTGGCATAAATATTTTCTCTGCCTGTCAAAATTGGATTAAACCCAGCCCCTAATGCAATTAACGGTGCTACCCGACCACTTACTTCTACAAATCCAGTGTCTGGTTTAATTAAACCTGCAATCACTCGCATCAGCGTTGACTTTCCACTCCCATTTTTACCAACTAAACCTAGAGCCTCTCCTTTGCGTAACTCAAAACTGACATTGTTTAGCGCCCAGAACTCGTTGGGTCGCAATTTATCTCTTTTGTCTCCAAACCCCAGTACTTCCGAAGCAATATCTTGAACACCATACAACAACGACCGCTTTAAATCCCGACAAAATTTCTTAGACACTCTATTCGCACTCAGGATAACTTCGCTTTCGGTCTGCTTTGTTGAAACTTCTTGCTCGTTAATGCCAACCATAATTATGAACTTATCCTCTCCACGACAAAGGGCATTGCTAAACGATATATCACCCAAGCTATGAACAATCCAAACATCGCCACTAGGCTTGCGATCCAAAAACCTACCGGGTCAGATACCACACCTGTAGTCGCTAACTCTCGTGTTGTCACGAGCAACGGTGTGACCGGGTTGAGTTTGACGATACTTCCAAACACACCATCACTTGGAATCGGGTATACCACTGGTGTCAGAAACAACCAAAACCCCGTGATTAACGTTATTCCCATTGTAAAATCTTGGTACAATGCCCCGAATGGCGCTAACAATAACCCAATAAACGTTCCCAGTAAGACCATGTGAATTAACGCCACTGGTGCGACAATAATGCTCCAACTGATTGGGATTTGAAACCAGATAAACAAACCCACAATCAGAATCAACTTGATTGCAAAGTTAAAAAACACTTCTCCTAACTTGGCTACAATCAATGCTTCACGGGGGAAATTAATCCTGGAAAGCATTGCCTTTGCAGAGGTGACGGCTTGTACTGGTCCGTTGAGCGCTTCAGTGAAGGTTTGCCACAGTGTCATACTGAACATGATGTAAGCCGGATAGGGCAAATCTGTGTTACCGATATTGACCACCCCACCAGTTTTGGCTAGGGTGAAACCACAAGCCATGACGATTGGGGGTAAAAATGCCCAAACAATTCCCAGAAAAGACTGACGGTATTTGGCACTAATATCTCGAATCAGCAGTCGCCAAGCGAGTTCTCTTGATGCCAGCAAATCCCGTCCCATGTCCTGGAGTAACTGATATGGATGTTTCATTTGACTCTCAGGTCGATACACCACTTTGGATGTTTTGCCCCGGACTCCTTTGTCAGGCTTAACAACGGTGTTTTGCTTAGAATTGTGCTGGCTTTTGTGCTGCATAATACGATGAATCACCTTGTTTTGTTCTTTCTGGTTGGTGAATTTAAGCTAATCGATTGTTA